>NZ_JACEHF010000027.1 GCF_014180685.1 Nocardioides pelophilus | reverse complement strand
CATGGTCTCCGGGATGGCGGCCGCCGCCGGACGCCGGCAGCCCGACGTCGTGCGCGACGTCGGGTTCAACCCGGTCGGCCAGGTCGTCGGGCAGCTCGCTCGTGTCGAGCGGACGTCGGTGGTCGTCGAACGCTGGGTCCAGGAGTACGTCGACGCGTGCGGCCGGCTCGAGGAGCTCAACGCCGGCGCCTGATCGCCGCTGAGCGAAGGCTGTCCTTCGGGACCAAGGTCCTTCGAGTCTCGGGACCTCGGCCCGCATCCCCGAACTAGAACACGTTCTACTTTGTGGGAGTCGGCTGAGAGCCCGAGGAGGCCTGATGACCACCACTGTCCTGGAGAACCTGCGCGACCTGCTGCCCGGGTTCCGCGAGCGTGCCGAGGAGTGCGAGCAGCAGCGCGCCGTACCCGAGCAGTCCGTCAAGGAGCTCGAGG
This sequence comes from Nocardioides pelophilus, assembly GCF_014180685.1. Taxonomy (GTDB): domain Bacteria; phylum Actinomycetota; class Actinomycetes; order Propionibacteriales; family Nocardioidaceae; genus Nocardioides; species Nocardioides pelophilus. Next base: position 31,533 of record NZ_JACEHF010000027.1, on the reverse strand, counting down.
CCGTCGGCGTGTTCCGCATGCTGCAGCCGCGCCGCTACGACGGGCTGGAGGGCGACCCGCTCGACTTCTACGAGGCGATCCGGCAGATCGCGTCCGCCGACGCGTCGACCGGATGGGTCGCATCGGTGCTCTCGGTGCACGCGTGGCAGCTCGCGTTGTTTCCCGCCGCCGCGCAGGAGGCCGTGTGGGGGCCGGACACTGCGACGCTGATGTCGTCGTCGTACGCCCCGACGGGCAGGGTCACGCTCGCCGACGGCGGCTACGTGGTCAGCGGCCGCTGGTCGTTCTCCTCCGGCTGCGACCACGCCGACTGGGTGCTGCTCGGCGGCCTGGTGACCGACGACGACGGCAACCTGGTCGACTTCCGCACGTTCCTGCTGCCGGGGAGCGACTACGTCGTCGAGGACACGTGGGACACGGTCGGCCTGGCCGGCACCGGGTCGCACGACATCGTCGTCGACCGTGCCTTCGTGCCGGTCGACTTCACCCTTTCGATGACCGAGACCGGCCGGTGCGCGGGTCCCGGGCAGGCCCTCAACGGGGGCGAGCTCTACCGGCTGCCGTTCCACTCCCTGTTCACCTCGGCGATCACCACGCCGATCATCGGGATGGCCTACGGCGCCTTCGCCGACCACGTGGAGACCCAGCAGCACCGGGTCCGAGCGGCCTACGCCGGCGAGCGCGCCGCCGAGGACCCGTTCCAGCACGTCCGGATCGCCCGCGCGGCGGCGGACATCGACGCCGCCTGGGCGATGCTCGGCCAGAACGTGCGCACCCTGCAGGCCCACGTCAGCCGGGGGGAGCCGATCCCGCTCGACCTGCGGCTGAAGGTGCGGCGGGACCAGGTGGTCGGCACCGAGCGCGCGATCGAGGCCATCGACGTGATGTTCGAGAGCGCCGGGGCCCGGGCGCTGGCCCGGGGCGGCTACCTCCAGCGCGCGTGGCGCGACGCCCACGCCGGCCGGGTCCACGCGGCGAACGACCCCGAGCGGGCCTTGCGCATGTACGGCGCGGACCAGCTCGGGCTGCGCGTCGAGCCAGGGATGTACTGACCGATGGGCATCGACTCCAAACGGCTGATCGACCCCGGCACGCCGCCGAACCGGTACGCCCGGGGCTGGCACTGCCTCGGCCCGGCCGACTCGTTCCGGGACGGCCGGCCGCACACCGTCGAGGCCTTCGGCACCAAGCTGGTCGTGTGGGCCGACCGCGCCGGCCGGCTGCAGGTGGTCGACGGCTACTGCCGCCACATGGGTGGGGACCTCGGCCAGGGGACCGTGAAGGGCGACGAGATCGCCTGCCCCTTCCACGACTGGCGGTGGGGAGGGGACGGCGGCTGCAAGGAGATCCCGTACGCCCGGCGGGTCCCGATGCGCGCGAAGACCCGCACCTGGCACGCCATGGAGCGCAACCGTCAGCTGTTCGTCTGGCACGACCACGAGGGCAACCCGCCGATCCCCGAGCAGATGGTCCCGGAGATCCCGGAGCTCGAGACCGGCGAGTGGAGCGCGATGACGTGGCAGGCGATCGACATCCCCGGGTCGAACTGCCGCGAGATCATCGACAACATCGTGGACATGGCTCACTTCTTCTACATCCACGGGGCCTTCCCGACGTACTTCCGCAACGTCTTCGAGGGGCACGTCGCCAGCCAGTACATGAACTCCGAGGCCCGGCCCGACCTGGTCGAGAACGGCTCCCTGGAGGAGAGCCTGCTCCGCTCGGAGGCGGCGTACTACGGGCCGTCGTACATGATCAACCCACTGACGACGACCTGGCGCGGGTTCGACATCGACGTGATCCTGGTCAACTGTCACTACCCGGTGACCCAGACCGACTTCCGGCTCCAGTTCGGGCTGATGGTGCGGAAGGTGGCCGGCCTCGACGATGACACCGCGGTCAAGGTCGCGCAGAAGTTCACCGACCTCTTCGCCGAGGGCTTCCTGCAGGACGTGTGGATCTGGCAGAACAAGAGCCCGATCCAGAACCCTCTGCTCTGCGAGGAGGACGGCCCCGTCTACCAGCTGCGACGGTGGTACGACCAGTTCTACGTCGACGTCGCCGACATCACGCCCGAGATGACCGCACGGTTCGAGTTCGAGGTCGACACCCGCAAGGCCAACGAGTACTGGAGGGCGGAGGTCGCCGGCAACCTCGCCCGCCAGGAGGCCGAGGCGCAGGCCACTTCCTAGGTTCGCCGTCGCGCTGAGCCGGGAGCGCTCATCGGCCGGTCATGGCGGCACGGTAGGTTTCGCGCCATGGCAGGGGCGCCCGACCGGATCTACGCGGACGCATCCACGGAACGTCTCCTCACCGGGGCGACCGTGATCACGATGATCCGCACCGTCGCGACGCTGGTGCTCACCTTGTGGGGGGCGTACGACGACGACCTCACCCTGCTCGTGACCGGACTCGTCGTCTACTGGGTCGGTGACACGCTCGACGGGGCCTGGGCGCGACGGTTCGACTGCGAGACCCGGATCGGCGGCGTCGTCGACATGGTGAGCGACCGGCTCAGCTGCGGCGCGTTCTACGTCGGCCTGGCCTGGCTGCAGCCGGCGCCGTTCTTCTTCAGCGACGAGCCGATGGAGCTCATCGCGATCCCGGTCGCTGTCTACCTGTTCGAGTTCATGGTCATTGACATGTTCCTGTCGCTGGCCTTCCTCGCCTGGCCGATCCGCAGCCCCAACTACTTCTACGTCGTCGACCGCCGGATCTACCTGTGGAACTGGTCCCGGCTCGGCAAGGCGGCCAACTCCGGTCTGTTCGCGGTGCTGCTGCTGGCCACCGGGTGGTGGTGGCTCGGGCTGATCATCGCGATCGGGCTGCTGGTGCTGAAGTGCGTGTCGCTCCGCTGGCTGCTGCAGCTCGGGCTGCCCGTCCCCGAGAGGGTTCCCGCGGAGTCATGACCCTGCTGCTGGCCAGCTTCGGCATCAGTGTCGCGTCGGCCCTGATCCCGGTGATCAACATCGAGGCCTATGTCATCGGGATCTCGTCGACGGGGGTCGGCAGTGCGGCGGCGATCACGCTGTCGCTGGTCTGTGGCGCGGGCCAGAGCGCGGGCAAGATCGTCTGGTACGAAGCCGCCCGCCGGGGGATCGACAGCGGATGGATGCAGCGGAAGCTCTCCGGGCCGAAGATCCAGGCGAGCTATCAGCGGTGGGTGTCGCGGATGGAGGGGCGGCCGTGGTTCGGCGGGGCGATCCTCTTCGCCGCCGCGTTCGTCGGGATCCCGCCGCTGCTGGTGATGGCTGCCGTCGCGGGAGCGCTCAAGATGCCGATGTGGGTCTTCCTCCCGACCATCCTGGTCGGCCGCACCATCAGGTTCTGGCTCTGCTTCGAGTTCGGGACCCTGGTCGAGTGGGGTGTTCTCTTCGACTGGATCGTGTTCTGGGGCTGAGCGGCGGTCCGATAGCATCCGGCCTATGCAGATCAGCCTGACCGCACTTGCCGTACTCCAGGCCGCCGAGGAGCACGGCGAGCCCGCCGTCAACCCGTGGTTCGTCGGCGGCGGCACGCTGGCCCTCCTGCTCCTCATGCTCCTCGCCCTCGTCTGGTTCGGCGGCGGCCGCGACCACAGCTGAGCAACCCGTGACCGCCCCCGCTCGGCGCCCCCGGGTCGGGGTGATGGGTGGCACCTTCGACCCCATCCACCACGGTCACCTGGTCGCGGCGTCCGAGGTCCAGGGCTGGTTCGAGCTCGACGAGGTCGTCTTCGTCCCGACCGGGCAGCCCTGGCAGAAGTCCGACCGGGAGGTCTCGCCGGGCGAGCACCGCTACCTCATGACCGTGATCGCCACCGCCGCGAACCCGCGGTTCACGGTCAGCCGGGTCGACCTCGACCGCAGCGGTCCGACGTACACGATCGATACCCTGCGCGACCTCCGCGCCGCCCGTCCGGACGCGGACCTGTTCTTCATCACCGGCGCCGACGCGCTCACCGACATCTTCAGCTGGCGGGACGCCGACGAGCTGTTCGCGCTCGCGCACTTCGTCGGGTGCACGCGCCCGGGGGCGGAGGTGGACCCCGCCACGCTTTCCGCGATCCCGTCCGAGCGTGTCACGATGTTGGAGGTGCCAGCGCTCGCGATCTCCTCCTCCGACTGCCGTCAGCGGCAGTCGGCGGGGCAGCCGATCTGGTACCTCGTCCCCGACGGGGTCGTGCAGTACATCACCAAGCACGGCCTCTACCCAGCAGAACCCGGAGAGAAATGACCGCGACCGAGCACGCCGTCGAGCTGGTGCACGCGGCGGCCCGCGCCGCTGCCGACAAGCTCGCCACCGACATCCTTGCCTTCGACGTGAGCGAGCAGCTCGCGATCACCGACGCCTTCCTGCTCGCCTCGGGAGCCAACGACCGCCAGGTCAAGGCGATCGTCGAGGAGATCGAGGACAAGCTGCGCGAGATCGGCGCCAAGCCGATCCGGCGCGAGGGCGAGCGCGACGCTCGCTGGGTCCTCATCGACTACGGCGAGATCGTCGTGCACGTCCAGCACACGGAGGAGCGGCAGTTCTACGCCCTCGAGCGGCTGTGGCGCGACTGCCCGGTCATCGCGCTCCCGGCCGAGGTGCACGGTCCCGCGCCCTCCGCTGGTTGAGGTGCGACGAGTGCAGCGAGGAGCCTCGAAACCACCGGAGGACGCCCGCCGGCTGGTGCTGCTGCGGCACGGCCGCACCGAGTGGAACGCGACCCAGCGGATCCAGGGGCACCTCGACCCGGCGCTCGACGAGACCGGCCACGCGCAGGCGCGCGCGGTCGCCCCGGCCGTGGCCGCCCTGTCGCCGGTGACGCTGCTGTCCTCCGACCTGCAACGGGCGCGCCAGACGACGGAGTACGTCGCGCGCGCGACCGGGCTGGCGCCGTCGTACGACGAACGCCTGCGGGAGTGCTACTTGGGGGAGCGACAGGGTCTGACCCACGACGAGTACGCCGCGCTGGACCCCGCCGAGTACGCGCGGTTCCGCGCCGGTGACTGGGACGACATCCCCGGCGCCGAGACCCAGGCGCAGGTGGCCGAGCGGTTCACCGCCGTGCTCAAGGAGACCGCGGGGGCTCTCGACGCCGGCGAGACCGCGCTGATCGTCGCCCACGGCGCTGCGATCCGGACCGCGATGGCGCACTGGCTCGGCTGGCCCATCGACTGGGCATCCGACTTCCGGGCGCTGGCGAACTGCGGCTGGGTGGAGCTCGTCGAACGGCCCTCCGGACGCTGGGCGCTGGCCGCCTACAACCGCACTGCCTGATCGCGGGCGGTTGAGGTGCGAGCGAAGCGAGTGTGCTCGGCGGTTGAGGTGCGAGCGAAGCGAGCCTCGTTCGCTGGTTGAGGTGCGAGCGAAGCGAGTGTGATCGGTGGTTGAGGTGCGAGCGAAGCGAGTGTGCTCGGTGGTTGAGGTGCGAGCGAAGCGAGCCTCGAAACCCCCGATTTCATAGTCGTCAGGGCGTTCGGTAAGGTTCTCCGCGTTGCAAACCACGGGGCTGTGGCGCAGCTGGTAGCGCATCTGCATGGCATGCAGAGGGTCAGGGGTTCGAGTCCCCTCAGCTCCACCGTGTGATGATTCGAGACCGGCAACGCGGGACGTTGGTCTCTCGAACCTGTCGCTGGACAGGGCTAACGTCGAAACCATGGACGTTCCCGCACCGGCATCGCCCGCGGAGACGCCGCTGCTGCGGCGGATCCGGGAGTCGGTGATCGGCGACGACCAGGTGATGGCCGGCCCGTTCGGCCCGCGCCGGGTGACGTACGCCGACTACACCGCCTCGGGGCGCGCGCTGTCCTTCCTGGAGGACTTCATCCGCGACGAGGTGCTGCCGCGCTACGCGAACACCCACACCGAGTCCAGCGGCACCGGGCTGCAGACGACCAGGCTCCGGGAGGACGCGAGGGCGATCATCCGGGACGCGGTCGGCGGTGACGACGAGACGGCGGTCATCTTCGCCGGCTCAGGTTGCACCGGCGCGATCGACAAGCTGATCGGCGTTCTCGGGTTGCGGATCCCGTCGGTGCTGGAGGACGAGTACCACCTGAGTGACCAGATCCCGGCCGACCGCCGGCCGGTGGTCTTCCTCGGTCCCTACGAGCACCACTCCAACGAGCTGCCGTGGCGCGAGTCGATCGCGGACGTCGTGTCGATCCCGGCCGACGCCGACGGGCACATCGACCTGGCCCTGCTCGAGGCCGAGCTCCGTCGTCACGCCGAGCGCCCCTTGAAGATCGGGAGCTTCTCGGCGGCCAGCAACGTGACCGGGATCCTCAGCGACACGGCCGCGATCTCGACGCTGCTGCACCGCCACGGAGCGCTGTCGTTCTGGGACTTCGCCGCCGCGGCGCCGTACGTCGACATCGAGATGTACGGTCCCGACGTCGAGGATCCGCTCTGCTACAAGGACGCGGTGTTCCTGAGCCCGCACAAGCTCATCGGCGGTCCCAGCACGCCGGGGGTCCTCGTCGTACGCCGTGAGCTGCTGACGAACCGGGTGCCCGACGTGCCCGGCGGCGGCACCGTGGCCTACGTCAACTCTGCTGATCACCAGTACCTCGCCGACCCGGTCGAGCGGGAGGAGGGCGGGACGCCGGCGATCGTCGAGGCCATCCGGGCCGGCCTGGTGTTCCAGCTGAAGCAGGCGGTGGGGATCGAGGTCATCCGCGGCCACGAGGAGGCCTACCTGCGACGGGCGATGGAGCGCTGGCGGACGCTGCCGAGCGTCGAGGTCCTCGGCAACCCGGACGCCGAACGGCTGTCGATCGTCTCGTTCGTCGTGCGCGCTCCGAGCGGGAAGTACCTCCACCACAACTTCGTCGTCGCGCTGCTCAACGACCTGTTCGGCATCCAGTCGCGAGGCGGCTGCTCGTGCGCCGGGCCGTACGGACACCAGCTGCTCGGCATCGACCTGGACCGGTCCCACGAGTTCGAGCGCGAGATCACCCGCGGCTGTGAGGGCATCAAGCCCGGGTGGGTGCGGGTGAACTTCAACTACTTCCTGTCCGAGGCGGTCGTCGACTACGTCATCGAGGCCGTGCGGCTGGTGGCGCTCGACGGCTGGCGGGTGCTCGGCGCGTACCGGTTCGATCCGGCCCGCGGCCTGTGGACCCACCGCGACGGACCGGTGGAGCCACCGCTGCGACTGCGGGAGATTACCTACGACGCCGATGGACGGATGAGCTATCCCCACCGCGACGACGCCGCGCCGGAGAGCGTGCTGCAGAAGCACCTCGACGACGGTGCCGCGGTGCTGCAGCAGGCAACCCCTCCCGACCTCGATGGGGAGGGGCCGCTCGTCTCCGCGGACTTCGAGCAGCTGCGCTGGTTCGAGCTGCCCGCGAGCTGCCTGGCGGCCGCTGCGCACCGAGTCACCTGAGTGTGAGGTGCGCTCGGGCGGTTGCGTGCTACTTTCGTCCACGGTTCTGCTCGGGTTGACCGCCCGATCCGAGGGGGACCGAATGACGGCGAACAACGACCACGCACCGACCGAGTCGCTCGAGACGCACGAGCTCTGCATCGTGGGCGCCGGGATCGCGGGCCTGAACGCCCTCGTCGTGGCGACCACCTACCTCCCACGGGGCACCAGCGTCGCCCTGGTCGACAGCAGGCATCGAGTCGGGGGGATGTGGGTCGACACCTACGACCATGTCCGGCTCCACCAGCCGCACGGGATCTTCACGGCGGGCAAGATCAAGTGGACGCTCCAGGCGCCGCCGAGCCACCTGGCCACCAAGTCCGAGGTCCTCGACCACTTCGAGCACTGCCTCGACATCGCGAAGCAACGGCTGGACGTCCGGGAGAGCCTCGGCTGGGACTACGAGTCGCACCGGGAGTCCGGCGACCTGGTCGAGGTGGTGTTGAAGGCACCGGACGGGCGGCGGCGGACCCTGCGCGCGAAGCGGCTGATCAAGGCGTTCGGGCACCGGGTGCTGCCCAACGAGCCGCTCGCGGTGTCGAGCACCCGGGTGCGCTCCATCACCCCCGAGCTCCTCGGCTCACACGACGCCGAGCTGCGCGCTGACGACACGCCGATCTGGATCGTCGGAGGCGGCAAGACGGCGATGGACGCCGCGCACCTGCTGATCACCACGTTCCCGGGCCGGGAGATCAACATGCTGGCGGGACCCGGCACGATCTTCACGCGCCGCGACACGTTCTTCCCTGTCGGCGCGAAACGGTGGTGGTCGGGGACCCCGATCAACACGATGGTGCGGCAGACCACGCGGCGCTTCGACGGGACCAACGAGGACGAGGTCAGGGACTGGTTCCGTGCGACGTACGGCGTCGGTCCCGTTCCGGCGCCGAGGGACTACTTCGGCGCGTACATGTCCGAAGCAGAGAGCGACCTGATCGAGAACGGCTTGTCGACCGTGGAGAGCGAGTACTTCGCCGATGCGGTCGATGGCGACGCAGGCGTCGAGCTGGTGCTGAGGAGCGGGGACACCCGCCCGGTGGTGCCGGGGACCTGGCTGATCAACTGCACCGGGTCGCTGCTGCGCGCAGGAGAACTGCACCCGTACGAACCACTGGTGTCGCCGTCGGGTCGGACGCTCTCCCTCCAGATGCGCGCCAGCACCACCGGGGTCTTCTCGTCGTTCGCGGGGTACTTCATGACGCACCTGATGTTCACCGACCAGCTCCGCGACGTCGGGCTCTACGTGCTGGACGTCGAGGACCTCTTCACCAAGGCGAGGCCACTGGCCATCTACGCGTCGATGAGCCTCTCGATGCACAACCTCAGCGTGATCTCCGACGCCCTCCCGAACAAGGTCATCCTGGACTGCGGTCTCGACTACGACCTCTGGTACCCGCTGCCCCGCCGGATGCTCGGCACCATGGAGTTCTTGCGCACCCATCGCCGGGATCGCGAACATCACCGACAGACCCTCGACACCATCCGGGACAGGTTCGACGTGCGCTGCGGTCCCGTGGAGAGCAGCTGAGAGGATTCCTCGCATGGCCGACTTCGTGGACCGGGTCGGGATCGAGGTGCCGGTGGTCCAGGCCGGGATGGGGGGCGGCGTCGCCGGTCCGCGGCTCGCGGCAGCGGTGTCCGAGGCGGGCGGGCTCGGCACGTTGGGCATGGCTGCGCCGGCGTCGCTGACCCGCCAGCTCACGGCAGCCCGCGACCTGACCGACCGGCCACTGGCCGTGAACCTGCTGCTGCCCTTCGCGCGGGCGGCCCACTGGCGAGCCGCGTCGGCGGCCGACGTCGTGGTCACCTTCTGGGGTACGCCGCGTCGTCAGCACGGCGGCACCTGGATCCACCAGGCGGGCTCGGTGGACGAGGCCCGGGCCGCCCACCACGCCGGAGCGGACGCGGTCATCGTGCAGGGGGTCGAAGCCGGTGGGCACGTGCGGGGAGTCCTGCCCGCACGGGACCTGCTCGAGCAGGTTCGCGCCGTACTCCCGCGGGACTGTCCCGTGCTCCTCGCCGGCGGCACCGCCGACGCCGACGACGTGACCCGCGCGCTGGCGGCCGGTGCGGACGCTGCTGTCGCCGGGACCCGGTTCCTGATGTCGGAGGAGAGCGGCGCGACGGCCGGCTACAAACAGCGGCTCGTAGACGGCTCCGCGACCGTCCTCACCGAGCTCTTCGGCGTCGGTTGGCCGGGCGCCCACCGGGTGCTGCCGAACGACGCGACGCGCAGGTGGCTGCGTCGGGACCCGCGCGGGCCGGGCGTCGTACGACTCCTCAACCGGGCGACCCGTCCGGTGCTCAGCCGGTCGCCGGACTCGGCTCAGGCGTGGATGCTGCGGCACCAGGCGGTCGGGGTGCCGTTCTTCAGCCCCACTCCGCCCGCCGGCAACGTCCCCGACCGGATCCTCGAGACGTCCCCGCTCTACGCGGGCGAGACGGTCGCCCGGATCCACCAGATCGCACCGGCCGCATCGATCGTTCGCCACCTGGCTGGGCTCGACAAGAGGTAGTTTCGCGGCATGGACCCGGCGTGGATCCTGTTGCAGACCCCTCTCTTCGGTGGACTCGCCCGTGGCGACGTCGAGGAGCTGGTGCCGCACCTCACCGAGCAGCGGTACGACGCCGGCGAGTCGGTGTGGATCGAAGGTGACCGGGCCGACGTGCTGCTCGTCATCGCCGAGGGGATGCTGAAGTCGCACCGACTGAGTCGCGACGGTGCCGAGGTGATCGTCGCGATCAACGCCGCCGTCGACGCCACGGGCGAGGTAGGGCTCTTTCATCGGAGTCGGATCCGCCAGGTCAGCGTGACGGCGATGGCGCCGACCCGGTGCCTCCTGCTCCGCCGGCAGCTGCTCCTGGACTTCCTGGGCCGGCATCCGACCGCGCTCGAGCTGATGCTCGAGCAGATCGCGGGGCTCACGGTACGCGCCGCCCACTCCTTCACCGGCCTGGCGTTCGACGACATCCGGCGGCGAGCAGCGCGCACGCTGCTGGCGCTGGCCGACGAGTTCGGAGAGCCGGTCGCCGGCGGGACGAGGATCCGGTTGGAGCTGTCGCAGCGCACCCTCGCCGCCCTGGTCGCGGCGTCGAGGGAGAACGTGAACCGCGCTCTGGCTCCGCTGGTTGCGAGCGGAGTGATCAGCCAGCAGGACGGCCACTTCGTCGTTCACGATCGCGATGCCCTCGGAGCGTCGGCTGATGGCCTGTGACGCGCAGCACTGACGGACGCCCGCCGTGGGAGCACGCTCGCGCCATGACCACCAGCGCTCCCACTGCTGCCGGGCTCGACCTCGGCCCCTTGCGCGCCGGTTTCACCGGCGAGATCCTCACTGCGGCTGACGGTGCCGCTTACGACGCTGCACGCACCGCCTTCAACGCCATGTTCGACCGCCGGCCGGCGGTGATCGCGCGAGCCGAGAGCAACGCGGACGTGGCGCACGCGATCACCTTCGCCCGCGCGAAGGGGCTGCCGCTCGCCGTCCGCGGCGGCGGCCACTCCGTCGCTGGCTACTCGACGATCGAGGGCGGACTGCTCCTCGATCTGGGCCCGATGAAGGCGATCGACATCGATGCGGAGGGTCGACTGGTCCGGGTGCAGCCCGGCGTCGTCTGGGGCGAGCTCGACGCCGCCACCCAGGCGCACGGCCTGGCCACCACCGGCGGCCGGATGACCACCACGGGTGTGGCGGGATTCGTCCTCGGCAGTGGGAGCGGATGGCTGGAGAGGCTGCACGGGCTCGCCTGCGACAACCTGGTCGCCGCCGAGGTCGTCACCGCGGCGGGCGAGACGGTCGTCGTCGACGAGTCCGAGAATGCAGAGCTGCTGTGGGGCTTGCGCGGCGGGGGCGGCAACTTCGGTGTGGTCACCGAGTTCACCCTGCGGCTGCACCCGGTCGGTCCCGAGGTGTACGCCGGCATGCTGATGTATCCGCGTGTTCAGGCGCCCGAGGTCGTGCGCCACGTCCGCGACTTCCTGAGGGACGCGCCGCGCGAGGTGACAGGTGGGGTGATCTTCATGCACGCCCCGCCGGCGCCGTTCGTGCCTCCGGAGCTGCGCGGGGCACCGGTGGTCAGCGTGATCGCCGGGCACTGGGGGAGCGTCGAGGACGGGGCCACGTCGTTGGCGTCGCTGAAGGAGTACGGCGAGCCGCGGGTGGACCTGATGGGTCCGACGACCTACATGGACTTCCAGATGATCACCGACGCCGGTAACCCGCCGGGACGGCGCAACTACTGGCGATCCGACCTGCTGCCGGACGCCCCGGACGAGGCGATCGATGCATTGATCGCCTGCGCAGCGCGAGCCGTCTCACCCACCAGTGTCGTCGTGCTGGGTCGGACAGGGGGCGCCGTGGGGGACGTGGCCGAGGACGCGACCGCGTTGTCCGGCCGCTCCGCCGAGTGGCTGTTCCACTGCTACGCGAGCTGGACGGACGCGGACGACACCCCCAACATCGCGTGGGCACGGGCCAGCGAGGAGGCGCTCGGTCCGTGGAGCATGGCGGGGATGGCGCTCAACTTCGTCAGTGACATCGACAACTCGCGGGTCCGCGGCACCTTCGGGGCCGAGAAGTACGACCGCCTGGTGCGGCTGAAGCGTTGTTGGGACCCGGAGAACGTCTTTGCGATGAACCAGAACATCCCGCCGGAGGGCTGAACGAGGGGGAGGGCACACTGGGCCGGTGCACGAGCTCCTCTTCCAGCCGTTGACGGTGGGCGCCCTCGAGGTCCCGAACCGGGTCTTCATGGCCCCGCTGACCCGGATGCGAGCCACGCCGCCCGGCGACGTGCCGAACGAGCTGATGCTGGAGTACTACCGCCAGCGGGCGAGCGCGGGTCTGGTGATTGCCGAGGGGACCCAGATCTCGCCGCAGGGCAAGGGATACATGGACACCCCGGGCATCTACTCCGAGGAGCAGGTGGCGGGCTGGCGGAAGATCACCGACGCCGTGCACGAGGCGGACGGCCGGATCGCGCTGCAGCTGTGGCACGTCGGGCGGGTCTCCCACGAGTCGTTCCACGACGGCCGGCCCCCGGTGTCCGCCTCGGGCATGCCCTACCGCAACCGGACGACCGTTCGTGGCGAGGACGGCGCGCCGACCCGGGCGAACTGCCCGACCCCTCGTGCACTCGAGCTCGAGGAGATCGTGCAGACGGTCGACGACTACCGCCGGGCCACCGTCAACGCGCGCGAGGCCGGCTTCGACGCGGTCGAGATCCACGGCGCCCACGGCTACCTGATCCACCAGTTCCTCTCCGAGACCAGCAACGAGCGCACCGACGCCTACGGCGGCTCGATGGAGAACCGCGCCCGGTTCGCACTGGAGGTCGTCGATGCCGTCGTCGGCGCGTGGGACGCCGACCGGGTGGGGATCCGGATCTCTCCGCTCGGGTCGTTCAACGGCCTCGACGACAGTGCCGGTCAACCGATGGGGCTCCACCTGGCGGCGGAGTTCGCACGTCGTGGCCTGGCCTTCCTCCACCTGTCCGAGCCGGACTGGGCCGGGGGACCGGAGCTGGACGACGCGTTCCGACGGTCGCTGCGCACGGCGTTCCCAGGCGTGATCGTCGGGGCCGGCAACTACACGGTCGAGAAGGCGGAGCGCCTGATCAAGGCCGGGTACGTCGACGCGGCGGCCTTCGGGCGCCAGTTCATCTCGAACCCGGACCTGCCGGCCCGGCTCGCGGTCGGCGCGGAGCTGAACGAGCCCGACTACCGGACGTTCTACGGCGGAGGCGCCCGTGGCTACACCGACTACCCGGCGCTGGACGACTGATCCGGCGGCCCCGGGCCGGCGATAGCCTTCCCGGCATGGGCGTTGACATCGACATTGCCAACGAGTGCGCCGCGCCGGTCGAGGTCGCGTTCGCCTACGCCGACGACTACCGGAACGCCACCCACTGGCTGTCCGGGATCCAGAAGTTCGAACCGGCCGGCGAGCAGGACCAGGGTCTGGGCGCGGTCTTCGACGCGTCGATGCACGTCGGTGCGACGCTGCACTCGACGATCAAGGTCGACGGGTGGGTGAAGAACGAGCTGATCTCGTTCGAGGCGATCAAGGGCTTCCCGGTCCGGTCGGTGTGGCACTTCGAGGCGGTCGACGAGAACACGACCCGGATCCGCGCCCACATCCACTACGACCTGCCCGGAGGACTCGCCGGGAAGGCGCTGGGCCGGATGATCGAGCCCTTCGTGAAGATGTCGGTCAAGCACTCCAGCGCGGCGCTCAGGAAGTGCATCGAAGCGGCCGCAGCGTCAGCCTGAGCCTGAGCCTGAGCCTGAGCCGGTGCCGCCGGCCGAGGACTCCTCACGGAGCCGCGGCTCGGCCCACAGCTCGGGGTGGACTCCGCGCTTGTCGGCGTAGAAGGCGCGGACGATGTCCATGTCGGCCACGACGTCGCCGGACGGCGTGATCGTCGGCCCCATCCCGAGCGTGCGGGTCTGGCCGTCGATGAACCCCAGGCCGATCGGGAGGCCGGTCTGCCCGGCGATCCGGTAGAACCCCGGCTTCCAGTAGTCCGTCTTGCTCCGCGTCCCCTCGGGGGCGATGACGAGGAGGAAGGAGTCGTGCGACTCGGCGTCCTTCAGCAGCGCCCGGATCGTGGCACCCGGGTTCTCCCGGTCGAGCGGGATGCCGCCCGTGGCGTGCATGATCCAGCCGAGGGGGCCCTTGAAGTAGGTGTGCTTGACGAGCACCTGCGGGCGGGCGCTGTTGGCCCACGCGATCAGCAGCATCGCCACCCAGTCCCAGCGGGAGGTGTGAGGCGCGCCGATGAGGATCCCCTTCCGCGGCACGGTTCCGACGAGTCGCCATCTCGTCGCACGCAGGAGGCCTCGGGCGAGCCCGCGGCGGACTCTCATCTTCTGTGCCATGTGCCGACCGTAGTACTGCTTCAATCAGGCATGACCATCCCCGACTACCGCTGGGGCCGCGAAGGCTCTGTGCTCGCCCGCGTCGGCACCAGGTTCGCCTCGACCCGACCCGGTTCCTGGACCATCCGCAAGCTGATGCCCCTGGACCGCAAGCTCCTGCTCCGCACCCGCGGTCGCAGGACCCTCCTCGGACCGATCGGGGCGCCCACGCTCGTGCTGGAGACCATCGGGCGCAAGTCGGGTCAGCCGCGGCTCAGCCCGCTGCTGTTCGCGCGCGACGGCGATTCGGTGATCGTGGTGGGGTCCAACTTCGGTCAGCAGCACCACCCGGCGTGGACCGGCAACCTGCTCGCCCAGCCGCAGGCGCGGGTGATCTCGGGCGGCGTCGAGGTGCCGGTCGTCGCCGAGCTGCTCAGCGGCGCCGAGGCGGCCGCAGGCTTCCAGAAGATGGTCGACCTCACCGCGGTCTACGCGACGTACCGCACCCGCACGGATCGCGAGATCCGGGTCTTCCGGTTGACGCCGGTCGGCTGAGCGGCGCGATCGCCCGTCGGCGGCTCAGCAGGGGCGCTTGTGGTCCGGGCTCTCCCGCGCCGAGCGGGCCAGCGCGGACAGCTCGTCGGCGAGCCCGGCCAGCGGCTCGGGCAGCAGTCGGTAATAGGTGAACCGGCCGCACGGCTCGGTCTCGACCATGCCTGCCTCGCGGAGCACCCGCAGCGCGTTGCTGACGGTCGTCTGCCCGGCGCCGGTCGCCTCCGTCAGGTGGCAGTTGCACAGCTGCTCGCGGGCCAGCAGGGCCACGATCCGCCGGCGCAGCGGGTCGCTGAGCACCCTCAGCACGACGTCGCTGGTCACATCAGCATTCGTTGATGTCATCATCGGGTGATACGTTACCGGCCGCCACCTGAGTTCGCCACCGCCGTCCGCTGCTCCGAGGCAGGAGATCGATGACCGTCCCACCCCGCTCCGACCGCGACGCGCAGGCGACCGGCGCCGCTCCCCACGGTGTGGCCGGCGCCATGTCGCGGCTGGACAGGTTCCTGCCCGTGTGGATCGGCGCAGCCATGGTCGCCGGGCTGCTGCTCGGACGCTGGGTCCCCGGCATCGCCGACGCCCTGGACGCGGTCACGATCAGCTCGGTCTCGTTGCCGATCGCCCTCGGCCTGCTGGTCATGATGTACCCGGTCCTGGCGAAGGTGCGGTACGACGAGCTCGGGTCGGTCACCCGCGACTGGCGCACGCTGGGCCTGTCGCTGGTGTTGAACTGGCTCATCGGTCCGGCGCTGATGTTCACCCTCGCCTGGCTGCTGCTGTCCGACCTGCCGGAGTACCGCACCGGGCTGATCATCGTGGGGCTGGCCAGGTGCATCGCGATGGTGATCATCTGGAACGACCTGGCCTGCGGCGACCGTGAGGCCGCCGCCATCCTGGTGGCGCTGAACTCGGTGTTCCAGGTCGTCGCGTTCGGGTTCCTGGGCTGGTTCTACCTCGAGGCGCTGCCCCGCTGGCTCGGCCTGTCGACGACCGGCCTCGACGTCTCCGCGTGGGAGATCGCCGCCAGCGTCGTCGTCTTCCTCGGCATCCCGCTGGTCGCGGGCTTCCTCACCCGTCGCGTCGGCGAACGAGCGCGCGGCCGCGACTGGTACGAGACGCGGTTCCTGCCTCGCATCGGCCCCTGGGCGCTCTACGGGCTGCTGTTCACCATCGTGGTGCTGTTCGCGCTGCAGGGCGACGAGATCACCAACAACCCGCTCGCGGTCGCCCGCATCGCGCTGCCCCTGCTGGCCTACTTCGCCGTGATGTGGACGGCCGGGATGGTGCTGGCCCGGGCTGCGGGCCTGGGATACGCCCGCTCGACGACGCTGGCGTTCACCGCGGCCGGCAACAACTTCGAGCTGGCCATCGCGGTGGCCATCGCCGTCTTCGGCGTCACCAGCGGCCAGGCCCTGGCCGGTGTCGTCGGACCCCTCATCGAGGTCCCGGTGCTCGTCGGCCTGGTCTACGTCAGCCTGTGGGCGCGACGGTTCTTCCCTGACACCAGAGAGCCGGAAGGAAAGCCATGACCGAGACCCCCAGCGACACCCGCACGGGGACCCGACCCCAGGTCGTCTTCGCGTGCGTGCGCAACGGCGGCCGGTCGGTGGCTGCGCGTGTCCTGACCGAGCACTACGCCCAGGGCCGCGTGGTGGCGCTGTCGGCAGGCACCCAACCGGGCGACCACATCCACCCCGAGGTCGCCGAGGTGCTGGAGGCGCTCGGCCTGGACACCTCCAAGGAGCACCCGAAGGTGCTGACCCGCGACACCATCGCCGCCAGCGACATGGCCATCACGCTCGGTTGCGGCGAGGAGTGCCCCTACGTCCCCGGCGTGCGCTACGTCGACTGGCCGGTGGCCGACCCCGGAGGCCAGGACGAGGCCACGGTCCGCGCGATCGTCGCCGACCTCGACGCCCGGGTCCGCGGGCTGCTGGTCGAGCTCGTGCCGGACATCGAGCTGCCGCCCTCGGTCGTCGCGCGGGACCGGCACTAGGGTTCCTTGCATGCCGCGCTCCGGAGTGCCGACCCGCACCGCGGTGTTCGCTGCCCTTCGCGAGGTGCTCACCGAGAAGCAGTGGCGCAAGGTCACGCTCGAGACCGTCGCCAAGAAGGCCGGTGTGAGCCGGCAGACGATCTACAACGACTTCGGCTCGAGGGCCGGCCTTGCCGAGGCCTACGCCTTCGAGCTCGCCGACGCGTTCTGCGACCTCGTCGACGCTGACCTGGAGGCCAACGCGGGCGACCCGCAGGCCGCCCTCGAGGCCGCGTTGCGGACGTTCCTCCACGCGACCTCGGCGGATCCCCTGATCAAGCGGGTCCAGGACGGCAACGCCCACCCCGACCTGGTGCGACTGGTGACGACGGACAGCGGCCAGCTGCTGGCGCACATCGCGGGCCGTCTGACCGAGGCTGTCGGCCGGATCTGGCCGATCGTCGACCCGGTCGCCGCCCGCACCCTCGCCCGGACGATCGCCCGCCTCGGCATCAGCTATGTCGCGATGCCGCCCGAGACCGAGGACGACGTCGCCGCGGAGCTGGCCGCCCTGCTCGCCCCGGCGCTGCAGGCCACCCTCCGCGACCCGGCCGCGGGGCCCGGCGGGGGAGCACCTCCGCAGGCGTGAAATGCGTGTTCCAGTCGCGTCGAGGTGCCGGACGCCGTACCGTTCCTGGTAGGCCCACCCCGGTGGGCACGGGGAGGGAGGACGGGCGATCGGAATGGAGTTGGAGCTTCCTGACGAGGCTCGGGCGCTTCTCGACGCCGTCGTCGCGATCGGCTCCGATCTGGACCTGCACGGCGTGCTGCGCCGGATCGTCGAGTCGTCCTGCGCCCTGACCCACGCGCAGTACGGCGTCCTGGCGATGGTCGACGACGACGGCTCGTTCGTCGACCTGGTCGTGCACGGGATGTCGGACGAGACCCTTGCCAGGATCGGCCGGCCGCCCGAGGGGCTCGGTCTGCTCGGCCTGGTGCCGCGGCTGCGCGAGCCGGTGCGCATCGACCACGTGGAGGACCACCCGGTCTTCGGCGGACTCCCCGAGGGGCACCCGCCGATCGACCGGTTCCTCGGCGCGCCGGTGCTCATGGGCGAGCGCGCGTTCGGCCATCTCTACCTCGGCAACGGGCCCGACAGCCCGGCGTTCACTGCCCGGGACCAGGCCCTGGTCGAGGTCCTCGGCCGCGCCGCCGGCGTGATGATCAACAACGCGCGCGCCTTCGAGCAGAGCGAGCGGCACCGGGGATGGATGCAGGGTGTCGCCCGGGTGGCGACGGCGCTGGCGCCGTCGCTCCAGGAGGACCTCGCGTTGAACGCGATGGCCGAGCAGGTCCGGGAGATGTCCGGGGCGAGGGCGGTCGCGCTCATCGACGCCGCGTCCGAGCGGCTCGAGATCACCGCGTGCGCGGGCGGCGGCCAGGAGGACCTGATGCTCACCGTCAAGGAGGTCGCCGACGAGATCGCCCGAGCGGCGGGCGGCGAGCTGGTCGAGATCCGGACCGACTCCGGGGTGGCGACGCTGGCGATCCCGGTGCGCACCGAGCTCGCGCCGGCTGCGGTGCTCCTGGTCGACGAGGCGAGCGCCTGGCGCCAGCTCGACGGCGTCGAGCGCGACGTGATCTCGGCCCTGGCCGACCACGCCGGACTCACGCTCGACCGCGCCCACGCGCTGCGCGAGCGGCACGAGCTGCTGCTGGCGAAGGACCGCGACCGCATCGCGCGCGACCTCCACGACCTCGTGATCCAGCGGCTCTTCGCGACCGGCATGCAGCTGCAGGGGGCGCGCAACCTCGGCAGCCCCGCCGCCGTGAGCGCCCGGATCGACGAGGCCGTCGCCGAGCTCGACGTCGCGATCGGCGACCTGCGCGCGACGATCTACGAGCTCGGCCGCGGAGGAGAGAAGTCGCTCCTCGAGGACGTGCGTGCCCTGATCGGCGAGTACGCGCCGCTGATCGGGTTCCTGCCCCTGCTGCGCCTGTCCGGCCAGGTCGAGCGGTCGCTCACGCCGGAGGCCACTGACAGCCTGCTCCTGACCCTGCGGGAGTCGCTGTCCAACCTGATGCGCCACGCCCACGCCACCTCCGCGAAGGTCGAGCTCACCGCCTCCGCGGGGTGGGTGACGCTGCGGGTCAGCGACGACGGCGTCGGCTTCGACCCGGTGGCGATCGACCGTCGCAGCGGCCTCGACAACGCGCGGCACCGCGCCGAGGCGCTCGGGGGTCACTTCACGATCGAGAGCGCCCACGGCGCGGGCTGCCGCGCCGAGTGGGTGGTCCCGGCGATCGCCTGACCCAGCGCCAACGGCTAGGCCGCGGTGCCCTTCTCCTCGCGGCGCAGCGACAGGGCGATCAGGTCCTCGGCAGGCATGTCGAGCGCGTCCGGGTCCAGCGACGCAGGCCGCTCGCCGACGACCTGGGCGGCTCTGGCATCGACGACGACACCGCTGATCGCGTCGTCTGCGCCGTTCGCGTCGTCCGCGCCGACGGGCAGCGGCCGGGTCACGAGTGCGATCAGCCCAGCCCGGAGCACGCCCCACAGCACGATGCAGCCCACGGTGATCACGAGGTAGCGGATCAGCACCTCGGTGACGGTGAGCAGACCCTGCGCGAGCAGCACGCACGCCGGGGACGCGAGGAGCGCGGACAGCATCAGCACCGGGCCGTTGACCAGCCCCGGCAGGTCCGGTCGGCCGTTCATGCCCCGACCACCAGCTCGTGGCCGGAGCCGACGGCGGTGACGACACCGACCGACTGGACCGTGCGGGCTGCGTTGAGCTCGGTGTAGGAGAGGACCGGCAGGCGGTCCACGGCCGGCCGGACGAACCGGCGTACGGCGGCGCGGATCTGGGGCGCGCACACCAGGACCGGTTGCAGGTTCTGGTTCTCGGCCGCGGTGAGCAGCTGGGCGAGGGAGAGGAGCACGTGCTGCGCGGTCTCCGGGTCGATGACGAGCGTCGCGCCCTGCTCGGTCTGGCGCAGGCCCTCGAGCATCCGCTGCTCGAGCACCGGCTCGAAGCTGATCGCGTGCAGCGTCCCGTTCGAGACGTACGGCGCGGCGAGCGCCGGCTCCAGCGCGGCCCGGGCAGCCTCGACCAGGCCGTCCAGCTCCTTCGACGTGGCCGCCCGCACGGAGAGCGCCTCGAGGATCCGCACCAGGTCCCGGATCGGCACCCGCTCCTCGAGCAGCGACCTCAGCACCCGTTGCACCTCGCCGAGCGAGAGCTGCACGGGGGTGAGCTCCTCGACGACCGCGGGGTGGCTGCGCTTGACCACGTCGGTCAGCAGCCGGACGTCCTCACGTCCGAGAAGGTGAGCCGCGTTCTGGTGCACGACGTCGGCCAGGTGCGTGGTCATGACCGACGCGCGGTCGACGACGGTCGCGCCCGCGGACTCGGCCTGGTGCCGCATCTCGGCCGGGATCCACTTCGCCTCGAGCCCGAAGACGGGCTCGCGGGTGATCTGGCCGGGCAGCGACGCGATCGCGTCGCCGATGGCGAGCATCGTTCCGCGCGGCGCCTCGCCGCGAGCGACCTCGACGCCGTACAGGGTGATCGAGTAGCTGCCCGGCGGCAGCTCGAGGCTGTCGCGGGTGCGCACCGGCGGGATGACGATGCCGAGCTCGCCGGCGATCTTGCGGCGCAGCGCCTTGACCCGGTCCAGCAGGTCGCCGCCCGACCGCGCGTCGACCAGGTCGATCAAGTCGGCGGACAGCTCGAGGCCGAGCGGGTCGACCCGGATCTCGGCGGCCAGCTGCTCGGCCGAGTCGGGGGCGGGCAGCGCCGCGGCGGCGGCGTCGACGGCCTCGTCCTCCTGCTCGCTCTCCTCGATCCGGCTCGAGGCGAGGAGCATCACGCCGCCCGCGATGATGAACGGGAGCTTGGGCAGTCCCGGCACCAGGCAGATGGCCAGAGCGCCGAAGCCGGCGATCCGCAGCGGGGTCCGGCGGGCGGTGACCTGGCGGAGCAGGTCGGAGCCCATGTCCTCCTCGGCGACCGCCCGGGTCACGACCAGGCCGGTGGCGACGGAGAGGAGCAGGGCGGGGATCTGCGAGACCAGGCCGTCACCGATGGAGAGCAGCGAGTACGTCGTGACCGCCTCGCCGAACGGCATCCCGTGCTGGGCGACGCCGACGGCCAGGCCGCCGATCAGGTTGACGAGGGTGATGATGATCGCCGCGATCGCATCGCCCTTGACGAACTTGGACGCGCCGTCCATCGCGCCGTGGAAGTCGGCCTCGGCGTGCACCTCGGCCCGGCGGCGCCGGGCCTGGTCCTCGTCGATCAGGCCGGAGTTGAGGTCGGCGTCGATCGCCATCTGCTTGCCGGGCATCGCGTCGAGCGCGAACCGGGCGCCGACCTCGGCCACCCGGCCGGCGCCGTTGGTGATGACGACGAACTGGATGACGAGCAGGATCGCGAACACGATCAGGCCGACGATCAGCGACCCGCCGACCACGAAGTGACCGAAGGTGTCGATCACCTTGCCGGCGTAGGCGTCGATGAGCACCAGCCGGGTGGCGCTGACGTTGAGCGCGAGGCGGAACAGGGTCATCACCAAGATGACGGAGGGGAAGGCTGCGAAGTCGAGGGGGCGGTGGATGAACATCGCCACCATCAGCACGAGCAGGGCCCCGGTGATGTTGAAGGCGATGAGCACGTCGAGGACCATCGGGGGCAGCGGCACCACGAGCATCACGACGATGAGCACGATGGCGACAGGGACACCGAGCTTGGTCAGCGGGTTCACGTCGTACGGGACCTCTCCAGGGGCGGTCGACTTCCGTGCCGTCCGTGGCACGCAATCGGCGCCGTCCTGGCTCCGATGCGCTCATCGGCCTGCATCGGCCGCACCTGAGGTCTTCGCCGCGCCGAGCGCGGCGGGTGTCGGGACCCGGCGCCGGGCGCCGCGTCGTACGTCGGGCACGGCGTCCTGGCGGCGCGGGGTCGAGTGGGACCCGGCCTGCTGGCCGCGGGAGCGGAGACGGATGACGAAGGCGAGCACCTGCGCGACCGCGGCCCAGAGCTCGGCCGGGATCTCCTGGCCGACCTCGCAGCTGCGGTAGAGCGCGCGGGCGAGCGGCACGTCCCGGACCATCGGGACCCGTTCCTCCGAGGCGACCTGGCGGATCCGGTCCGCGATCGCGCCGGCGCCGCGCGCGACCACCCGCGGCGCGCCGAGCTCGGGCTGGTAGCGGAGTGCGACCGCGACGTGGGTCGGGTTCACCAGCACCACGTCGGCCTCGGAGACGTCGCGGATCATCCGGCTCCGCGCGGCGGCGAGCTGCCGGGACCGGATCGCGCTCTTGATCAGCGGGTCGCCCTCCGTCTGCTTGTGCTCCTGCTTCACCTCGGCGTGGGTCATCCGGACCTGCTTGCCGATCCGGCGGCGGACGACGGCGTAGTCGGCAGCGGCCATCACGACGCCGGCGATCCCGACGCTGAGGAACATCGCGCTCACCTCGCCGCTGACCGCGGCGAGCACCGCCTCGATCGGCATGAGCCCGCCCACCAACGGCATCAGCGCGCGCAGCGACGACCACGCGAGGAAGGCCACGACGCTCGCCTTGACCAGCATCTTGACGCCCTCCCAGAGCGCCTGCGGTCCGAACAGCCGCTTCGCGCCCTGGATCGGGTTGAGCTTCTTCGCCGACGGTTTCGCGAGCTTCGGGGACAGGAAGAACCCGCCCTGGGCGAGCGCCGAGGCGATGCCGATCACCATCACCATGGAGCCGAGCACGACCAGCGAGATCAGGACGTGCAGCGTCGATTCCCGCAGCAGTGCGAAGGCGACCTCGACGGTCGGCCGCTCGATCGCCCGGAGGCTCGCGGACATCAGGTCCCGCAGCTCGGTGACCTCGCGGTCCATGAGCGGCCCGAGCGCGAGGCTGAACACCAGCAGCCCGAGCCACCCGCCGATCTCGGGGGTCCGCGGGACCTGGCCGTCCTTCTTGGCCTGC
The DNA here is from genome assembly GCF_014180685.1 of Nocardioides pelophilus. Lineage (GTDB taxonomy): Bacteria > Actinomycetota > Actinomycetes > Propionibacteriales > Nocardioidaceae > Nocardioides > Nocardioides pelophilus. The sequence goes on along the minus strand of NZ_JACEHF010000027.1, from coordinate 8,771 downwards.
TTGAGCCGGCGCGGTGTGGGCTTCTCGGTCTTCTCGGCGCTCCCGGACATCGCTACGCCCCTGCCATCGCAGCCATCGCCTCGTTGGCGAGGCCGACCACCCGTTCCATCGCCGCGGGCAGCACGGGGAAGGAGAGGCCGAGCAGCATCAGGGTCAGTCCGACCTTGGCCGGGAACATCACGGTCAGCGCGTTGAGCTGGGGGGCCACCTTGGTCATCAGCGCCAGCGCCAGGTCGGCGATGAAGAGCACCGCGATCATCGGGAGGGCGATCTGGACCGCCACCGTGAAGAACATCGAGAACGCGGTGACCAGGATGTCGGTCCAGTGGCCGATGTCGGGGAACCCGGTGAGCGGCAGGTAGTCGAACGTGCTGAGCAGGCCGCCGATCACCATCAGGTGCCCGCCGGACACCAGCAGCAGCGCGATCGCCAGCATCTGGTGGAAGCGGCCGAAGACGCTGTTCATGTTGAGGGCCAGCGGGTCCCAGGCGGACGCGAGCGCGAACCCGCCGAAGAGGTCGATCAGGGTGCCGGCGGCCGCGATCGCCGAGATCAGGAGCATGGTCACGAAGCCCATGCCGAGACCGATCACCGCCTGGCCGACGACCGCCAGGATCACCTCGGGCGTCGTGGTGGGGAGCGGGTCGTCGGCGAGCCCGGGCGTCACTGCGAACGACAGCCCGATCGCGATCACGACCTTCGCCATCGCAGGCACGCCGCGCGTGGAGAACGGCGGGACCAGGGCGAGCCACGCCACCACACGGATGGAGGCGAGCAGCAGGGCGAGGAGCGGGGCGCCGGCGACGGTGATGTTCACGCGACGTCCCTCAGGCCAGCAGGCCGGGCACCATGTCGAAGAGCTCGACGGTGAACGCCACCAGGGTGTGCAACATCCAGTTGCCGGCGAAGAGCAGGGCGGCGCCGACGCCGACCAGCTTGGGCACGAACGAGAGCGTGAACTCCTGGATCTGGGTCATCGACTGGAACAGCGAGATCGCGAACCCGATGACCAGGGCGGTGACCAGGATCGGCGCGGACAGCTGCAGCGCGACCCACATGGTCTTCGACGCGATCTCGATGATCGCGGTGTCGGTGATGAGGGGAGTCGGCATGGCGTCGTCAACCCGCCCCGTACGACGCGACCACGGACTTGATGATCAGCGCCCACCCGTCGACCATCACGAACAGCAGCAGCTTGAACGGCAGGGACACCATCACCGGCGGCATCATCATCATGCCGAGGCTCATCAGCGCCCCGCTCACGACGATGTCGATGACGAGGAACGGGATGAAGATGATGAAGCCGATGATGAAGGCGTCCTTGAGCTCCGAGAGCACGAACGCCGGGATCAGGGTGGTCGTCGGCACGTCCTCGCGGTTGGCCGGGAGCTCACGGTCGGCGACGTTGGTCAGCAGGGCCAGCTCGTCGTCCCCCGCGTTGTCGAGCATGAAGCCGCGCAACGGCTGGAGGCCGGCGTCCCAGGCCTGCGAGGCGCTCAGCTGCCCGTCGAGGTAGGGCTGCAGGGCGAGGTCGTTCATCTCGCCGATCACGGGCGACATGATGAAGAGGCTCAGGAACAGCGCGAGCCCGGCCAACACCTGGTTGTTGGGGATCTGCTGGAGGCCGAGCGCGTTGCGGGTCAGTCCGAGCACGACGAGCACCTTGGTGAAGCTCGTGCAGGTCAGCATGATGGCCGGCAGCAGGCTGATCAGGGTCAGCGCCAGGATCGCCACCAGGCTGTTGCTCGGCTTGTCGGTCATGCCGCCGAGGTCGATCTGGACGGTGTTGCCCTGCCCGCCGGCCCCGCCCGGTCCCTTGGGGCCGTTCGGGTCGGCTGCGGCGCTGCCGGCGCCCGCCAGCAGCAGGGCGCACGCGCTGACGAAGGGCACGGTGAGCAGCACGAGTCGGCGTGCCCACGGGGTGAGCGCGCTCGGGGTGGGCCGGGTCATGACGCAGGCCGTCGCCGGGTGACTGCCTGGAAGGCCTGCCGCCAGGTCTGGAGCGACACGATCGAGCCCGCGAGTGCTCCGTCGGTACGGCGGGCGCGGGCGACCAGCTCGTTGAAGTCGGTCACGGTCGCCTCGGAGCCGGCCGTCGCGTCGTACTCCGGCTCGGCGGGAGGTACGACGTCCGCCGGGTCGATCTCGGTCAGGAGCGAGACCTGCTGCTCGGTGGATCCCAGCACGAGGACCCGGCCGCCGACGCGGACGACGACGACGCCGCTGCCGCGCGAGATCGACTGGCGTGCCAGCACCTCGACCGTGGCGCCCGCCCGGCCTCCGAACCGCCGCGCACTGAGCTTGGCGATGAGGAGCAGGAGACCGACCACCACCGCGAGCGACGCGACCAGCTGGAGCCCCATCCCCACCACGACAGTTCTCGCTTCTTCAGACCGCAGCCGCGGCGTCGAGGATCTCGGTGACGCGCAACCCGAAGTCCTCGTCGACCACGACGACCTCGCCGCGGGCGATCAGCCGGCCGTTGACCAGCAGGTCGGCGGGGCTGCCGGCGGCACGGTCGAGCTCGAGCACGGCGCCGGGGGAGAGGGCGAGGAGGTCGCGGACCGTCATCCGGGTCCGGCCGAGCTCGACGGTGACCTCCATGTCGACCCCGTGCAGCAGCTCGAGGCCGCGCGGCGCGGGTTGGAAGGCGGGCACGAACGGCTCGTGCGAAGGTGCCCCGGCGGACGCGATCGTCTCCAGCTCGGCCTCGGCCTCGGCTTCGGCGGTCAGCGGAGCCCGGGCGCCGGCCAGTGTCGAGGCGGCCACCAGGACCGCGGCGTCGATGCCGACTCCGATCAACGGCACCGTCGTGAAGTCCTCGCCGAGCGCCGCGGTGATGTCGAACCCCTCGGCGCCGAGGTCGAGCGTCTCCGCCGCGCGGGCGTGCGCGCCGAGCTGCCGCGCGGCGGCGTCGAGCGCGGGCTGGCACGCGGCGGCCAGGTCGAGCCCGCCGAGGGGGCTGGCGGCGAGGGCGTCGACCAGGTCCTGGCCGACGAGCACAGCGATCCGACCCGGCACGCCGTCGAGGTCGACCCGGGCGCCGCCCGCGAACGCGGACGCGACGTGCTCGGAACCCGGCTGGGCCGGGCCGGTGATCAGCTCGGCGGCACTGGGCAGTGCGTCCGCGGCCGCCGCGGCCGCGGCGATGGCGGTGGCCGAGGTGTCGGCGCTGGCTGCGTTGTCGGCGTTCTTGGGGCCGGTCATGGCTTCTCCTTGGGGGTGTCCACGATGAGTGCCGCCAGGCGCTGGCCCCGGGATCCGGGGGTGGCGTGCGCGAAGGTGTTGCCGGCGACGGTGACGTCGAGCGGCGCAGCCTCCGGGTGGTCGATCCGGATCACGTCGCCGGGCTGGAGCCCGGCGAGCGTCGCGGGGTCGAGGGTGGTCGGGCGGAACCGCACGGCGACGGCGACCGGCACCTCGGACAGCTGGTCCTGCAGCAGGCGGGCCGCGAGGGCACGCTGGGCGCGCTCCCGGTCCGAGACCGACCCGGCGCCGGTCGCATCGGTCAGGTGGGGGAGGAGGCCGGAGAACGGGAGGCAGACCGTCACCCGGTGCCCGCGCTCGTTGATCCGCAGCTCGAGGCTCACCACGACCATCACGTCGGCGGCGCTCGCGACCTGGGCGAACTGGGGGCTGTACTCGGCGCCGGTGATGACCGGCTCGAGGGGGACGATCGACGACAGGGAGTAGCGCATCTCGCCCAGCAGCCGCTCGATCAGGCCGCCGATGACCCCGGCCTCGATCTCGGTGAGCGGCCGGTCGGGCTGCTCGTCGGCGCCGGGGCCGCCGAGCATGTGGTCGACGCACGACATGGTCGCGAACAGCGGGATCTCGAGCACGCCGGTGCCCGGGATCGGGTCGGCGGTGAACAGCGTCATGTACGTCGAGGAGTCGAGGCTGTCGACGTACTCCGCGTAGGTGCGCTGCTCGATGCTGACCAGGGCCATCGAGCACACGGTGCGCAGCGAGCTGGTGAAGACCGTGGTCGCCTGCCGCGCGAAGCCGTCGAAGCCGAGCTGCAGGGTGCGCTGGTGTTCGCGCGAGAGCTGGATCGGCCGACGGAAGTCGTACGGCGCCGGCTCGGACTGGCCCGAGCGCCGGCGCGCGCGGGTGCCGTACGTCGTGCGCGAGGGAGCTGGAGCGACGGTCACGGGTGCAACATCGTCGGCGCACGCCGGGACCTGAGCCGTTCCTCGATGTCCGGCAAGCCGGACCCGGATGGCCCGGTCGGGCCATCCGTCCTTGTCGATCGGCTACCTCACTCCGTGACGAACTCCGTGAAGTACACGTCCATCACGTCGCCGTGATAGCGCTCCTCGAGCAGGTGCACGAGCTCCAGCTTGAGCTTGGCCCGCTGCCCCTCCTTCGCGACCTCCGCGACGCTCCGCCCGCTGAACACGTCGATCGCGGCGTCCAGAGCCTTGCTCCCGTCGAACTCCCCGTGGCCCTCGCCGCCGGCGTCGGCGGTCAGCTGCAGCGACAGCCCCAGCCGCAGGTAGTGGCCCTCGGCGAGGTTGATCTGGACGTGGTCGAGCGGCACCACCGTGCCCGGCTCGGGGGGACCGTCCTCGGCCCCCTTCGGCTTGAGCACGAACCAGTACCCGCCGCCACCGCCGAGGAGGAGCACCACGGCGATGATGATGATGAGCTTCTTCCTCGACTTCTTCGGTGCGGCCGCCTTCTCCTCCGGTGGCGCTGCCGTCGTGGTGGTCATGACTCCTCCTCGCTGGTCATGTCGTCGTAGGCCTCGGCGAACCGGGCGCGGGTGCCCGCGGCCGCCTGGCTGAGCACGATCAGGTCGACTCGTTTGTTGATCTGCTGGGAGCCGGGCCGGTCGGGGTCGACCAGCGGCTTGGTGTGGCCGAAGCCGGTGGCGCGGAGCCGGTGCTCGGGCAGCCCCTGCACCTCTTCGAGGCGGCGCAGCACGTGCACGGCCCGGGCGACGGAGAGGTCCCAGTCGGTGGGGTAGTACTTGGGCTTGACCGGCACCTGGTTGGTGTGGCCGTCGACCTGGATCGGTTCGCTGAGGTCGAGCAGCACCGGCGCGATGGTGTCGACCACCCGCTGCCCGCGGGGGGTCAGCTCGGCCACGTTGGGCTGGAAGACGACGTGGCGCGAGACCAGGCTGACGACCAGGCCGCGCTCGTCGATCAGCGCCCGGACGTCGTCGTCGAGACCCTCGCGACGCAGGGCCTCCTCGATCTCCCGCCAGACCTTGAGCAGGCGGTCGACCTCGTTGCGGGCGTCGGCGTACGCCCGTTGCTCGCGCTTGCGGTCGTGCTCGCTGACGAACTCGGTGACCGCGGTCTGCTCCTCCGCGCTGAGCTGCTTCATGACCGCGTTGTAGGTGGTCGTGGTCGGGACCGCCGGGCCGCGGTAGTCGATCGTCGGGTTGGTGCCGTTGAGGATCGACGAGGAGCGGCCGAAGCCCTCGGCGAGACCGGTCTTGAGCTCCTCGTACTTCTCCTCGTTCACGGTCGACATCGAGAACAGGATGATGAAGAGCACCATCAGCAGGGTGACCATGTCGGCGTAGGTCACCAGCCAGCGCTCGGCGCCCTCCTCGTGCTCCTCGGTGTGGCCGCCCCGACGGCGGCCGTGCGGTCGGGGCATCAGGCCGCCTCCGGCTGGGAGGTGCCGCTGCCGTCGACCAGGAGCGACTTGAGCTTCTCCGCGATCATCCGCGGGTTGGCGCCGGACTGGATCGCGGCGACCCCCTCGAGCGCGACCTCCATCCGGGAGCACTCGAGCTCGCTGAGCCGCTTGATGCGGTTGCCGATCGGGAACCAGAAGACGTTGGCCGACATCACGCCCCACAGGGTGGCGACGAAGGCGGCCGCGATGAGCGGCCCGAGGGACTCCGGGTCGGCCAGGCTCTCCAGCACGTGGACCAGGCCCATCACGGTGCCGACGATGCCGATGGTCGGTGCGTAGGCACCGGCGTCCTTGAAGAACTTGGCGGACTGGTTGTCCTTGCGCCGCTTGGCGTCGATCTCGGCCTCGAGGATCTCCCGCACCTCTTCGGGGTCGGTGCCGTCGATCGCCATCGTCACGCCCTTGACCAGGAACGGCTCGGGTACGTCGGCGAGCCCGTCCTCGAGCGCGAGCAGCCCCTCGCGGCGGGCCCGGTCGGCGAGGGTGACCACGTGCGGCACCAGGTCGGCGCCGGGCGCCGCATCGCCACCCTTGAAGGCCCGCACGAGTGCCTTCATCGCCTCCTTGGCATCGGTCATCGTGCCGCCGGCGACGGTGACCAGCAGCGTGGTCCCGAACACCAGCAGCATCGGCGGCCCCAGCACCAGGCTCATCGGGTTGCCGCCCTCGAGCATGTTGGCGGCGACGATCACCACCATGCCGAGGCCGATCCCGATGACGGCAGCCGGATCCTTCATGACTGCTCCCCTCCGTGGGCCTCGGCGGGTGCGGCCGGCGGATCGGCGGGCGGCACGCTGCGGACCGCGGCGAGGTGGGACCCCTGGCGCGGCTCGGACGTGGCCGGCCGGTCGTCGTACATCCCCGCGGTGGAGATGATCTCCGCGCGGTACTGCACGACTTCACGGCGGATCTGCTCGAGCGACTCCGCGACGACGTACTTCTTGCCGTCGACGAGCGTGATCACCGTGTCCGGCGTGGCGTCCATCCGCTCGATGAGGTCGACATTGAGCAGGAACACCGTCCCCGACAGACGGGTCAGCGTGATCATTCCGCACCTCCGTGTGCGCGATCCCTGCCGGCGGGGCCGGCATGCGGACTGTCGACGGGCCGTCCCTGGCCCGTCCGCAGTCCCTATCGGCAGCCGTCGCCGGTGTCTGAGGCACCTGGACGGTCAGCGCTTGATGTTCACCAGCTCTTCGAGAACCTGGTCCGACGTGGTGATCACGCGGGCACTCGCCTGGAAGCCGCGCTGGGCGAGGATCAGGTTCGTGAACTCGGCCGACAGGTCGACGTTCGACATCTCCAGGGCGCCGGCCATGATCTGGCCGCGCTGGCCCTCGCCGGCCACGCCGAGCTGGACGGCTCCGGAGTTCGCGGACTCGCGGAACATCGTGTCGCCGACCTTGTCCAGGCCCATCGGGTTGTCGAAGTCGGCGATCGCGAGCTGGCAGATGTCGCGCTGCACGTCGTCGGAGAAGACGCCCCGCACCTTGCCGTCGGAGCCGATCGAGTACGACGTGAGCTCGACGCCCGGCGGCAGGCCGAGGCCGGCCGTGTCCAGGGAGACGTCGATCAGCGGTCCGGTCGGGTCGCCGTTGACGTCGAGCGCGTAGCCCTGCACCCGCATCCCGTTGGGTGCGACCAGGATGCCGTTCTCGTCGAACGTGAACGCCCCGGCCCGGGTGTAGAGGCTCTGCTGGCCGTCCTGGACGACGAAGAAGCCGTCGCCGTTGAGCATCACGTCGGTCTGCCGTCCGGTGGTCTGGGCGGCGCCCTGGCCGAAGTTGGTGCTGGTCGCGGCGAGCTGGACGCCGAGGCCGACCTGGATCGGGTTGGTGCCGCCGCGGTCGGCGTTGGCGCCGGACGCTGCGGTGAGCATCTGGCTGAGGGTGTCCGAGAAGACCGTGGTGCTCGACTTGAAGCCGGTCGTGTTGGCGTTGGCGATGTTGTTGCCGGTGACGTCGAGCATGGTCTGGTTGTTGCGCAGGCCGCTGATTCCTGCGAAGAGTGAGCGCAGCATCGGGTTTCCTCTCGGTGGTGGTTCAGTCGGCCGCGGGTGCGGACGATCGGGTGGTGGTTCAGGCGGGCGGGTCCGCGGGGTCCGCGGGGTCCGCGGGGTCCGCGGGATCGTCGGGGGCGCTGGTGACGCCGACGCTGAGGATGTTGAAGAGCGAGACCTGCTCGCCGTCGACGTCGAGGACCGGGCCCGTGGGCAGGAACGTCGTGCCCGTCACGGTGCCGGTGTGCTCCTCGCCGTCCTCGCCGGTGTAGGTGACGGTCTGGCCGATCAGTGAGCTCGCGCCGAAGGCGAGCTGGGTCGAGACCATCATCGCGGTCTGGTCGGCGACCGCCTGGATCTTCTCCAGCGAGGTGAACTGCGCGGTCTGCGCGAGGAACTCGGCGGAGTCGGTCGGGTTGAGGGGGTCCTGATAGCGCAGCTGGGTGACCATCAGCTCGAGGAAGAGCTGCTGGTCACCGAAGCCGGGCGTGCCGGTGGTCGACGGCGTCGACCACGGGGTCGATCCGAGGGCCTCGGGTGGGGTCACGGACATCTGCGTGCTCCTTACATGAGTCGGTCGAGCCGACCGGGGGTCGTCGCCGAGTCGGGCGGAGAGGCGGGGTGGACCGGCCGGACCGGACCGTCGGGAGGGGGGTCCTGGCGGCTCGCGGACCGCTCCCGGGTGCCGGCGCCGGCGTCGTGCTGGCCGGCGTCGTGCTGGCCGGCGTCGTGCTGGCCGGTGTCGCGCTGCCCGCGCGGCTCCGTGCCGGGAGCGTCCGTTCCCGCCGGTGAGGCGTCGCGGATCACGACCCGTGCGTCGGTCGCCCCGGCCTGCTCCAGCAGCCGTCGCAGCTCGGGTGCTCCCTGGATCAGGGCCTCGGTCGCGTGGTCCGACCCGATGCTGACCCGCACCGCGCCGTCGCGCACGACCAGCGTCACCCGGACCTCGCCGAGGTGCTCGGGCTGCAGGGTCACGGTGAGCCGGTGGGTCCCGTTGCCTGCCAGGCTGAGCCGGGTGATCTCCGGGAAGACCTGGTGCACCACGGCTGCGGGGGCGCCGGGCTGCTGCGACGACGCGGCCGGAGGTGCGGCGGCCGTCGGGCCGACGACGGCC
>NZ_JACEHF010000269.1 GCF_014180685.1 Nocardioides pelophilus | reverse complement strand
GGCCGTCGATCGCGCCGGGCGCCGAGCGCCCGACGACCGGGGCCAGGTCGTCGTTCTGGACCGAGATGGGTTGCGTCGCCGGAGAGCCGGGGGCCGCTCCGGACGGAGGGGCACCCCCGATCAGGGCACCGCCGGTCGCGATCGCCACGGCTGCCGTGACGATCGCCCGCGAGATGACGCGGGGTGTTGCTGTGGACATGTGAGTCACACCTCATGGTTCGGGCAGCCCGGGTGGGGCCGCAGCCTCGGGCGCCCGATCGGGCTCCCGGGCGGAACCTAGTGATGTGTTGTTCCCCGCGCCTACGCTCAACTTCTTGCACTGCAGACAACTGCACGGGTCCGGACATCCTCCGGAGTTCTCGGAAATACCCCGGAAGGTCTCCCGCCTCCCTACTTCCGGCTCACCCGGCTCACTGGATCGAGACGTCGTCGATGAAGAAGGCCGTGGGGACGCTCAAGTCCTCGTCCGACACGAACCGGAGCTCGATCGTCTTCCCGGTGAACGCAGCCAGCGACGCACTGCGCACGACGTACCCCGCCGTCGCGTTGGCGTTGGAGAAGGTCGCGAGGGTGGTCGTCACCCCACCGGAGATCACGCGCACGAAGAGCTTGTCGAAGGGAGTCGCGCCGACCTCCTGGGTCCCGACCCGGAGCCAGAACCGAAGAGTCAGGGCGGGAGAGGAGGGCAGCACGATCCCCCGCTGGCCGAGCATGTCGATTCGGCCGTCGCCCCAGCCGCCGAGGTAGGTGTTGCACCGGCCGGTCCTCGGCGCCTGACCGCCGTCGTCGCAGTCGATGCTCCCATCATTGTTGCCCTGCCAGATCCCGGGACCGGACTCGAACCCCGCCTGCTTGACCCGGTTCGTCGTCGCCGGCGGCGGCGGAGAGACCACGGTGCTGCTGAACTTGGAGTAGAGCAGCTTGTTGGGCGAGCCGGCCCCGATGCCGGTCACCCGGTTCGGCGAGGCGCTGTTGCGCACCGCGTTCGCGACGACGGCCGGCGTCGCGGTGGGGTTGGCCTGCAGGTAGGTCGCCACGACACCCGCGACGTGCGGGCTCGCCATCGAGGTGCCGTTCTCGATGTGGAGCGCGGCGTCCGACAGATGGTGCGTCGACAGCACCTGGGAGCCGGGCGCGAACAGGTCCAGGCAAGGGCCGAAGTTCGAGTACGACGCCCGCGCGTCGGTGTAGGTCGTCGCACCCACGGTGAGCGCATCCGGCGCACTCGCGGGAGAGAACCCGCACGCATCGAGGTTGGAGTTGCCGGCGGCGACGACCACGCTGACACCGTCGGCGATGGTGTTGGCGACGGCGGTGTTCACCGCAGCGTCGAACGAGCTGCCGAGGCTCATGTTCGCCACCGCGGGTGTGTTCGCGGCGTGGTTGCCGATGATGAAGTTGAGACCGGCGATGACGCCGGCGTTGGTGCCGCTGCCCGCGCAGTCGAGCACCCGGACCGCGACCAGGGTGACCGACTTGGCGACGCCGTACTTGCTGCTGCCGACCGTGCCGGCGACGTGAGTGCCGTGGCCGTTGCAGTCGAGGCTGCCGTTGCCGTCGTTGACCGCCGTGAACCCGTGGATGGCTCGGGAGCCGAACTGCGTGTGCGTGCGGCGGATCCCGGTGTCGACGATGTACGCCTTGACACCTGCGCCGGTGCGCTCGAAGTGGTAGGAGCGGTTCAGCGTCCGGGTGCGCTGGTCGATCCGGTCGAGCCCCCACGGCGGGTCGTACTGGTCGCCGAACGCCGCCACCGTGCGGTCGGCCTGGACGTAGGCGACGTTCGGGTTGTTCTCGACCGCGCTGAGGGCTGCCGGCGGCAGCTTGGCCGCGAAGCCGTTGAGCGCATCCGTGTAGTTGAAGAGGACCTCACCGCCTCGTTGTACGGCGTCGGCCCGGGCATCCCGCATGGCCGACACGCTCGCGCGCGGTTTCATCACGACGATGTACTGCCCCTCGACGACGCGGCCGGCCGCGCTGGACGAGGAGCCGCCCTTGTCGTCGGCACGGGCCGGGACCGCCCCGGCCGATCCGTCACCGACGGCCGCGAGTCCGCCGGTCAGGAGGACCGCCGCAGCGAGTCCGAGAGCGCGGGAGCGAGCACGGAGGAAGCGAGGCATGACATGACTCCGGAGGGGGTGATCGGCGGCACCCGAGGTCGCCTCGGTGGGTCATTCTCGAACGTCCTGATGCTGCCACCGGATTGCGCCCGAGGGAGCAGAACAGCCCATTTCGTCGACACTGATTTCGACCGGGCACACTGGGCCGGTGCCACGCCGAGCGCCCGCCGCCCTGCCTGCCCTGTTCGCCGTGCTGGTCCTGGCCGCGGCCGCCGGTTGCGCCGGGGACGAGCCGGCCACCGAATCCGACCGGGTCGTGCTGAATCCGCTTGCCGACGGCGACGACCACACGCACGCCCCCGGCCGGTCGGACCCCACGCCGATCGGCGACGGCACCACGTCTCGCGCGGGCGGCTACCGCCTGACCGATGTGCGACTCCCCGGCGGGACCGACGGGCCGGGCGACCTCTCGTTCACGGTCCTGGGCCCGGACGGCCGGCCGGTCACCGACTACACGCCGCAGCAGACGAAGCCGATGCACCTCTACGTCGTCCGGGACGACTACTCGGTCTTCCGCCACCTGCACCCGGACGTGGCGGGCGACGGCACCTGGACGGTTCCGGTGGACCTCGCCGAGCCCGGCGACTACCGGGTCGTCGCCGACTTCCTGCCGGGCGACGCCGAGC
>NZ_JACEHF010000268.1 GCF_014180685.1 Nocardioides pelophilus | reverse complement strand
CGGCGACGTGCGCACCCTCGCGCTCGACGTGCGCGGTCGGCTGCCGGCCGATGCGCCGGGCGTGTCGGTCGTCATCGGCGTCGCCGACGGCAAGGTCTCGGTCGTCGCGGCGGTCAACGACGCCGGCCGGGCCCGCGGGCTGTCGGCCAACGAGCTGGTCCGGGCCGTGGCGCCGTACGTCGACGGTCGCGGCGGTGGCAAGGACGACGTCGCCCAGGGCGGCGGCACCGACGCGACCCGCATCGACGAGGCGCTCGCGGCGGTCACCGCGGCGGTGGCGGCCGGGTGAGGAGGGGCGTTCGCCTCGGCGTGGACCCGGGCGACGCCCGGATCGGCGTGGCGCGCAGCGACCCCTCCGGCATGCTCGCCACCCCGGTCGAGACGGTGCGCCGCGGCAAGGGCGACCTGCGGCGGCTGCGGCAGCTCGTCGCCGCCGAGGAGGCGGTCGAGGTCGTCGTCGGCCTGCCCCGCTCGCTGTCGGGCCGCGAGGGTCCGGCGGCCGACAAGGTGCGGCAGTTCGCCGTGCTCCTGGCGGACCGGGTGGCACCCGTGCCGGTGCGGCTGGTCGACGAGCGGCTCTCCACCGTGACGGCGGAGGCTATGCTCCGCGATCAACGCAAGGGACAGAAGCGACGCGCCGTGGTCGACCAGGTCGCGGCCGTCGTGATCCTGCAGCACGCTCTCGACACGGAGCGCGCGACAGGCGAGGCACCGGGAGAGGTGGTGGCCGTGAAGGCGTCCGCCGACGCGACCGGGAACGACGTCGAGGAGACGCATGAGTGACCCGCTGGCCGCCCTGACGCAGGACGATGCGCCACCCAGCGGCGGGAGCCGCCGGCGCAAGAGGCGCTTCTCGGGCTGCCTCCCGATGCTCGTCTTCGTCACGGTCGCAGCCCTGCTGATCTTCGCGGCCTACAAGTACGTCGTGCGGCCGGCCTGGGACGACTTCTTCGCCGACCCCGAGGACTACCCCGGCCCGGGCACGGGCGAGGTCGTGTTCGTCGTCGACCCCGGCCAGTCGGTCCCGTCGATGGGGGACGAGCTCGAGGAGCTGGGGGTGGTCGCGTCGGCCGAGGCGTTCGTCGACGCCGCCGAGGACAACGACGGCGCGACCGGCATCCAGGCCGGTGCCTATCTCCTGAAGAACGAGATGAAGGCGGCCGACGTGGTCGAGATCCTGGTCGACCCGGCCAACCTGGCGCAGGCGGCGGTGACCGTCCAGGAGGGCCTGCGGGTCGCCGACGTGATCGACCGGCTCGCGAAGGGCACGGAATTCTCGAAGAAGCAGTTCCAGAAGGCGCTCGCCGACACCGACGCGCTCGGNCGACGCGCTCGGTCTGCCCGACTACGCCGAGGGCAACCCGGAGGGCTACCTCTTCCCGGCGACCTACACGATCACCCCGCAGGACACCCCGGCGTCGATCCTCCGCGACATGGTCGACCGCTGGAAGCAGGCGGCCGCCGACCTCGACCTCGAGGCCGCGGCGGCGGAGATCGGCTTCGAGCCGCACGAGATCATGACCGTGGCCGCGCTCGTCCAGGCCGAGGGCCGCGAGCCGGACATGCCGAAGATCGCCCGGGTGGTCTACAACCGGCTGGAGAACCCCGGCACCGCCGGTCAGGCGGGCTTCCTCCAGATCGACGCGACCGTCGACTACGCACTCGGCCGTCCGCTCACCGTGGGTCTGACCCAGGAGGAGCGCGAGAACACGCAGTCGCCGTACAACACCTTCGTCAACAAGGGCCTGCCGCCCGGCCCGATCGGCAACCCGGGCGAGGCCGCGATCAGCGCCGCGCTCTCACCGGCGCAGGGCGACTGGTACTACTACGTGACGGTCAACCTGCGGACCGGGAAGACCAAGTTCGCAGAGACCTACGAGGAGTTCCAGCAGTACGTCGCCGAGCTGCGGGAGTACTGCGACACCAAGTCCGACGCGTGCTGAGCCTGGCCCGGCGGTGACGAGAGTGAAGTGCGGAGTGGTGGGCGACCCGATCGCCCACTCCCTGTCCCCGGTGCTGCACCGGGCGGGCTACGCCGCCGTCGGCCTCGACTGGGAGTACGACGCCACGCTGGTGCCGGCCGGCGAGCTGGCCCGGTTCGTGGCCGGCCTGGGAGAGGAGTGGCGCGGGCTGTCGGTGACGGCCCCCCTCAAGCGGGAGGCGCTGATCCTCGCCGACGTGCTGAGCGACCGGGTCCGGCTGGTCGGCGCGGCCAACACCCTGCTGATGACGAGCGGGGAGGTGCACGCCGACAACACCGACCTTCCCGGGGCGGTCGCCGCCATCCGGGAGCGCTACACCGGGACGATCGAGGCCGCCCTGATCCTGGGCGCGGGTGCGACCGCCGCGTCGACCGGCCTCGCCCTCGCCGAGCTGGGCGCCGGCAGGATCGCGATCGCCGCCCGGTCGGCGTCCCGCGCGTCCGACACCGTCGCAGCCATCGCCGGCCACCCGAGCCGTCCGCAGGTCCGGGTCCTCGACCTCGCGACCGTCGAGCTCGAGGACGAGGACATCGTGGTGTCGACGGTGCCGACCGTGGCCCAGACCCGTGGCCTGGTCTCCCGCGTCGGCGGCGTCGGAGTGCTCTTCGACGTGCTCTACGACCCCTGGCCGACCCCGCTGGCCCAGGCAGCCACCCGGACGCTCGTGAGCGGCCTCGACCTGCTCGTCCACCAGGCGGCGCTCCAGTTCACCGCCTTCACCGGCGTCGCCGCGCCGCTCACCGCGATGCGGGCCGCCGGGGGGGCGGCGCTGCGGG
>NZ_JACEHF010000267.1 GCF_014180685.1 Nocardioides pelophilus | reverse complement strand
CGTCCGCGCGACGACCTCGCCGAGGGCGTAGGCCTCGCCCGGGGGCTGCTCGGCGACCGTCACCCGCACGCCGGCCGCCGGTTGGTCGGGGCAGGGCTCGTCGGCGGTCTCGACGGGGCACTGGGGACCGAGGTGGACGCTTCCGGTGACCCCCGACTCCTCGTCGGGCGCTGCGGGCTCGGTCGTGTCGCCGCACCCGGCGAGAGCCGACACGGCCATCACGACGGTCAGCAGCTCTCGGGTGCGCATGAGGATGGGACGCCGCGACCCCGGTCGACGGTTCCCTCTCGTCGAACGAGGTCGCAGCCCCGGTCGTCGCTGGGTAGGGTCGCCGGCATGGGTGCTGACTGGCGCAGTGACACGGTGGAGAAGGTGCGGGCCCTCATCTTGAAGGCCGACGGCGACATGGTCGAAGAGGCGAAGTGGCGCAAGGCGTCGAACCCCGAGGGCGTCCCGACGTTCTCGTGCGCCGGCCTGGTGTGCACCGTCGAGACCTACAAGGACAAGGTGAAGCTCACCTTCGCCAAGGGTGCCTCGCTGGCGGACCCGGCCGGCCTGTTCAACGCCAGCCTCGACGCCGGCACCCGCCGCGCCATCGACCTCCACGAGGATGACCCGCTCGACGAGGAGGCGTTCGTCGGGCTGGTCCAGGACGCGGTCGCGCTCAACCGCTGAGGCGGCACGGGTCGACAAGGTCACCGGCGAAGGCCCTCTCGGAGAGGGCTCTCCACGCTTCCACTACGGGGCGATGGAGGATGGGGCGGTGACTGTTCTCGCTGACCGCTACCGCCTCGGCCATCTGCTCGGTCGCGGTGGCGTCGCCGAGGTGTACCGGGCACGGGACCTGGTGCTCGACCGGGAGGTCGCCGTGAAGATGCTTCACGAGACGGTGGACGACTCCGATCGCAGCCGGTTCGTGGGCGAAGCCAAGATGCTCGCCCGGTTGTCTCACGCCGGCCTGGTCACGGTGCTGGACGCAGGGGTGTCGGAGGCGCGGCCGTTCCTCGTGATGGAACTGGTCGAAGGGCAGACTCTGGCCGCCGCTCTCCGCGAGGGTCCGCTGCCTCCCGACGAGGTCGCCGACATCGGCGCCAAGCTGGCTTCGACTCTTGCTTATGCGCACGAGCAGGAGGTGGTCCACCGTGATGTGAAGCCCGCGAACGTGCTTCTCGGCCCGGGTCGGGATCCGAAGCTTGCCGACTTCGGCATCGCCCGGCTGGTCGGAGACACTGCGCGGCACACCAAGACCGGCACGACCATCGGAACGCCCGCCTACCTGTCGCCTGAGCAGGTTCGGGGCGCGACCGTCGGTCCCCCGTCCGACGTCTACTCGTTGGGCCTCGTGCTGCTCGAGGCCCTCACCGGTGAGCGCGCCTTCACAGGGACTCCGATCGAGTCCGCCGTCGCGCGTTTGCACCGCGCACCGGGGATCTCGGAAGACCTGCCTGCCGGGTGGCGCGACCTGCTCCTCGCCATGACGGCGACGGATCCGAAGGACCGCCCGACGGCAGGGGAGGCCGCCGCGCAGATCCAGCTGGGGAGTGCGACGCCTGCCGCCACCCGCGTGCTCGAGGTTCCGCCGGCGGTGCCTGTGGTCCCGCCGGACGACCTGCCCACAAGCCCCATCGACGCGACCGGCCGCACCGGGTCGGGCGGACCGGGCAAGTGGGCCATGGTGGGTGCCGCCGCGCTGGTGCTCGTCGTACTCGCGGTTGCCGGCGTGGTCCTGAGGGACGGCGACGGCGCGTCGGACGACAGCCCGAGCACGCCGGCGACGACCGCCAGCCCCCGACCGAGCGATCGGGCCACCAGCGCTCCCACGGACGGAGCGCCGAACGAGTCGACCGTCCCGGAGGAGAAGCAACAGCGCGGCGATGGCAAGGGGAAGGGCAAGAAGGATGACAAGAGCAAAGGTGGCAAGGGGAAAGGGAAGGGGAAGGGGAAGGGTTAGCGGGCAGGGAGCCGCTCAGAAGCGGGTCGTGCCGCGCAGCCTCCGCGGGCGGCCGTCGGGGTCGTAGAGGGAGCCGTACGCAGCCCGCGCCCAGAGCCGCGTGCGCGCGGGCAGCCGGGCGGGGACGTGGACCTGGATCCGACTCCCCGGGGCGCCCACCCGCTCGTTCCAGAGGGCCTGCGCGTCGCTCGGGTCCGCCAGCCGCGGGTCGTCCTCCGGCAGGCCGAGGTGCTCGGCCCACAGGGACGATCGGAGGGCGCGCGGCAGCTCCCCGTCGGGGTCGACGACCGCACAGGTCAGCTCGGAGTCGTGGGACCACGAGCGGAGGTTGAGGTTGTCGGATCCGATGGTCATCCAGGTGTCGTCGACCACGCAGACCTTCGCGTGCACGTAGATCGGCGTACCGGAGGCGTTCTCGAGGTCGTACATCGTGAACCGGTCACCGCCCGCCTCACGCAGTCGCTGCCAGGCCAGGCGTTGGCCGTACTTCATCGGCGGACCGGCGACGCGGTTGTCGTCCTCCGGGTAGCGGGGGACGACGGCGATCACCTGCAGGTCCGGCTCGCGTCTCAACGCCTCGGCGAGGGTGGCCGCGACTAGGTCGGACCAGAAGTACTGGTCCTCGATGTAGATCAGCCGTCGGGCGCGCGCGAACGCCCGCGAGTACGCCCTGGCGATCGTGCGCTCGCCCTCGGGGGCGAAGGGGTACGACGGTCGCTTGGCCGGGTAGGTGCGCAGGATCTGCACCTGGTGCTTCCCGGCATCGGGAGGCGGGTCCCAGCGCTGCGGCAGCTCCTCCGGATGCCGCGGCATCCGGGCCAGCCGG
>NZ_JACEHF010000266.1 GCF_014180685.1 Nocardioides pelophilus | reverse complement strand
GCCGCCTCGACCCGGGCGGCCACGTTGACGGCGTCGCCGATGACGCTGAAGTTCAGCCGTCCGGCGCCGCCGATCGACCCGGCGACGACGCGGCCGGTGTTGACGCCCGCCGCCACGCTCAGGCCGGTGCCCGCCCCGGCCGTGGCCCGGACGATCTCGCACGCGGCCGCCACCGCACGGTCGGCGTGGTCCGGGAAGACCTCGGGTGCGCCGAAGACGGCCAGCAGCCCGTCGCCGATGAACTTGTCGACGTGCCCGCCGTGCTTGTCGACGATCGGCACCATCACCGAGAACAGCCGGTTGAGGGTGGCGATGACCTCCGTGGCCGGCGCGCGCTCGGCGTACGACGTGAACCCGCGCACGTCGCAGAACATGATGGAGACGTCGACCTCGACGCCCTCCTCCGGGAACTGGCCGGAGAGGATGAGCGCGGCGACCTCCTTGTCGACGTAGGTGCCGAACGCCGCCCGCATCTGCTCGCGCTCCTCGAGCCCGCGCGCCATCACGTTGAAGTCGTGCGCGAGCTCGCCGAGCTCGTCGCTGGTCATCACCGGCACCCGGGCGGTCAGGTCGCCGCGGGTGACCCGCGCCATCGCGTCGCGGACGTCCTCGATCGGCCGGGACACGGCCTCGGCGAGCAGCACGGACAGCTCGTGCGACAGGGCGAGTCCGACCCCCACCGACGCTGCGATCGCGAGGAGCAGGTGGTCCGACCCGTCCCGGCCACCGACCAGACTGGCCACCAGCAGCCCGCTCCCGATCGTGTAGATGGTCGGCCCGAGCCGGATCCGCTTGCGGACCGTCACCCCTTCGCGGGCGAAGGCGAAGTCGTCGGGCAGCACCTTCGCGATGTCGGCCACGATCGGCCGCGACAGCATCTCGCCCGCGGAGTAGCTCATGATCGTGGCGTACGCCGCCGGCACGATGCAGGCGAGCAGGGTCACGAAGACCTCGTACCAGGCCAGCTCGAAGAGCACCACGCTGAAGACCGCGGTCGGCAGGATCACCAACGGGTTCACCCACCAGCTGTTGCGCCGGTACTGCCAGTAGGTCAGCGTCGTCGCCGTCTCCCAGGCACGGACCGTCTCCTGCGGCGTCGGGTCGGGACTGTCGTGCCAGGTGCGGACGGCGCAGAACGCCGACCTGGTCCGCCAGGAGGCTCCGAGCACCGCGATCGCCGTCAGGGTCGCCCCGAAGACCGCCAGGTCGACCACGGCGGCCGGGTCGGCGTCGTAGTAGAACGCGATGATCACGACCGTCAGCAGGGCGACGAGCACGGAGACGAGCGCCTGCCCGATCGCCAGCACGAGCCAGTACCGGGATCCCAGGCGCTCGTACAACCAGCCCGTGGAGCGATCGAGCACGCCTCGAGTCTGACGGCAGACCCGGGATCCGTCCACAGAACGCACTTCAGCGCCCGTCTCGGCCCTCACGGCGCGGCAGCCCGACGGGCGCCCGGTCGGCCCGTACGGTTGCCGGTCGTGACCGATCGCTACGGATCCGACGTTCTGGCCGGGGACTGGAAGAAGCCGAAGAACGGCCGGGCCGTCGACGCGCCCGCCGACCTCGGCGCCGTGGTCGAGGAGGTCACCACGGACTGGTGCGGCGAGATCGTGGCGGTCGACCGCGACCTGCACACGGTGACCCTGGAGGACCGGCGCGGGAAGCGGCGTACGTTCCCCCTCGGGCCGGGCTTCCTGCTCGAGGGCAAGCCGGTCATCCTCAGCGCGCCCGTCCGGAAGCACGCACCCGCACGTCCCACGCGGACGGCGAGCGGCTCGGTCGCGGTCCACGGGGCCAAGGCCCGGGTGGCGCGGGCGAGCCGGATCTTCGTCGAGGGCCGGCACGACGCCGAGCTGGTCGAGAAGGTGTGGGGCGACGACCTGCGGATCGAGGGCGTGGTCGTGGAGTTCCTCGGCGGCGTCGACGACCTCGCCGACCACCTGGTGTCCTTCAAGCCCGGCCCGCAGCGCCGGGTCGGCGTGCTGGTCGACCACCTGGTGCGCGGATCGAAGGAGTCACGGATCGCAGACGCCATCGTGCGCGGGCCGAACGGACCTCACGTGCGGATCGTCGGGCACCCGTTCGTCGACATCTGGCAGGCGGTGAAGCCCGAGCGGATCGGCCTCGAGGCGTGGCCGACCATCCCGCGCACCATCGAGTGGAAGAAGGGCGTGTGCCAGCACCTCGGCTGGCCGCACCGCGACCAGGCCGACATCGCCCGGGCGTGGCAGCACATCCTCTCCAAGGTCGACTCCTTCGCCGACCTGGAGCCGGAGCTGCTCGGCAGGGTCGAGGAGCTCATCGACTTCGTCACCGTCGAGTAGCCGCCAGGGCGAGGGTCAGCGCAGCACGCGCCCGTCGCTGTCGGTGAATCGCTTGTTGGTCAGCATCAGCACGCCGTCGATGACCCCCCAGATCCACAGCGGGATGCCCCAGAGCAAGCCGACCAGGATGCAGGTGAAGACCCATCCGGAGATGGTCCCGATCAGCTGGATCAGACCGATGGCCATGTGGCCGGTGTAGAGCCGGCCGATGCCCGGGATGCCCATCATCGACGGGATCAGCTGGAGCAGGCCGGCGGTCAGCCGCTCCTTGTCGGAGTACGGCAGGCCGGTCTCCGGGTCGATCTGCCCGGGGACCTTCGCGCCCGGCGCGAGCCCGATCCCGAACCCGGTCGGCACGGGCGGCGGGGCGCCGTACGGCTGGTAGGCCTGGCCGGGCATCGGCGGCTGCTGGTACGGCGCCGGCGGCGGCGGGGTGTGGTAGCCCGGCGGCGGCACGGCGGACGAAGGCGGCGGGGTGGGCGCCCCAGTCGGCGGCGTCGGCGGCGTCGGCGGCGTCGGGGCCGCCGTGGGAGGCGTCGGG
>NZ_JACEHF010000265.1 GCF_014180685.1 Nocardioides pelophilus | reverse complement strand
GGTGGCTGAGGGCCCGACGACCTCGTCGACGACGCCGATCTCGACGGCCTTGTCGACCCCGCCGGCGATCCGCTCGTGCTCGGCGGCCAGCTCGGCCTCGACCCGCGGCCGCAGGTCGACGGAGACCTCCGCGAGCTTGCGTCGGTGCAGGATGCGTACGGCGGCGAGGGCGCCCATCACGGCCACCTCGGCGCCGGGCCAGGCGAACACCTTGGTCGCGCCGATCGACCGGGAGTTCATGGCGATGTAGGCGCCGCCGTAGGTCTTGCGGGTCACCAGGGTCACCCGGGGGACGACGCACTCACCGAAGGCGTGCAGCAGCTTGGCTCCGCGTCGTACGACGCCGTCCCACTCCTGGCCCACGCCGGGGAGGTAACCGGGGACGTCGACGACGACGACCAGCGGCACCCCGAACGCGTCACACATGCGGACGAACCGGGAGGCCTTCTCGGCCGACAGGGAGTCGAGGCAGCCGCCCAGCCGGAGCGGGTTGTTGGCGACGACGCCGACCGTGCGACCGCCGAGGCGACCGAGCGCGGTCACGATGTTCGGGGCCCACTTGGCGTGCAGCTCGAGCATGGTGCCGTCGTCGAGGACGCCCTCGAGCAGCGGGTGCACGTCGTAGGCACGCTTCTTGTTGTCGGGCAGGTGGTGCTCGAGGTCGCGGTCGTCGACGGACTCGACCAGCAGGCTGCCCTGGGAGCCGAGCAGGCTGGCGAGGGTCCGGCCGCGCTGGAGCGCCTCCTCCTCGGACTCGGTCACCACGTGCACGACACCGGATCGGCGGCCGTGCGGCTCGGGGCCGCCGAGGCGCAGCATGTCGACGTCCTCGCCCGTCACCGAGCGGACCACCTCGGGGCCGGTGACGAAGATCCGGCCCTCCGGGCCGAGGATCACGACGTCGGTGAGGGCGGGACCGTAGGCCGCGCCGCCTGCGGCGGGACCGAGTACGACGGAGATCTGGGGGATGACGCCCGAGGCCTGGGTCATCACCTGGAAGATCCGGCCGACGGCGTGCAGCGAGAGCACACCCTCGGCGAGGCGGGCCCCGCCGGAGTGCCAGAGGCCGATGATCGGGACCCGGTCGGTCAGCGCCCGGTGGTAGGCGTCGACCACGACCCGGCAGCCCTCGTCGCCCATCGCGCCGCCCATGACCGTCGCGTCGGAGCAGAACGCGACGACGGGGGTGCCGTCGACGGTGCCGACGGCGGCCAGCATCCCGGACTCGTCGTCCGGGCTGATCAGCTCGAGCGAGCCGTCGTCGAGCAGCGCCGTGAGTCGCTTGACCGGGTTGCGGGGGTCCTCGGAGCGCGGCAGCTTGGCCGGCTTCGCGGGCTGGGCGGGTGTGTCGGCGCGGCGGTCGAGCGCTGTCATCAGGGGCTCCTAACCGACTGAACCGAAGGCGACGGCGACGTTGGCGCCACCGAAGCCGAAGGAGTTGTTGAGCCCGACGATGTCGCCGAGCGGGAGGTCGCGCGCCTTGGTGGCGATGTCGAGCTCGACCGCAGGGTCGAGGTCGTCGAGGTTGATCGTCGGAGGGGACAACCGGTGGTGGAGCGCGAGGATCGTCGCCACTGCCTCGAGCGCACCGGCGCCGCCGAGCAGGTGCCCGGTCATCGACTTGGTGCTGGTGACGACGACCTCGTTGGCGTGTGCACCGAGGGTCGCGTGCAGCATCAGCGCCTCGGCGACGTCGCCCTGCGGCGTGGAGGTCGCGTGGGCGTTGACGTGGGCCACGTCGGNGTGGGAGTCGGCGGTGATGCCGGTGCCGAGGACCACGGCGTAGATCCGCGCGCCGCGCGCCAGCGCGTGCTCCTCGGACTCCAGCACGAGGGCGCCGGCGCCCTCGCCGAGGACGAACCCGTCGCGGGCGGTGTCCCACGGCCGGGACACGGTCGCCGGGTCGTTGGGGTTCTTCGAGAGCGCCATCATGTTGCCGAACGCCGCGATCGGCAGCGGGTGGATCGCGGCCTCGGTGCCGCCGGCGAGGACCACGTCGGCGCGGCCGAGCCGGATCTGGTCGGCGGCGAGCGCGATCGCCTCGTTGCCGGAGGCGCACGCCGAGACCGGGGTGTTGACGGCCGCGCGGGCGCCGATCTCGAGACTGATGGTGGCGGCGGGCGCGTTGGCCATCAGCATCGGCACGGCGAGGGGAGAGACCCGACGGGGGCCCTTGGCCAGCATCGCGTCGTAGTTGCTGAGCAGCGTCTGCACGCCTCCGATGCCGGACGCCATCGCCACGCCGACGCGGTCGCCGTCGAGCTCACCGGCCTGCTGCGGGACGTCGAGCCCTGAGTCGTGCCAGGCCTCGATGGCGGCGATGAGGGCGAACTGCGACGACCGGTCCAGCCGACGGGCGCGAACCCGCTCGAGGATCTCGCTCGGCTCGACGGCCGCCGTACCGGCGATGCCGACCGGGAGGTCGGCGGCCAGTCCGGACTCGACGAAGGCGGCGAACGAGGGGGCGTCGGCGAGCCGGCGTACGCCGGACCGCCCGGCGATCATCCCTTCCCAGGTGTCGGCGACGTTCCCGCCCAGCGGGTTCGTCGTTCCGAGCCCGGTGACGACGACGCGCGTCCTCTTCGGCTGTCCGGTCATCGCAGTTGAGGTCACGCTGCGGTCTGCGCGCGCTCGATGTAGCTGACGGCGTCGCCGACGGTCTTCAGGTTCTTGACCTGGTCGTCGGGGATCGTGACGCCGAACTTCTCCTCGGCCTCGACGACGACCTCGACCATCGACAGCGAGTCCACGTCGAGGTCGTCCACGAACGACTTGTCGAGCTGGACGTCGTCGGCGTCGACGCCGGCGACCTCGTTGACGATCTCGGCAAGGGCTGCGCGGATCTCTTCGGTGCTCATCTGTTCTCCTGCTTCATCTACTGGGGGGTGTGGGGGTTGGGGGTCTCAGGGGA
>NZ_JACEHF010000264.1 GCF_014180685.1 Nocardioides pelophilus | reverse complement strand
GAGGATGACCCGCTTGCCGGCGCCGACCAGCCGGTCGAGCAGCGCGGTGGTGCCGGGCTCGGAGCCGACCGAGACGTAGCAGCCGACGGTGGCTGCCCGTCGTACCTCGGCGGCGGCGAGCAGGTGGTCGGCGATCGCGCGTGCCGCTGCGCCCACCTCGGCCAGCGACCGGCGGCGCCGGGCGGTGCTCAGCTGGTCGCGCAGCGCGAGCTTGGCGAGCGTTGGACCATCGGCCGGGTTACCGGCTGGTTCCGGGACGGATTGCGGACTCGGCACGGGGCAAGCCTACGATCGGGGTATGGGCAGCGCCGGTTTGCAGATGGCACGCGCGAAGATGGTCGACGCGGGCGTCGACCCGGTCGCGATCGAGACGTTCGCGCACTACTACCGACTGCTGGAGCACGGTGAGACCGGGCTGATCGCCGAGTCGAGCATCGAGCCGGTCGACATCGAGGCGCTGGCGGACGTCGACGTCCCCGACGACGTGGCCTCCGAGGCGCTCCGGCGGACCGCGATCATCAAGCTCAACGGCGGCCTCGGCACGTCGATGGGGATGGATCGCGCCAAGTCGCTGCTCTGCGTGCGACGCGGCCTCTCCTTCCTCGACATCATCGCCCGCCAGGTGATGCACCTGCGCGAGAAGTACGACGCCCGCCTGCCGCTGCTCTTCATGAACAGCTTCCGCACCTCCGAGGACACCCTCGAGGCGCTCGCCCGCTACGAGAGCCTCCCGGTCGAGGGCCTGCCGCTGGAGTTCCTCCAGAACAAGGAGCCCAAGCTTCTCGCCAAGGACCTCACGCCGGCGAGCTACCCGAAGGACCCCGACCTCGAGTGGTGCCCGCCCGGCCACGGCGACGTCTACACCGCGCTGCGGGGCAGCGGCGTGCTCGCCCAGCTGATCGAGCAGGGCTTCCGCTACGTCTTCATCTCCAACTCCGACAACCTGGGCGCGGTGCCGGCGCCGGAGGTCGCGGGCTGGTTCGCGCAGAGCGGTGCTCCGTTCGCGATCGAGGCGGTCCGTCGTACCAACCAGGACAAGAAGGGCGGCCACTTCGCCCGCCGCAAGGCCGACGGTCGGCTGGTGCTGCGCGAGACCGCGCAGACGGCGAAGGAGGACCTCGCCGCGCTGGCCGATCTCGACCGGCACCGGTTCACCTCGACCAACAACATCTGGATCGACCTCGTCGCGTTGCGCGACACGCTCGACCAGCGCGACGGCGTGCTCGGCCTGCCGTTGATCCGCAACACCAAGACGCTCGACCCGAGTGACCCCAGCACCCCCGAGGTGATCCAGATCGAGACCGCGATGGGGGCGGCGATCGAGGTGTTCGAGAAGTCCGCGTTGATCGAGGTCGGCCGCGACCGGTTCGTCCCGGTGAAGACGACCAACGACCTGCTGATCCTGCGGTCCGACGTCTACGCGCTCGGAGCCGACTTCGTGCTCGACCTGGTCGCCGCCGACGTCCCCTACGTCGAGCTCGACCCGGCTCACTACAAGCTGGTCGGCGAGTTCGACAAGCGGTTCCCCGAGGGGGCGCCGTCGATGGCGAAGGCCTCGTCGCTGAAGATCGACGGCGACTGGACGTTCGGCCACGGCGTGGAGGTCGTCGGCGAGGTCGCGCTCGATGCCGCCACCGCGCAGCGGGTGCCTGCCGGAGAAGTGCTCTCCGGCTCCGAGGGCTGAGCGTGTGATCACGGTCGAGGGGCACCGCGACCGGGTCCTCGCCCTGGTGGCGCCCCTGGTGCCGGTGACGGTGCCGTTGGCGGACGCACCGGGACTGGTCAGCGCGGTCGACGTCGCGGCCGCGGTCGCGCTGCCGCGCTTCGACCACGCGGCGATGGACGGGTACGCCGTCCGCGCCGCCGATGTCGCGGCCGCCGAGCCGGACGCTCCGGTGGTGCTCCCGGTCGCAGGGGTGGTCGCCGCGGGTGACGCCGCGCAACCCTCCCTCGCTCCCGGTACCGCCTGGCGGATCATGACCGGCGCGCCGGTGCCTGCGGGCGCCGACTCCGTGGTGCCGTTCGAGTGGACCGATCGCGGCGTCGACCAGGTGTCCGTCGGACAGCCGGCCCCGGTGGCCCGGCACATCCGGCGCGCGGGGGAGGACGTCCGCGAGGGTGACGTCGCGGTGGCCGCCGGCACGCTGCTGGCGCCGCGCCACCTCGCCCTGCTCGCCGCGGTCGGGTCGACCTCGGTGGCGGTGCTCCCGGCGCCGCGGGTCGCGGTGATCGCGACCGGCCAGGAGCTCGCCGTACCCCAGGCGCTGGCGGACCACCCCTCCCACGTCCCCGACAGCAACACCGTCGCCCTGGTTGCGGCCGCGCACGCCGCCGGCGCGCGGGTCCGGTCGTTCGGCCCCGTGCCCGACGACCCGGCGAAACTGCTGGCCCGGCTGGCCGAGGCGGCGGAGGCTGCCGACCTGGTCGTCACCACGGGAGGCATCTCGGCCGGGGACCACGACGTGGTCAAGGCGGCGCTGCGCGAGCGCGACGACTTCTGGTNCGACGTGGTCAAGGCGGCGCTGCGCGAGCGCGACGACTTCTGGTTCGGCTCGGTCGCGGTCAAGCCCGGCCGGCCGCAGGGTCTCGGCGTCGTCACCGCCGGAGACGGACGTCGGGTGCCGGTGGTGTGCGTCCCCGGTACGCCGGTCGCCGCCTATGCCTCGTTCCGGCTCTTCGCGGAGCCCGCGATCCGTGCCCTCGCGGGGCGGTCGCAGCCCGCGGCGCGGGCCGTCCTCGACACGCCGGTCGAAGTGGCTGCCGACCGCACGCTGGTGCTGCCGGCCACCCACGTCGGTCCCGGCCGGGTCGCCCAGCTCGCCGGTCACGTCGGCCACTCGCAGCGGCTGCTGGCCGCGGCGGACGTGCTGCTCGTCGTACCCCCGGGTGCGGCGGCTCTGCCCGCCGGCGCCGAGGTCGAGATCCTCCCCCTCGGTTGAGGTCGTCCCGCCCGAGTGACCCGCTGGTCG
>NZ_JACEHF010000263.1 GCF_014180685.1 Nocardioides pelophilus | reverse complement strand
CCACGCGCAGCCCCGCCCGCAGCCGGTGCAGCCGAGCCGCCACCGAACCAGGGGTGGCACCGAGCCGGGCGGCCAGGACGCCGACCGTCGTGTTGTCCGCCTCGTGCCCGACCACCAGCGCTCGGTCGTCCGGACTCAGCCGGTCGAGGACCCGGGCCATCGCGTCACGGTCCTCGGCGACGAGGAGGGCGTCGTCGGGGCGGGCGCCCTCGCCGGCGTCGTGCATCCGCGGCAGCGACCGGTGCAGTCGCTCCCGATCGCGCCACAGGCGAGCCACCAGGTGCCGGGCCGTCGTGATCGCGTACGCCTCCGCGGTCCGCGGGTCGACCCGGTCGCCCGCCTCGATCAGCCGCACGAGCGTCTCCTGGACCAGGTCGTCGACGTTGGCGCGCGGCACGCGCGCACCGACCACCCTGCGCACGACCGGGGCCAACGACCGCACGTCGACGGTCCCCGGGCAGGCTTCGCCCGCACTCCCTCTTCCTGACACGACTTTCGCTCCCTCTCCCCATGCCTCGGCTCAGAGGTACCCACCGATGGGCAAAGGTGACGCCGCAAGTCGAAATGGCGTCGGGAGAACGGTCAGCCGGCGAGCGCCCGCTCGATGTCGGGACGGAGCTTGCCGGGCTTCGTGGTCGATCCGTAGCGGCTGACCACCGAGCCGTCGCGACCGACCAGGAACTTGGTGAAGTTCCACTTGATCGCGCCGCCGAGCTTGCCGCTCCGTTCGCTCTTCAGCCAGTCGAAGAGCGGGTGGGCGTCGGGTCCGTTGACGTCGATCTTGCTGAACATCGGGAAGGTGACGCCGTAGTTCTGCTCGCAGAACTCCTGGATCTCCGCCTCGTCGCCGGGCTCCTGGTGTCCGAACTGGTCGCACGGGAAGCCGAGCACGGCGAAGCCCTGGTCGGCGTAGCTGTCGTGGAGCCGCTGCAGGCCGGCGTACTGCGGGGTGAAGCCGCACTTCGAGGCCGTGTTGACGACGAGGACGACCGAGCCGGCGTACGACGCGAGGTCGACCTCGGAGCCGTCGATGCTGGTCGCCTTGAAGTCGTGGAAGGTCGTCATCAGGCCATCACTCCGATGCCGGCGTCGTCCAGGAACCTGTCGAGCACCATCGCCGACCACACGTCGCTGGCGTGGGTCTGGTCGTTCTCGCGCTCGGTGAAGAACTCCGGCCGCAGCCGGCCGGCCTCGTCCGTCGTCTCGGGCCGGACGTCGACGAGGGAGACCCCCATCTCGACCAGCATCCCGGACAGCAGCCGCTCCAGCCGCAGGGCCAGCGCCATCCACGGCTCGGGGAAGCGCTGCGGCGAGTAGACGGCGTAGACGTCGCAGCCCTCCTCGACGGCAGCGCGGTAGAACTTCACGGTGCCGGGCTTGTAGTCCTCGATCGCCTGCCGGAGCACGTTGTCGCTCAGTGCGGAGTGGTCGAGGCCGCGCGGGCGGTAGAACCCGTGGTGCAGCTCCTGGGCGATGCGCTGGGTGTTGAAGCCGACGGTCGAGAGGATCGGCAGGCCGGCCTTGAAGAGACCGGTGAAACCGGCCGCCTGCGGCCCGTCGACGCGCGGGAGGAAGTCGCCGTCCTCGACGTCGAAGAAGTCGCCGTCGAGGGTGATCCCGTTCGAGAGCGGGCCGCCGAGGAACGGGATTCCGCGGCTCCGGGCGACCCGGCCGATGCCTGCGGAGTTGCTGTCGCCGATCAGCGCGAACCGGTGGTCGTCAGTGGGCATTGTAGTACTCCAGGATCTCGTCCTCGCAGACCACGTCGTCCGCGGTCTCCTCCTCGGTGGGGACCCGGCGAGGAGGCGCGGTGGGGGTCTGCTGCTGGTCCTCGGTGTGCACCTCGACCCCGACCGACCTCAGGCCGGCGAAGAACTGCGACATCACGTGCGCGACCCCTTCGGGCCGCACCGACCGCAGGTTGGGCTCGAAGAACCTGCCCTGGTAGGGGACGGCGGTGATGATCTCGTAGGACGGGAAGTAGTCGACGTTCGGGAAGGCGTTCGCGAGGTCGCCGGCGACCGCGCGGAGCGTGGACTTGGAGTACGTCGTCGCAGCGAGGACGTGCTGGCCGGACGCGGTCGCCGTCAGCGGGACGGGCGACACCGTCAGCAGGAAGCGGATCGCCGGGTTGACCACCTTGGCCATCTCGATCACGTCGGCCATCGCCGCGTAGACCTCGGGGTAGGTGTCGTTGGCGAAGACGTGGCGGGCGGCGTCGAACTCGCCACCGATCGTGCCGGGGCAGTTGGAGTAGACCAGGCCGGTCTCGGAGTTGCGCCAGCTCTCGGTGAGGCCGAGCGTGAAGACGAAGACGTCGGAGGAGACCAGCGCCTCGCGGATCGCCGCCAGGGTCACCGCGCGGGCACCGTGCATCTCCTCCACCGACGAGAACCCACCGGGCTCGATCTGCGGACGCAGCGGGTCGAAGACCCGGCCGTCGCGCTCCCAGTGCTCGGAGTCGGGGACCTCTTCCTCCAGCGCCCACCGGACCCACTGCCGCAGCAACGTCGTCGTGTAGATGTTGCCGGTCCGGAACGAGAACACGCCGTAGTTGAACGTCTTGGCCGACTCCGGGCTCAGCACCGGTGGCGCCGGCTCGCAGTCCATCCAGCGGAAGCCGTGGTTCTGCATCGCGCGGCTGATGTGCTGGGCGAAGCACGATCCCGAGGTCGCGGTCTGGTCCGTCATGGTGATCGGGAACTTCGGCTGCCACAGCCCGGTGATGTCCAAGGCGTCGGGGTCGGCAACGGCGGTCCGCCAGTAGGCCGTCGCCGGCAGGTCCTGGTACGGGTTCTTCATGGCCCCCCCTTGAGAGATGTCGGTCGCAAGGCTAACCGGTCCACGGGACGCCCCACGCTGCGCCGTACGCGGTCTCCTCGAGGGGCCGGCGCACCCGCACCCGGTGCTCCCGTTGCTGGTCGCGCTCCGGCACCTCAGCCGGGTTGCCGCGGACGCCGACGGCGATCCCGGCGAGGAGCCGCCAGTACGGCGGGAAG
>NZ_JACEHF010000262.1 GCF_014180685.1 Nocardioides pelophilus | reverse complement strand
CAGCCGGTCTGCGGCTCGCGGCGCCGACCGCGGCCGGCGCGACGGAGCCGCTGCGGACCGCCGTCACCATCGTCGGCAGTCGGCTGTTGACCGTCGCCGGCGGCATCGGGTCCCCGTGCGTCGGCGCCGGGGTCGCGCGCCGGTTGCGCCGGATGGCGCGCGCGTACGACGCCCCGCTGCTCACCGTGGTGCTCGAGTGGACGGCTGAAGACACGGACCCGGCCCCGCGCCTCCGTGCCGTTCTTCCCGCACCGCTGGTGCCGACGGCACCGATCCGCTCGGCCGTGCGTGAGCTGGTGGCGTCGTGATCGTGCTCCACGGACTCCGCTCGGACGCCCCGCTCGAGGACGTGCGGCAGGTGCTCGACGAGCGTCAGGTGCCGCACCTCTTCCTGGACCAGACCGCGTGCGCCGGCGTCGCCGTCGAGGTCCGCGACCACCGGCTCGAGCTGCTCGTGGCCGGCCGCGCGGTCCCCGTCACCGACGTCACCGGCATCTACCTTCGTCCCTACGACCTGGGCGCGGCCGCCAACGCGGCGGAGCGGGCCCGGCTTCGACAGCTCTCCTTCGACCTCCGCGAGTGGGCGCAGGCAGCGCCGGCGGAGGTTCGCGTCGTCAACCGTCCCGACGCGGGTCTCAGCAACCACTCGAAGCCGCGGCAGGCGCTGGCGATCGCAGAGGCCGGCTTCGCCGTACCCGAGGCGTTGCTGACCACGGATCCCAAGGCGGCCGCGGCGTTCGTCACCGAGCACCGGCGGGTGGTGGTCAAGTCGGCGAGTGGCACCCGGAGCATCGTCCGCCTGGTCGGAGAGGGCGAGGACCTCGACGCGGTGCGCTGGTGCCCGACCCAGTTCCAGAGGTTCGTCCCGGGCGTCGAGTACCGGGTGCACGTGGTCGGCGACCGGGTGATCTCCCACCGGGTGCGCTCCGAGGCCGTCGACTACCGCTACGGCGGGTTCAGCCTGGAGCGCACCGACCTTCCCGACGACGTGGCCCGGCGCTGCCGACTGCTCGCCGCGACCCTCGGGCTCGAGCTGGTCGGGATCGACCTGCGGTTCGGGAGCGACGGGCGGTGGTACTGCTGGGAGGCGAACACCTCACCGGCGTACTCGAGCTTCGACGGGCCCGGCCGCGAGATCGCGTCCGCACTCGCGGACCTGCTCGCCGCAGGGCGTTGACCTGCCGGGCCCTCGAGCTGTGTCAGCTCAGCCGGTAGTTGTGGCGCTCGAGCTCGGCCTGGGCTTCGTCCAGGTGCTGGCGAGCGGCGCGGACGTCGACCCACGTGCTGTCGGCGGTCAACGAGAGCGCGGCCTCGAAGCCGGCCTCGATGTGCGCGATCGCCTGGGGGAAGTCCGCGGCCGCTTCGAGGAGCGTCTCGGCCCGGTGGACGACCCGCGTGGCGAGCACGTAGTTGTCGACTGGCTGGGTCAGTGCGTAGCCCGAGTCGGCACGGTTGACCGCAGCGGAGTGGCGGAGAGTCGTCATGGTCCGGTCCTTTCCTGCGGGGGTGCTGACGTGTGTGATCCTGCTGGTCGGCGTCCCCGGTCCACACCGGTCTTGCGGCCACGTCGGAATGGTCACGCCGGACTAGTCGGGTCGACGGAACGGTCGATCGGGCGCGATTGGGACGGAGCGGGGACGTCTGGCAGACTTGGCGGTTGAGTTCTGCGTCATCCGGACCCTCTCAACCGGTCGGCGCAGCGCCCTCGATCCGCCCCCGCCCGGTGTTCCCCACCTGTTCGGAGCGGACCACCCACCACAAGTTCTCAAGGAGACACCACAAACGTGGCCGTCAAGATCCGTCTGAAGCGCCTGGGCAAGGTCCGGGTGCCGCAATACCGCATCGTCATCGTCGACTCGCGCAAGAAGCGCGACGGCAAGGTCATCGAGGAGATCGGCAAGTACCACCCCAAGGAGGACCCGTCGTACATCGACATCACCTCCGACCGGGCGCAGTACTGGCTGGGTGTCGGCGCGCAGCCGACCGAGGCCGTCGAGGTCCTCCTCAAGATCACCGGCGACTGGCAGAAGTTCAAGGGTGAGCCCGGCGTCGAGGGCACCCTGAAGGTCAAGGAGCCGAAGCGCGACAAGCTCGAGATCTTCAACGAGGCCCTCAAGGAGGCCGCCAACGAGCCCAAGGGCGCCGCGGTGACCACCAAGAAGAAGGCCGAGAAGACCGAGAAGGCGGAGAAGGCTCCGGTCGAGGAGGCCGCCGCCGAGGCGCCCGCCGCCGAGGCGCCTGCCGCCGAGGAGGCCCCGGCTGCCGAGGAGCCCGCCGCCGAGGCGCCTGCCGCCGAGGAGGCCCCGGCTGCCGAGGAGCCCGCCGCCGAGGCGCCTGCCGCCGAGGCCGAGGCCGGCTCGACGGACGCCGAGTCAAAGGTCGAGGGCTGAGCCGATGCTTGCCGACGCGCTGGAGCACCTCGTCCGCGGAGTGGTCGAACACCCCGATGACGTCGTGGTGCGCGACAAGCAGCTGCGCCGCGGTTCGGTGCTCGAGGTCCGGGTGCACCCCGACGACCTCGGCAAGGTGATCGGTCGCGGTGGCCGGACGGCGACCGCGTTCCGCACCGTGATCTCGGCGCTCGCCGGCAACAGCGGCACCCGGATCGACTTCGTCGACGTCGACCGACCCGGCCGCCGCTGACGGCCTGCATCATCGCCACGAGGACGGGCGCTGCCATGATGGCGGCGCCCGTCATCGGTTTTGTCGTTGGTCGAGGAGGTCGCGCCAGCGACTGTCACCAGACCCAGAAAGGACGCGGACACCCGTGGACAGCATCGAGGTCGTCGTCGGCCGGATCGGGAAGCCGCACGGTCTCCGCGGAGAGGTCACCGTCGACGTGCGCTCCGACGAGCCCGATCGTCGCTTCCAGGTGGGCGCCGAGCTGCTCGTCCAGGCGCCGCGGGGGTCGGCCTTCCCCCATCGCACGCTGACCGTGGCCCGGGCGCGCTGGCACCAGTCGGTCCTCCTGCTGACCTTCGAGGAGCTGCCCGACCGCGACGCCGCCGAGACCGCACGCGGCGTGGTCCTGCGCGCCGGGG
>NZ_JACEHF010000261.1 GCF_014180685.1 Nocardioides pelophilus | reverse complement strand
GCGGCCGCCGCCGAGCGCCCGGCCAGCTGGTCGACCAGGTCCGTCCCCGCCCGGGGCTCGTCGTCGTCGAGCGCTGCGGGGCCGCCGTAGCAGTAGCCGAGGCAGTGCACCGCCTGCAGCGACACCGAACCGTCGGCCGCGCACGCCCCGACCCCGACGCCCAAGGCCGCCTCGATCTCGCCGAGGTGCCGGCTCGCGGTCGCGGCGAAGCAGCCGGTGCCGGTGCACACCCGCACGTGACGCTCACCCCGCGGGGCGCGGTGGTCGGCGTAGTAGGTCCGGGCGCCGTAGGTGGCTGCATCGGGCAGGGCGCCGCCCCGGAGCAGCAGCTCCTCGACCGGGCTCCGCGGCTCGCTGGCCATCAGGCCACTGTGCCGGACCACCAGGCGTCTGGAAACAGGTCGGAAGTCCCGAGTTGGGCGGGGAGGCCGGCGGATCGCGTCACTTCCGCCGTTCTCTGGACAGCCCCGCGCATCGTTGTCACTGTGGTGCGATGAGCGCCCCGGCCGGGCCCGCTGAACAGGCCCTCCGAGCAGCGGTGGAGAGCAGCTGCGCGATCCAGGTCTCGCGCGATGCCGCGGCCGCGTTCCTGAGCAGCGAGCTCGACCACTGGCTCGATCCCACGGTGCCGCCCGACGAGCTGGACGGCTTGGTCCTCGCTCGGCTGGTCACCCACGAGATCCGCTGGGTGGGCAAGCACTTCCTGCAGCCCGACCGGCTCGAGCGGCTCGCGGCGGTCAGGGACCGGTACGCCGGCCGCGACCCCTACCTCGACGCCTTCCTCGACTGCCTCCTCGACAAGCACGAGGGCCGGTTCTGGAACCGCACCTACCTCTCCCTGCCGGTCCTCGAGGTCGTCCTCGCCGAGCACGACCTGCAACCCTCGGGCGTCGCCGCGCTCCTGGCGGCCGACATCGTCCGGTACGAGCTGTGCGCGGCGCACCGGCGTACGGAGGTGTCACCGGTCGGTCGCCCCGAGTCGCGCACGCTCCGGACCCGGGTGCGCCACTCCCTGCGGTTCATGACCGCCCACCTCGGAGGCGCGGCGTCCGAGGACCTGCTGTCCGCGATCGCGCACGACCCCGAGTCGGACCTTCCCGCCCTGCTACTGCAGCTACCGACCCCGCCGATCGCGACGGCGGGGGAGTGGATCGAGCTGTCCCTCCAGCCCGTCTCGACGGTGCACGACGAGTACTTCTTCATGCGCGTCCTGCAGGCGCACGAGATGGCGTTCGCGGGGATGAACCGTCGGTTGAGGGACGCGGTGGTTGCTCTCCGCGAGCACGAGTACGACGTCGCCACCCGGCTGCTGGAGGAGGTCGTCGCGTTCATGGATCGCAACGCCTCGCTGTTCCGGATCGTCGCCACCATGCGCTACGAGGCGTTCCACACCTTCCGCGAGTTCACCGACGGCGCGAGTGCGATCCAGTCCGAGCAGTACAAACGGTTCGAGGGGCTGTGCGGCCTGCCTCCGGCGACGCGGCTGGGATCGCCGGCGTTCGAGAGCGTGCCCGCGGTCCGCGCCGAGGTCGGCGAGGGGCAGGACACGGTGACCGATGCCTATCTCGCGGCGTCCGCGGACGAAAGAAGTGCCGTCGAGCTGGTGAAATTTTCAACGTTGTTGCGAGCGCTGGAGGACAGCCACCGGCGGTGGAAATCCACCCACGTCACCCTGGCCTCCCGGATGCTCGGCGAGGCCCGCGGATCGGGCTACACGTCCGGGGTCGAATACCTCAGCGAATGGCTCGACCACCGTCTGTTCTGGCGGCTGCCGGGTATCGGGGTCACCGACACCTCGCGCAGGTCGGCGTAGGTTCGCCGAGAAATCGATTGCCGACTTGCCACCCGGTTTCGCGGTGCCCGACGACCTGCGGCTCTCCAGGGTGGTGGCCTACCCGATCCCCGCGGGCGTGCCGGCCGAGGTCCCGGGGAGGTGCCGGTGACNGCCGGTGACATGGACGTCCTGATCACCGGGGGCGCCGGCTCCATCGGCAGCACCATCGCGTCGGCGATGGTCGAGGCCGGCCACCGGCCGGTCATCCTCGACGACCTGTCGACCGGACGTCGCGAGTTCCTGCGCGGCCGCGCGGCCTACCACGGCGACATCGCCGACCGGGCCCTCGTCCGGAGGATCGTCGAGGAGAACCCCGGGATCACCGCCGCCATGCACTGCGCGGCGCGGATCGTGGTGCCGGAGTCGGTGAGCGCGCCCGGCGGCTACTACCGCACCAACGTGGTCGGGACCCTCGAGCTCGTCGAGACGCTCGCGGCGTGCGGGGTGACCGACGTCGTGTTCAGCAGCTCAGCGTCGATCTACGAGCCCGACGCCGATCTCACCGTCGACGAGGCGTCTCGGTGGAACCCCGGTAGTCCGTACGCGCGGACGAAGGCGGTGGCGGAGGGCATGCTCGCCGACCTCGCGGAGGCGACGGACCTGCGGGTGCTCTCGCTGCGCTACTTCAACCCCGTCGGAGCCGATCCCCTGCTCCGGACCGGCCTCCAGCTGCGGGCCCCGACCCATGCCCTGGGCCGGCTGGTCGAGGCGCACCGGGCCGGCGTCCCGTTCGCGATCACCGGTGTGGACTACCCGACCCGGGACGGCACCGGCATCCGGGACTACGTGCACGTCTGGGACCTCGCCCGGGCGCACGTCGCCGCGGTCGAGAGGTTCGACCGGGCGCTCGGCGGGGCGCCGCACGCGGCGATCAACCTGGGGACCGGCCGGGGGACGACGGTCCGCGAGCTGGTCGCGGCCTTCGAGAGCGTCACCGGCGAGCGGGTGCGGGTGGTGGAGGCGCCGCGCCGCAGGGGAGACACGGTCGGTGCGTTCACCCGCAGCGTCAAGGCCGCCCGGCTGCTCGGCTGGTGCGCCGAGCACGACCTGGCGGCGGGGATCACGCACGCCCTGGAGTGGCTCGACCGGAGGTCGCTGGTCCTTCCCGACCTGGCGCCCGCCGGTGCGGCGGGGCGCAGGTAGGCGGACCATGGACCAGCTGGCGGCGTACGCCGAGGACCCCGACCTGGTCGTCTACGTGGCGACCACCGCCGACGACGTGCTCCGGATCCGCCGCGAGGTGGAGGGCCGGCGGTGGG
>NZ_JACEHF010000260.1 GCF_014180685.1 Nocardioides pelophilus | reverse complement strand
GGGGCCGGGGGTCGAGTCGTCGAGCCCGACGACGACGACCGTCTCGGCGGGCACCTCGGCCTTCATCCGCACCCAGTACTCCTGGAAGTGCACGACCCGCCGGCCGCTGGGCGACGCGGCGTCGGCGACCGCGACGTGGGTCTCGACCCGGTCGTCGGTCATCGGCAGCAGCCGCACCCGGTCGCCCCACAGCGGCGCGAGCCAGCGCTTGCAGAGGCCCTCGGTCACCTGTGACAACGAGTAGCCGGCGTCGAGCAGCTGGGTGCGCACCAGGTGGGTGGCGATGTCGCGGTCGCCCAGGCCGAACCAGGTGGGCTCGACGCCGTACGACGCCAGCTCCTCCTTCACGCTCCAGGTCTCGTCGCGCCGTCCCCAGCCGCGCTCCCGGTCGATGCCGTCGCCCAGGGTGTACATGACGGTGTCCAGATCGGGACAGACCTTGAGGCCGTGGATCCACCAGTCGTCGGCAGTGTTGGCGACCACGGTGACCTCGGCGTCGGCGTCGACGCCGGGCAGCGCGCCCGTCGTGATCCCGTGCAGCAGGCCCTGGAGGAACCGGGCACCGCCCATGCCGCCCGACAGCACCGTCAGCTTCTTCATGGGGAGAACTCTGCCCCTTGGGGGGCCACGCCCGACCGCGGGGGCGCTGGGGAGGCGTGATAACGGCCGGGGTTATAGCAGATTCGGGGTTGACTCTGGGGGTATGACATGCGTGTAATTCCACTAGTGTCGTTCATGGCTCAGCAATCGGGTCGGGTGGCCGATCAAGAGGTGCCAGGGCAGATGTCGTGGGCGGCGACATATGGGGGTCGAAAGGGGCCGGAACGGTGAGAGAACTCTTCCTTGTCGAGGATGCGGACACCGAAGACCTGGGTTGGCAGGAGCGCGCGCTGTGCGCTCAGACCGACCCGGAGGCATTTTTTCCTGAGAAGGGCGGGTCGACGCGCGAGGCCAAGAAGGTCTGCCAGACCTGTGAGGTCCGGGTGGAGTGCCTGGAGGCCGCGCTCATGAAGGACGAGCGCTTCGGCATCTGGGGCGGCCTGTCCGAGCGGGAGCGCCGCAAGCTGAAGAAGAAGGCTGTTTGACCGGTCCCGCCGGGCGGTCGTGCAAGCGCGCGACCGATTCAACGTCTTGAGGGACCGCCGATAGGCTCGCTCCTCGTGTCCGACGTCGCGGTGGTTCTCGTCAGCCACGACGGCGCATCGTGGCTCCCCGCCGTCCTGGACGGGATCCGCGCGCAGACCGCGCCGATCGCCGGGGTGGTCGCGGTCGACACCGGCAGCAAGGACGGCAGCGCCGACCTGATCGAGACCGGCCTCGGTGACGACCCGCGCGCCACTCCGGTCGTGGTGCTGCGGGAGACCGGCCGTACGTCGTACCCCCAGGCGGTGGCGCAGGCGCTCGCCGCGCTGCCCGAGCACGGTCTGGCCACCGAGTGGGTCTGGCTGCTCCACGACGACAGCAACCCGGCGCCCGACGCGCTCGAGCGGCTGCTCGGCGCCAGCGCGGTCCGTCCGGACGCCGACCTCCTCGGTCCGAAGCTGCGGGAGTGGCCCTCGCTCAAGCGCCTGCTCGAGATCGGCGTCACCATCAGCGGCACGGGCCGCCGCGAGACCGGGCTCGAGCGCGGCGAGTACGACCAGGGCCAGCACGACCAGATCCGTGAGGTGCTCGCCGTCAACAGCGCGGGCCTGCTGGTGCGGCGCTCGGTGCTCGAGGACCTCGGCGGCTTCGACGAGCACCTGCCGATGTTCGGCAACGACCTCGACCTCGGCTGGCGCGCCGCGGCCGCCGGCCACCTGACCCTCGCCGTCCCGCAGGCCGTGGTGTTCCACGCCGAGGCCGCCCACCGCGGCATCCGGCGGACGCCGCTCACCGGCCGTCACACCCACTACCAGGAGCGCCGGGCCGCGCTCTTCACCCTGCTCGCCAACTGCCGCACCCGGGCGCTGCCGTTCCAGGCGGTGCGGCTGGCGCTCGGCTCGGTCCTGCGGATGCTGGGCTTCCTGGTGGTCCGCTCGGTCGGCGAGGCGCTCGACGAGCTGGCCGCCGTGGTGTCCGTCTACAGCAGGCCGGGCCCGCTGCTCGAGGCGCGCAAGGAGCGCCGGGCGCGTCAGTCGGCGCCGCCCGACCACGACCGGGTACACCGCCTGCTGGCGCCTTGGTGGCTGCCCTACCGGCACGGTCTCGACTTCGTCAGCGACCTGGCCGCGGCGGCCACCAACCAGGCAGCCGACGTCGCCGAGCGGCGCCGGGCCGCTGCCGCCGAGCGCGACCCGTCGCCGCCCGTCGCGCGTCACAAGACCGACGACGAGGAGGACTTCGAGGACACCGGGCTGGTGGCCCGCTTCCTCACCGACCCGGTCGCGGTCGCGCTGGCGGTCACGGCGATCGCGTTCGTGGTCGGCGCCCGCGATGCCTTCGGCGCGGTCAGCGGCGGCGCGCTCGCACCAGCCCCGGGGAGCGCCGGCGACTGGTGGGGGCTGCAGTACGAGAGCTGGCACCCGACCGGGTTCGGCAGCGCGGTTCCCGCCCCGCCGTACGTCCTGCCCCTGGCGCTGCTGGCGACGGTGCTCGGCACCGTCGGGACGGTGTCGACGCTGCTCGTCGCTGCCGCACCGCTGGCGCTCTGGGGAGCGTGGCGGTTCCTGCGTGTGGTCGGCCGCCTGATCAGCAAGTACGGCGCCCCGCGGTGGCTCCTGCTCTGGGGCTCGGTCACCTACGCCCTGGTTCCGCTGGTCGCGGGCGCCTGGGGAGGCGGCCGCTGGGGTGTCGTCCTCGCAGCGGCGACGCTGCCGTGGCTCGCCCACGCCGCCCTCGGCTTCGCCGAGCCCGACGCGTCGCGCCGCTGGCGCGCCGCGTGGCGGGCCGGCCTGCTGCTCGCGCTCCTCACCGCTGTCGCGCCCGTGATGTGGTGGCTGTGCGCCATCCTCGGCGCGGTCGTGATCGCGACCGCGGCGGTGGTCGTGCGGGGCGCGGTCCGGGACCGGTCCGCCTGGGGTCCGCCGGCGACCGCGCTCGCGGTGCCGGCCGTGCTGCTCGCTCCCTGGTGGCTGCCCGCCGTGACCGAGGGCGCCGGCGGCGCCCTGTTCCTCGACGTCGGCCG
>NZ_JACEHF010000026.1 GCF_014180685.1 Nocardioides pelophilus | reverse complement strand
GGCGGCGAAGGCCCCCGTCACGGGCAGCTTGTGGTGGGTGCCCCAGACCCGCGCCAGCCGGGCGACGGCCTGGTTGGCGAGCGGGTCGGAGGATCCGGCTGCCGCGAGCACGAGCGCGTCGAGCTCACGGACCCGGGCCTCCTTGAGGGCCTCCCGCATCCGCTCGTCGAGCACCTCGAGAAAGCGCGCCTCGAGACCGAGCACGTCGGTCGCGCGGATCTGGAGACCGGGGTGCCGGGCGGTCGCCTCGGCGATCACCTCGGGCACGTCGACCTTCGCGTGGAACGCCTCGTTGAGCAGGAGCGGTACGACGACGATCTCGTCGAAGCCGGCCCGGACCAGCTTGTCGACGACGGTCTGGAAGTTCGGCTTGGCGAGCTCGAGGAACGCCTTCTCGATGCGGAGGTCGGGGCGAAGCGCCTTGACCTCGGCGACGAGGGCGGTCACCGTCGCGGCGGAGCGGGCATCCCGGCTGCCATGAGCCAGGGCAACCAGTGCAGGAGCGGACATCAGCAGCTGTCTCCTCTCGTGTGGTGCAGGTGAATCGGTCAGTGAGTCAACGGAGGGCGTGGATCAGGAGTGGATCCCGCACTCGGTCTTGTTGGTGCCGGCCCAGCGCCCGCTACGAGGGTCCTCGCCCGGGGCTACTCGGCGCGTGCACGGCCAGCACCCGATCGAGGGGTAGCCGTCGTACACCAGGGGATTGACGAGGACTCCGTTGTCCGCGATGTAGCGCTCCATCTGCTCGTCGGTCCAACGAGCCAGTGGAGAGACCTTGACCTTGCCCTTCTTGGCGTCCCAGCCGATGACCGGCGCGATGACCCGGTTGTGGGTCTCGGCGCGGCGCAGGCCGGTCGCCCAGGCGTCGTAGCCCGACAGTGCCTCCTGCAGCGGCTGCACCTTGCGCAGCTTGCAGCACAGGTCGGGGTCGCGCTTGTAGAGGTCCTTGCCGTACTCGGCGTCCTGCTCGGCCACGCTCTGCACCGGCGTGATCGACAGCAGGTTGACCGGCAGCGTGTGCTTGACGGCGTCGGCCGTGCCGATGGTCTCGGCGAAGTGGTAGCCGGTGTCGAGGAAGACGACGTCGAGCCCGGGCACGACCTTGGACGCGAGGTGCGCCAGCGCGGCGTCACCCATCGACGAGGTCACGCAGAAGCGCTCGCCGAACGTGGCAGCAGCCCACTCGATGATCACCTCGGCCGGAGCCAGCTCGAGCTCGGCGCCCCAGTGGGACACGATCTCGCGCAGCTCCTCCGGCGAGCGGCCCGCGGTGTCGGCGCCCCGGGCGAGGCGCGCCTTGGCGGTGACGGCGTTCATCAGCGATCACCTCCCGGACGCAGCAGGCCGAGCATCTTCAGCGAGAACGCGCGCAGGCACGACCGGCACTCCCACCCGCCCTGGGGGGCGGCGTCGGACGCCTCGTGC
This sequence comes from Nocardioides pelophilus, assembly GCF_014180685.1. GTDB lineage: Bacteria > Actinomycetota > Actinomycetes > Propionibacteriales > Nocardioidaceae > Nocardioides > Nocardioides pelophilus. Next base: position 32,085 of record NZ_JACEHF010000026.1, on the reverse strand, counting down.
GGCCAGAGGTCGCCCTCGCCGCAGTAGGGGCAGTGGAACGGCTGCGCGCGGTCGCTCATGCGAGGGGCTCCAGGACCTTGTCGCCGCGGAGCAGCTCTTCGTCCGCGCGGGCGACCCAGTCGGCGAAGATCTCGTCGTCCTTGCGGTCGGCCAGGTAGTTGCTGACGACATTGGTGATGTAGTCGTCGAGCCCGGCGCTGGTCACCTTGTGGGCGCGCAGCTTGCGGCCGAAGTTCGCGCCGAGCCCGGTGGCGCCGCCGAGGTGAACCTGGAAGCCCTCGACCTGCTTGCCGTCGTCGAGGACGAGCTGACCCTTGAGTCCGATGTCGGCGACCTGGGTCCGAGCGCAGGCGTTGGGGCAGCCGTTGACGTTGACCGTGATCGGGGTGTCGAGGCCCGGGAAGCGGCGCTCCAGCTCGTCGATCAGGTCGCGGGCACGGTTCTTGGTCTCGACGATCGCGAGCTTGCAGAACTCGATGCCGGTGCACGACATGGTGTTGCGGCGCCAGTTCGACGGCTCGGCGGAGAGGCCGATCTCGTCGAGCCGGGCGACCAGGGCGTCGACCTTGTCCTCGTCGACGCCGATCAGCACGATCTTCTGGTACGGCGTGAAGCGGGCCCCGGCTGCGCCGTACTCGTCGAGCAGGTCGGCCAGCTGCACCAGCAGGGTGCCGGAGACGCGGCCGACGGTCGGGGCGACGCCGATGTAGAACTTGCCGTCCTTCTGGGGGTGCACGCCGATGTGGTCGCGGTGGCCGACCGGCGAGGGCGGCGAGGGGTTGGTGACCAGCTGCTTGCCGAGGTACTCGTTCTCGAGCACCTCGCGGAACTTCTCGACACCCCAGTCAGCGACGAGGAACTTGAGGCGGGCCCGCGAGCGGAGCCGGCGGTAGCCGTAGTCGCGGAAGATCGAGGCCACGCCCTCCCACACGTCGGCGACCTCGTCGAGCGGGATCCAGACGCCGAGCTTCTGGGCGAGCATCGGGTTGGTGGAGAGCCCGCCGCCGACCCACACGTCGAAGCCGGGGCCGAGCTCGGGGTGGACCGTGCCGACGAAGGAGACGTCGTTGGTCTCCGGGGACACGTCGTGGCTCGGGTGGCCGGTCAGCGCGGTCTTGAACTTGCGGGGGAGGTTCGAGAAGTCCTTGTTGCCGACGTAGCGGCGCTCGATCTCCTCGAGCGCCGGCGTGCCGTCGATGATCTCGTCGGCCGCGACGCCGGCGACCGGTGAGCCGAGGAACGGCCGCGGGGAGTCGCCGCACGCCTCGAGCGAGTGCAGGCCGACGGCGTCGAGCCGCTCCCAGATCGTGGGGACGTCCTCGATCCGGATCCAGTGGTACTGGATGTTCTCGCGGTCGGTGACGTCGGCGGTGTCGCGGGCGAAGTCGACGCCGATCTCGCCGAGGGCGCGGACCGCGGCGGGGGAGAGCAGCTTGCCGTCGGAGCGGACCCGCAGCATGAAGTAGCGGTCGTCGAGCTCCTCCTCCTCGAGGGCTCCCGTCTTGCCGCCGTCGATCCCGGGCTTGCGCTGGGTGTAGAGGCCCATCCAGCGCATGCGACCGCGGAGGTCGGCAGGGTCGATCGAGTCGAAGCCGCGCTTGGAGTAGATGTAGAGGATCCGGTCGCGCACGTTGAGCGCGTCGTCGTCCTTCTTGGACTGCTCGTTCTTGTTCAGCGGCTCGGTGTAGCCCAACGACCACTGACCCTCGGCACGGCGAGGGCGGGGGATGTCGGTGTGCTGAGCGGGCTGGGACTGGTAGCGCAGGTCAGGCATGGCGGGAGGGTGGTCCTTCGCTGATGGGCGCGGGATGCGTGCGCGGCTGCGGGAAAGGAGCGAGGCGGATCAGCGAGGCCAACACATCATGCTGCGGGTGCGCCCGAAGTCCACGTGGCGACGTACCACGAGGAACGCATGGGTTGCAGCAGAGACCATGTCAACCAGTCTCAGTCTGCGGACTGACTGTCCACAAATCCGAATCTCATGATGCGGACGCACGTCTCACGATCCGGACGTTTCGACCCGGGCGCCCCCGTGCCGCCGCGGGGCGTGCGACCCACGTCACACGCCGGGGATCGGCCAAGAGCAGGGGTCACGGTGATCTGAACAGCCTTCCGCCCTAGGCTGTTCCGCATGAGCGACCCGGTCTCCAGCAGCGTCTCCAGCAGCGTCGTCAGCAGTGCCTACCAGCAGGCGCTGGAGGTGATCGCGTCCGTCGAGCCGCGGATCGCCGACGCCACCCGCCAGGAGCTCGCCGACCAGCGGGCGTCCCTGAAGCTGATCGCCAGCGAGAACTACGCATCGCCGGCCGTGCTGCTGACCATGGGCACCTGGTTCAGCGACAAGTACGCCGAGGGCACGGTCGGTCACCGCTTCTACGCCGGCTGCCAGAACGTCGACACGGTCGAGTCGCTCGCGGCCGAGCACGCACGCGAGCTGTTCGGTGCGCCGTACGCCTATGCGCAGCCGCACTCCGGCATCGACGCCAACCTGGTGGCCTACTGGTCGATCCTCGCCCACCGGGTCGAGGGGCCGTGGCTGGAGAAGTACGGCAAGAAGAACGTCAACGAGCTCACCGACGAGGAGTGGGAGACGCTGCGCCACGAGCTGGGCAACCAGCGGCTGCTCGGCATGTCCCTCGACTCGGGCGGTCACCTGACGCACGGCTTCCGCCCCAACATCAGCGGCAAGATGTTCCACCAGCAGCAGTACGGCACCGACCCGGTGACCGGCCTGCTCGACTACGACGTGGTGCGGGCGAAGGCCAAGGAGTTCAAGCCGCTGGTCCTGGTCGCGGGCTACTCCGCCTACCCGCGCCGCATCAACTTCGCCAAGATGCGCGAGATCGCCGACGAGGTCGGCGCCACCCTCTTCGTCGACATGGCGCACTTCGCGGGCCTGGTCGCGGGCAAGGTGTTCACCGGCGACGAGGACCCGGTCCCGTTCGCCCACATCACCGCGACCACGACGCACAAGTCGCTCCGCGGCCCGCGTGGTGGTCTGGTGCTCGCCCAGGAGGAGTACGCCTCGTCGGTCGACCGCGGCTGTCCGATGGTGCTCGGCGGTCCGCTCTCGCACGTGATGGCGGCCAAGGCGGTCGCGCTCGCCGAGGCCCGCCAGCCGGCGTTCCAGACCTACGCGCAGCAGATCGCCGACAACGCCAAGTCGCTGGCCGAGGGCTTCATGTCGCGCGGCGCGAAGCTGGTCACCGACGGCACCGACAACCACATCGTGCTGCTCGACGTGACGTCGTTCGGCCTGACCGGCCGCCAGGCCGAGTCGGCGCTGCTCGACGCCGGTGTCGTGACCAACCGCAACTCGGTGCCGGCCGACCCGAACGGCGCCTGGTACACCTCCGGCATCCGGCTCGGCACCCCGGCGCTGACCACCCGTGGCTTCGGCAAGGACGAGTTCGACCGGGTCGCCGAGCTGATCGTGCACGTCCTGCAGAACACCCAGCCCGGCACGACCAAGGCCGGCACCCCGTCGCAGGCGTCGTACGTCCTCGGCGACGGCGTCGCCGACAAGGTCAAGGACGCCTCCGCCGAGATGCTCGACAAGCACCCGCTCTACCCCGGTCTCGAGCTGTCGTAGCCGGCGCTCCGGTGGTGCTGTTTCCGCTGTAACTCAGCGTTCGGTTCGCAAGGGCAGCGAAGCGTGCGCTCCCTCGGCGTTCTGACTCGTCACAGCACCGAGGGAGCGGCTCGAGCACCGAGGTAGTGCGGCGGCGCTCGACCTCGGGGTCCTGCTCGACCGGTTCACGCGGTGCGGGGGAGGACCTCGTCCATCGGCACGGGGACGATGGCGGTGTCGGTGCCGAGGTGCAGCAGCTCCAGCGGTACGTCGGCCGCGCGGCCGGCGGCGTACAGGTGGCGGCAGCACTCGCGGTCGTCGTCCGTGAGGTGCGGTGGGCCGGGACGGCAGACGAGGACGGCGACCGACCCGCCGTCGGCATGCTCGCCGGCATGGTCGCCGAGCAGGTGGGCGTAGACCTGCATGAGCGCGTGCGCATCCTCCTCGGTGAACCGGTCGGGGATCTCGTCGATCTCGACGATGACCGAGGTCGGCCGACGGTCACCGTCGACGAGGAGCACGTACACCCGTGCGTCGTGCCAGCCGAGGGGACTGATGATGGTCCGCCACATCGTGGTGACGTCGGCATCGGTGGCGAGGACCGGTCGGTAGGGCTCCCGAGATGAGGTGTTCATGGCGTCATCGTTCTCGCTCGGACCGTCGAGCGGGAGTCCCTCGACCCGGGCTGTGGAGAACGGCCTCAGCGCCAGTGGTAGGCCACCTCGGGCCGCCCGCCACCGCCGCTGTAGCGCGGCTGCCGGTCGGCCAGCCCCATCGCGGCGAGGTGCTCGAGGTAGCGCCGGGCAGTGACCCGAGAGGTGCCGACGGCTGCTGCCGCCTCGCTGGCCGACAGGCCGTCGGCGGCCGCGGCGCGGACGGCGGAGGTGACCTCGCGGAGCGTCTCGGCGCTCATGCCCTTCGGAAGCGGAGCCGTGCCGGTCGGGCGGAGCGAGCCGAGCAGCCGGTCGACCTCGTCCTGGACGACCTCGCGGGGCGCTGACGCGAGGTGCTCGCGGTAGGCGGCGTACTGCTCGAGCTTGGTGCGGAAGGTCGCGAACGTGAACGGCTTGAGCAGGTAGAGCACCACTCCCTGCGCGACCGCGTGCCGCACCACGTCGGTGTCCCGGGCCGCCGTCACCGCGATCACGTCGCAGAGGTGTCCGGCGGCGCGGACCCGGGTCAGCAGGCCGAGGCCGTGTCCGTCGGGCAGGTTCATGTCGAGCAGCAGCAGGTCGACCTGGCGGCCGTGCTCCCGCTCGGCGTCGAGGATCCGCATCGTGTCGGTGAGCGAGTGCGCCACGCCGGCGACCTCGAAGCCGGGCACCCGCGCGACGTACGACGCGTGCGCCTCCGCCGCTCGCACCTCGTCCTCGACGACCACCACCCGCACCGTCATGCCGGCTCCTCGTGGTGCTCGTGGTGCAGGACGACGGTGAACCGCGCCCCGCCCAGGGCCGACCGGCCGACGGTGACCTCGCCGTGGTGCCGCCGCGCGACCTGTACGACGAGCGCCAGCCCGAGCCCGCGACCCTCGCCTGGCGCGGCCTTGGTCGTCCAGCCGCGCTGCAGGACCCGGGCAGCGGCCTCGTCGTCGAGGCCGGCGCCGCTGTCCTGGACGTCGATCGTCAGCACCCGGTCGTCACGCTCGAGGTGCACGGTCACCCGGCGCTCCTCCGCGTCGGTCACCGCGTCGAGGGCGTTGTCGACGAGGTTCCCGAGCACGGTCACCAGGTCGCGGCGGGGGAGGTCGCCGGTGTCGGTGACGCTCCCGGTGATCGCCAGGTCGATGCCCCGCTCGGCCGCTTCGGCGGACTTCCCGAGCAGCAGCGCGGCGAGGACGGGGTCGTCCACGGCGCCGACCACCCGGTCGGCGAGGAGCTGGGCGACCTGGAGCTCCTCGGTGGCGAAGTCCACCGCCTCCTCCGGACGACCCATCTCGATCAGCGACACGACGGTGTGCAGCCGGTTGGCGGCTTCGTGGTTCTGCGAGCGCAGCGACTCGGTCAGCCGCCGGACGAGGTCCAGCTCACCGGTCACCGAGCGGAGCTCGGTGTGGTCGCGCAGGCTCACCACCGAGCCCACCGCGCGGCCCTCCCAGCGGGCGGGCGCCGTCGAGACGACGAGCATCCGGTCGCCGGCGAGGTAGAGGTCGTCGGACTCCGCGGTGCGGCCGAGCGCGGCGGCGACCAGACCCGGTGCGAGCCCGAGGTCGCCGACCTGGCGCCCGATCACGTCGTCGGGGAGGCCGAGCAGCCGCCGCGCCTCGTCGTTGACCAGCTCGACCCGGCCGTCCGGGCCGAGGAGCAGGAGTCCCTCGCGCACCGCGTGCAGCACCGCCGAGTAGTACTCGTACATCCGCGCGATCTCGCGCTCGCCCATGCCGTGCGTCATCCGCCGCAGCCGTCGGCTGACGAGCCCCGCGCCGACGAGGCCGACCGCGAGCACCGCACCCGCACACAGCAGGATCACGACCACGTCGCGGCGGAGCTGGCGGTCGATGTCGCTGACGGTGATGCCGACCGAGACCAGCGCCACGACCCGGTCGCCGTCCCGGACCGGTACGACGGCGCGCACCGAGGGTCCGAGCGTCCCGGTGGCCTCCTGCGTGAAGACCTCTCCGTCGGGCGCCCCGCCGAGGTCGCCGACGAACGGCTTGCCGATGTTGTCGGGGTTCGGGTGGGTGTAGCGGGTGCGGTCCAGGCCCATCACGACGACGAAGTCGGTGTCGGTGTCGACCCGCACCTGCTCGGCGTACGGCTGGAGCACCGCGGTGGGGTCCGGCGACGCGACCGCGGTGCGCACGGTGGGGGAGTCCGCCACGGCCTCGGCGACAGCGACCGCGCGGTCGGTCGCGTGCTCGCGGACGTCGCGGCGCGCGTCGTACGCCGTCAGCGCGATCGCGGCGGCGACGAGCACCACGACCACGCCGACCTGCAGCAGCAGGATCTGCCGGGCGACCGAGAGGTCGGCCAGGGGCCGGGGACGACGCACGCCGCCATTGTGGCGCAGCAGGACGGCCCCGATGTGGCGCGCGTCACGAACACAACGAACGCAACGGTGACGCAGGTCACTGCCGTCGGGAGAGTCGGCAGCGAACCGGGACGCGCCCCGGCACCTCAGGAGGTCAACCAATGAGTCACCCCACCGACAACCGGGTCACCACCCCTCCCGCAGCCAGGAAGGCCCGCCGGGACCGCACGCACTACCTGTACATCGCCGTCATCGTCGCGGTCGCCGCCGGCATCGCCGTCGGCATGGCCGCGCCGTCGTTCGCCGTCGAGCTCAAGCCGCTCGGGCAGGCGTTCGTGGCCCTGATCAAGATGATGATCCAGCCGGTCATCTTCTGCACGATCGTCCTCGGAGTCGGCTCGGTGGCCAGCGCCGCGCGGGTTGGCAAGGTCGGGGGCCTCGCGATGCTCTACTTCGTGGTCATGTCGACCGCCGCGCTGGCGATCGGCCTGCTCGTCGGCAACCTGCTGAACCCGGGGGCCGGCCTGCACATCACGGAGGCGACCGCGCCCGCCGGCGCCGAGCAGGCCGCCGAGACGGCGCACGCCAGCACGACCGACTTCCTGCTCGGCATCGTGCCGGACTCGATGCTGTCGGCCCTCACCTCGGGTGAGGTCCTGCAGACGCTGCTGGTCGCGCTCCTGGTCGGCTTCGCGCTCCAGGCCATGGGCCCGGCCGGTACGCCGGTGCTCCGCGGTGTCGGGCACGTCCAGCGCCTCGTGTTCCGGGTGCTCGCGATGATCATGTGGCTCGCGCCGGTCGGCGCGTTCGGTGCGATCGCCGGGGTCGTCGGCGAGACCGGCGTCGACGCCCTCAAGAGCCTCGCGGTGCTGATGATCGGCTTCTACGTCACCTGCGCGCTGTTCGTCTTCGTGCTGCTCGGCGGGATCCTCAAGCTGGCGACGGGCGTCAACATCTTCTCGCTGCTGCGCTACCTCGGTCGCGAGTTCCTGCTGATCCTGTCGACGTCGTCCTCCGAGTCGGCGCTGCCGCGGCTGATCGCGAAGATGGAGCACGCCGGTGTCGACAAGCCCACCGTCGGCGTCGTGGTGCCGACCGGCTACTCGTTCAACCTCGACGGCACCGCGATCTACCTGACGATGGCGTCGCTGTTCATCGCCACGGCCATGGGCGACGCGCTGTCGATCGGCGAGCAGGTCTCGCTGCTGCTGTTCATGATGATCGCCTCGAAGGGCGCCGCGGGCGTCACCGGCGCGGGCATGGCGACCCTCGCCGGCGGGCTGAGCTCGCACCGTCCGGAGCTCGTCGACGGCGTCGGCCTGATCGTCGGCATCGACCGGTTCATGTCCGAGTGCCGGGCGCTGACCAACTTCGCCGGCAACGCGGTCGCCACCGTCCTCGTCGCCACCTGGACCGGCGGCATCGACCGGTCGCAGCTGGACCGGGTGCTCGCGGGTGACGACCCGTTCGACGAGACCACGATGGTCGACGACCACGGCGCGCCCGAGGCGGACGCAGCGTCCGAGCCGGCGGCGGCCGGCGAGCCCGCCGAGAGGGCGCCAGCCCTGGTGTGATCAGCACGACGCCGGGAGCCGGTCGCGCGAGGCGTGCCGGCTCCCGGTGTCGCGTGCCACTACCGTTGCCGGCGTGGAGGCTGAGGACCCGGGGAAGGCGGCGGCAGGCGTCGTCCCGGCCGATCGCACCCTCCTCCGGAAGGTCCTCCACACGCTCTGGAGGCTGATCGTCACCACCGTCGGTTCCTGTCTCAAGTACCGGGTGACGGGCCTGGCCGCGGAGGCGGCGTTCTTCGCGGTGCTGTCGGTGCCGCCGCTGATCTTCGCCCTCATCGGCGGCGTCGGCTACGTCTCCGACAGCTTCAGCGCGGCGCAGATCCAGGACATCCGCGAGGCCGTCGTCGAACTGTTCTCGACCTTCCTCACCGACCGGGCGGTCAACCAGGTCATCGAACCGACGCTCAACCAGGTGTTGCGGGGCGGCCGGTTCGACGTCATCTCGGTCGGGTTCGTGCTCGCCCTGTGGTCGGGTTCGCGGGCACTCAACGTCTTCGTCGACACCATCACGATCATGCACGGGCTCGGCGGGCACCGCGGGATCGTCAAGACCCGGGCGCTCTCCTTCGTCCTCTACATCCTCGCGCTCATCACCGGCGCGATCTCGATCCCGCTGGTGGTCGCCGGCCCGACCCTGGTCCGCGACTGGCTGCCGAACCGGGCCGACTTCCTGATGAACTTCTACTGGCCGACGGTCGTGCTCATCTGCATCTGCTTCCTGGCGACGCTCTACCACGTGTCGGTGCCGGTCCGGACCAACTGGAGCTTCAACCTGCCCGGCGCGACGTTCGCCCTGGTCGCGTGGATCCTGGGGTCCTACGTCCTGCGCTGGGTGATCACCGTGACCGCCACCGACTCCCGCTCCATCTACGGTCCGCTCGCCGCCCCGATCGCCGTCCTGCTCTGGCTCTACATCGTGGCGCTCGCCGTACTCATCGGAGCATCGGTGAACGCCGCGTTCGACACCGTGTTCCCGCAGGAGATGACCACTCGCGCCCGCCGCGAGCTGGTCTCCCGGCTGCGCAACCGGGTGCAGCAGGCGAGGGAACGCGGCGGCGAGCCGACTCTCGACTAGATTCGCGGCTGTGCACGACCTCTCGTCACAGGGCGCCAGCCAGGGCGCAAGCCTGATCGCGCTACCCGAGCACACCCGCTCGCCGTGGTGGGAGCTCGGGCGACGGCTGCTCGCGGCGTTCGGCATCCTGGCCGGCACCGTCCTGCTGGTGATGATCGACCGCAGCGGCTACCGCGACGCCGGCGACGCCACGCCGACGGACCCCCTCGGCACGGTCTCGCTGGTCGATGCGATCTACTACACGACGGTCACCCTCAGCACGACCGGGTACGGCGACATCGCGCCGGTGTCCGACCAGGCCCGCCTGGTGAACGCCTTCGTCATCACCCCGCTCCGCATCGCGTTCCTGGTGCTGTTGATCGGCACCACGCTCGAAGTGCTCGCGCAACGCGGGCGCGAGATGTTCCGCATCGCCCGTTGGAGGAAGCACATGGGACACCACGTGGTCGTCATCGGCTACGGCACCAAGGGCCGTAGCGCCGTCGACACCCTCGTCAACAACGGGCTCGAGCGCGACCACGTCGTCATCGTCGACCCGAGTCCGGTGGCGCTGGCCGAGGCCCACGCCGACAACCTCGCGGTGATCACCGGCGACGCGACCCGGCGGGAGGTGCTCCGGCGCGCCGGCATCGCGACCGCCGACCAGGTCATCGTCACCACCGACCGCGACGACACCAACGTGCTGGCCACCCTCACGGTGCGCCAGCTCAACCCGGACGCGTTCATCGTCGCGGCCGTGCGGGAGCAGGAGAACGCACCGCTGATCCGCCAGTCCGGAGCCGACTCCGTCATCATCTCGGCCGACGCGGTCGGCCGGCTGCTCGGCCTCTCGACGCTGTCGCCGACCCTCGGCACGGTGATGGAGGACCTGCTGACCTACGGCGACGGCCTGGAGGTCGCCGAGCGCGACCTGCTGGTCTCCGAGGTCGGCGTGCCCCCGCAGTCACTGCCGGACCAGGTCATCGCCGTCGTGCGCGACGAGAAGGTCTACCGCTACTTCGACCCGGTGGTGACCCTGCTCGCCCGCGGCGACCGGCTGGTCGTGGTACGGCCGGCGAGGGAGCTGCCATGGGCGCCGCGTCCGGGCACCCACAACGAGGACTTCGCGACCGACGACGACGACGAGGGCTGACCCCGCTCAGGCGCGGGCCGGCTCCGGCTTGAGCATGACCTCGTCGATGTGGTGCGCCAGCAGGTCGAGCACCTGGCGGGCGCTGTTGTCGTCGCGGCGGACCAGCCAGTCGAGGGTGAGCCCGTCGATCATCGCGGCGAGGTAGCGCCCGATCGCGGGCAGCGGCACGGCCGGTTCGGCGCCGATCGCGTCGAGGAGCGCGACGAAGGCGTGGGCGTAGTGGTCGTACTGCTGGCGGGCGACCGCGCCGTAGCCGGGGGTGCGCAGGCAGTACTGGGTGAGCTCGTAGGTCAGCAGGTGCTGGTCGGGCGTCGAGGTGACGTGGGCCCAGTAGGCCTCGAGGCCGGACCGGATCATCTCCTGGCGGGACGCGCTCGCCTCGAACGATGCCTCGGCGAGGTCGACCGAGTTGCCGACGAGGGTCTTGATGACCGCGTCGAGGAGCTCCTGCTTGGAGTCGAAGCAGTAGTGGAAGACGCTCAGCGAGGTGCCGGCCTCGGCGACGATCGCGCGGGTGGTCGCCTTCGGCACGCCCTCGCGGGTGAGCACGGCGATCGCGGCGTCGACGAGCTGCTGCCGTCGCTGCGCAAGCGGCATCCTCCCCATCGGGCCCTCCTTCCCTCGCAGTCACTTTACGGTGCCTGACGTAACGAGTGCGGGAGGATCTCGTTAGGGTCTAGGACAAGTGACCTGATAGCGCGAGGGTGGACATGGGACCTGGAATCGGTCGTCGGCAAATTCTCGGTGGGCTCGCCGTCGGTACGGCGGGAGCGGCCGGCGCGGTCGGGGGCCTCTGGGCCCCGGCGTCGGCCCAGGGCGCCTCGGTCAGCGGGCCGTTGCCCGACCGTGTCGACGTCGTCGTGGTCGGCGCCGGCATCTCCGGCCTGACCGCGGCCCGGAAGCTGCGGGCGCGCGGCGCCAGGGTCCTCGTCGTCGAGGCTCGGGACCGGGTCGGCGGCCGGGTGCTCAACCACCACCTCCGGGCGGGGGGCGTGATCGAGGCCGGTGGCGCGTTCGTGGGCCCGACCCAGGACCGGATCCTGAAGCTCTCCGACGAGCTCGGCGTGAAGACCTTCAAGGAGTACGTCGAGGGCGAGAACGTCTACATCAAGAACGGCCGGCGCTCGACGTACACCGGCACCGTCCCGCCGGACCCGAGCATCCTCATCGACGCCGCGCTGCTCCAGCAGCGGATCAACAGCATGGCGGCCGAGATCGCCGTCGACGCGCCGTGGAGCCACCCGCAGGCCGCCGAGTGGGACGCGCAGACGGTGAAGCAGTGGGTCGCGAAGCAGACCCTGTCGACCGACACCGACACCCTCCTCAAGTGCTACTTCCAGCCGAGCTGGGGCTCCGACGCCGGCAACGTGTCGGTGCTCTTCCTCGCGTGGTTCATCGCGACCGCCGGCAACGAGCGCAACGTCGGCACCTTCGAGCGCTCCTCCAGCACGGCGGGAGGCGCCCAGGAGTCGCGCTTCCGGCTCGGCTCGCAGATGGTGCCGATCCGGATGGCCCGCGAGCTCGGCGACCGGGTCGCCCTCCGTGCGCCGGTGCGCCGGATCGTCCAGCGCGACGGCTGGGCCCACGTGCACACCGACCGCGGCACGGTCCGCGCCAAACGGGTCGTCGTCGCGTGCCCGCCGCCGCTCGTGCTGGACATCGACTGGCACCCCCAGCTTCCGGCTCGGCGCCGCCACCTGCTGTCGAACATGCCGATGGGCAACCTGATGAAGTGCGACGCGGTCTACGAGACGCCGTTCTGGCGCGCCGACGGGCTCTCCGGCTCCGGTCTGGCGCACGAGGGCGCGACCCGGGCGGTCTTCGACAACACGCCGGCGTCCGGCGGGCCGGGCGTGCTGCTGGCCTTCGTCGGCGGCTCGACCTGGAAGACCTACGGCCGGCTCCCGCGGGCCGAGCGGAAGCGCGCGGTGCTGGAGGGCTTCGCCGAGATGTTCGGCGAGCAAGCCCTCCACCCGATCGAGTACACCGAGCACGACTGGACCCTCGAGCGCTGGACCGGCGGCGGCCCGATCGCCCTGCCGCGTCCGGGTGTGATCACCAGCCACGGCTCGGAGATCCGCCGCCCGTTCGGTCGCGTGCACTGGGCCGGCACCGAGACGTCGACGTACTGGTCGGGGTTCATGGACGGCGCCGTTCGCGCGGGGGAGAGGGCCGCGCGAGAGGTGCTGGACAAGCTGTGATGCCGGTACGACGTACGCCCCTCGCCCTCGCCGCGCTGATCGCCGCGTTGCTGGTGGCGCTCCTGCCCGCCGGCGGATCCAGCACGGCTGCCAGCACGGTGGCCGAGCGTGAGCGCTGGCACACCAAGGTGCTGGCGATGGTCCAGGCGCCGGGCTTCCCGGCGAACGTGGTCCTCCACCCCAACGGCCGCGTGTACGCCGGCACCTTCTCCAACATGCGCGGCGACAGCCTGCCATCGGTCGTCCGCGAGTGGACCCGCCGCGGTGACCTGCTGAGGTCGTGGGAGGTGCCGGGCCAGGACCTCGCGGCCAGCCACGGCATCCAGGTCGCCAACGTCGACGCCCGCGGTCGCCTGATCGTGCTGGAGAAGAGCACGGGCAAGGTCCTCCGGCTCAACCTCGACACCGGCCGCTGGACGACGTACTCCCGGCTCCGCGACCTGCCCGCCTGTCCGCTCGGGCTGCCGGGCGACGGGTGCACCCCGAACATCAACGACGCCGGGCCGATCCCGAACTACGCGGCCTGGGGCCCCGACGGCTCGCTGTACCTCACCGACTACGGCCAGGCCGTGCTGTGGAAGGTGCCGCCGGGCGGCGGTCGGGCCCGGGTGTGGCTCGCCGACAAGCGGCTCGACGGGATCGAGTTCGGCACGGCCGGTCTCGCGCTCGCGCCGAACCGCCGGTCGCTCTTCGTGATGCAGCAGACCTCGTTGGGCCTCGGCGACCTCACCGTCGCCCAGGGCAAGCTCTACCGGATCCCGCTGCGCGGAGAGCGGACGCTCACCAAGCTGTGGCAGTCCCGGCCGATGGACCTGCCCGACGGCTTCAGCTTCGCGCGTTCGGGACGGGTCTACGTCGCCAACGCCGGCAGCAACCAGCTCGTGGTGCTCGACGAGGAGTTCGCCGAGGTCGAGCGGGTGCCGGCGCTGCCGGTCACCGGCGAGAACGGCTCACCGGTCCCGTTCGACACCCCGTCGAACGTCACCTTCGCCGGCCGCAGCGTGCTCGTGGCCAACCAGAGCTTCCTGGGGACGACCGCCAACCACGCGATCCTGGACGTGTACGTCGGGGAGCGCGGCGTGCCGATCCACATCCCGCGCGGGGCGGGCGTGCGGCGCTGACCCAGCTCCCGCGGGGTCGGCTCAGGAGCGCGGGACGACGATCACGGTGCAGGACGCGTGCTCGACGAGCGCTCCCGCAACCGAGCCGAGGATCAGGTCGCTGAGCGACGAGCGCTCGCGCGAACCGACGACCGCGACGTCGTTCTTGTCGGCGAGCCCGAGCATGACCTCGTCGGCGAGGCCGCGCGCGAGCTCGACCCGCACCGGGACGTCAGGGTACTTCTCCCGGAACCCGGCCAGGGTCTCCGCGACGACCAGCCGGATCTCGGCGTACCGCTCGTTGTCGCCGTCGACCAGACCGGCGCCGAGGACCGCGGACTCGTAGTCCCAGAAGCAGTGGACGACCGTGAGCGGGGCGCCACGGGACGCGGCGATGCGGAAGGCGTAGTCGAGGGTCGGCAGCGACTCCTCGGTGCCGTCGACGCCGACCAGGACGCCGTCGTTGGCGTTCTCGTCAGCCCCGGGCCGGACGACCGCCACGGGCGCGTGGGCGTGCCGGGTCAGGCCCAGCGACACCGAGCCGAGCAGCAGCCGCTTGACCGGTCCGCGTCCCCGGGACCCGACCACGACGAGGCCGGCGTGCTCGGAGGCCTCGATCAGGAGGTGACGGGCGTCTGCGGACTTCCAGCCGATGGAGACCTCGAGGCCGGGGTGCTCCGCGATGACGCTGTCCCGCGCCTCGGCGAGCACCTCCTTCGCTCCCGCGATCATCGACTCCTTGAGTGCCTGCGCGTCGACGCCGGGTTGCACCAGCCAGTACGGGTCCAGCACGCCGAGGGCGTGCACGATCACGAGCGGTCGCCGGTCGCGTCCGGCCTGGTCAGCGGCCCATGCGAGGGCGCGAGTCGAGTGCTCCGAGCCGTCGATGCCAACGACGACGGCTCCCGAGGGAATCTGCAGCGTGTCCATGTCTCGATGCAATCACGCGGACGGGTCCGTCCCCAGTGGCCCCGGGTCATCCACCCGCGGGACGAAGGTCCTTCGACGAGAATGGCAACGTGGTGTAGTCAGCACCCGATCGCGAAGGAGAACCATGTCGGCCCGTGAGCTCCGCGCACCCCCGGCGCCGGGGGTGCGTCCCTGGTTCCAGCAGCGGCGCGGCCTCGCCGCGGTGGTGTGCGTCGTCCTCTTCGGTGCGGTGACCGTCCTGCGGTTCGCCCTCGGCGACGACGCCGCGATCGCCGTCACCATGCTGTACGTGCTTCCGATCAGTCTGGCGGCGGTCGCCTGGGGGCGATGGGCCGGCGCGGGCGCCGGCGTCGTCGGCCTGGCGCTGATCGGGATCTGGGTGCTCGCGAAGGGCGTGGACCTCTCGATCCTGGGTTGGCTGTCGCGAGCGGTGCCGCTGCTGCTCATCGGGTTCGTCCTCGGCGACGCCTCCGAACGGCTCCGGCGGGCGGAGGAGGAGCGGTCCCTGCAGGAGGCGCGCAACCTCCGGCTCCGGCACGCGGTGGAGATCAACGACAGCCTGATCCAGGGTATGGCGGCGGCGAAGTGGTCGCTCGAGGCGGGCCGGCCGGACACGGGACTGGAGATGCTCAACGAGACGATCACCGAGGGCCAGCGGCTGGTGTCCGACCTGATGCGCGAGGCCGACGCCAGCGAACGGGACCAGCCCTGACCCGCCGCTCAGCCGTACGACGACCCCGTGCGTGGTTGCGCCTCGACCGGCCGCAGCTCGTCGGCAGGCACCCAGGCGGTCACCACGCGACCGCGGGTCTCCACCCAGGTCACCAGCGCCCGCCACGCGCCCTCCGGGTCGCGGCGCCACTCGAGCACCAGCCCCGGCATCTCGACGGGCGCGAAGGCGGGCCGCACCCACACGAACCGCGTCCTCGCCATCGTCCAACAATAGAACGAATGTTCGATGATCGGAGGCGATGGTCCGACTAAGGTCTTCCCATGCACCCGTTCCGCCAGGCCGTCGAGGCTCGTGACCTCCAGGCCGTCGACGCCCTGCTCGCCGACGACGTCGTGTTCACCAGCCCGGTCGCGTTCAGGCCCTACGAGGGCAAGCCGATCACCTCCGCCATCCTCGCGACGGTGATCGAGGTCTTCGAGGACTTCCACTACGTCCGCGAGATCGGTGAGGCCGGTGCCAGCGACCACGCCCTGGTGTTCGAGGCCACGGTCGCCGGCAAGGCGCTGACCGGCTGCGACTTCATCCACACCGACGCCGACGGGCTCATCGACGACCTCATGGTGATGGTCCGCCCGCTCAGCGCCGCCCACGCCCTGGCCGAGCAGATGGGCGCCCGGTTCGAGGACATCGCCCGGCGCGCAGCCGGCGGCTAGGTCGGACTGAGGGTCGGCCTGAGGGCCGGCCTGAGTCGGGCAGGCGCGGGCGTCATACGAACGAGCAGCTACTGGGCCGAGACCGTCTGACGTCCGTCGGGACGTCATGCGGGTCGACACCCACGGCATCCGGAACGTATGACGTCCGCCTCGCGCCCGCGGATCGCTGACCGCGGGGCCACGGCGCCCCTCGGCGCCTCTCGGCTCAACCGGCTCAGCCGGCCCAGCTCTCGAGAGGAGCGACCTTCACCGCGCGGGTGTCGGCGGTGCGGAAGACGACGAGCGCGACCAGCCCGGCGATCACGCAGCAGACGGCTGCGCCGACGAAGATCGTGTGCAGCTGGGTGAGCCCCGCCTCGCGCAGGATCAGGGTCCACTCCGCGCAGCGGGTGCGCCCGCCGGAGCAGACGTCCGCCGGAGCCGGCAGGCCGCGCTCGGTGGCGTAGAACCGGCGCAGGCCGATCGTGGTGAGGGCACTGATGCCGACCAGCTTGCCGATGGTGCGGGAGACGATCAGCAGCCCGCTCGCGACACCGTGGACCGACGAGTCGGTGGCCGCCAGCAGGGCAGCGTTGACAGGAGCCATCGCCAGGCCGACGCCGAACCCGGCGAGCACGAGCGGCACCGTCGAGATCGGCTGGTCCAGCGACGTCAGGTCCCAGGTGGCCATCCAGAGGAAGCCGCCGCAAGACAGGGCCATCCCGACGGCGGTGACGACGCCGGCCGGGAGCCGCCGGGTGAGCCAGCCGCCGACGAACGCACCGATCGGAAGGCCCACCAGGAACCGCACCAGGACCATCGCCGCAGCCACCTGGTCGTCCTGGTGCACGGTGAGCCGGGCGAAGATCGGGATGTCGATGAGCGCGGCCACCAGCGCGGCCCCGACGAAGAAGCTGACCACGAGCGCGCCCCACGCCGGGGTGCGGGCGATGGCGCCGGACGGCAGCAGCGGGTGGCGGGCCACCCGGTTCCGGCGTACGAACCCGACCGCGGCGACGGCGCTGGCCAGCAGCAGCCACGGGCCCTGCTCGGCGAACACCTGGCGCTGCGGGTTCGCGGTGCCGAACGCCAGGATCACCCCGCCCAGGGCGACGGCGAGCAGGGTCGCGCCGAGCACGTCGACCCTCCGAGCCGTGGCGCCCCAGGCGCGCAGGTCGACGAGTGGCTGGGCGGCCGTCGCGCAACGGACCACGAGCAGGGCCAGCAACGCGTAGCCCGCGAGCGCCAGGGGAGCGAGCCAGCGGTTGCTCCCGGTCACCGGGACCAGGGCGAGCCCCCAGGTCACGTCGGCGGCGAGCCGTGCCGGCTGCGCGAGTACGACGACGAGGGCGCCGGTGCCGGAGCCGGCGAGGATGAGTCCCAGCCAGTCCGGTCGTGGGCGTCCGGCGCCGCGGACGTCGGCCGGGGTGGCGCGGATCGCCGCGGCGAGCGCCAGTCCCGCGGCGAGGTTGATCCAGAAGATGGTCCGCCAAGAGCCGACGGCGAGCACGAGCGCGCCGTACACCGGGCCGATCACGTTGCCGAGCTCCTGGACCGCGCCGACCAGGCCGAGGGGCAGACCCCGCTGGCGAGGAGGGTAGAGGTCGGCGACCAGCGCCAGCGTGGCCGGCAGCAGCCCGCCCGCGCCGGCACCCTGGAGCACGCGACCGGTGACCAGCGAGGGCAGGTCGTAGGCGAGCGCGGTCACCAGCGACCCGAGCGAGAACAGCACCAGCGCGCCCACCAGCACCGGCACCCGGCCGCGGAGATCGGCGATCCGGCCGGCCAGCGGCAGCATCGCGACGTAGCCGAGCATGAAGCCCGAGATGATGGACGCGGCCCGGTGCAGGTCCTCGGCGGACAGCCCGGCCGACGCCATCATGTCCGGCAGCGCCAGGACGACGACGTAGGTGTCGGCAGCCGCGAACGAGACCGCCACCGCCGCGAGGGCGAGTAGGCCGCGGGCCGCCCTGGTGGGGGTCATGGCGTCTGGATGGTCTGCTGGGTCCCGTAGTCCTCGAGCCCGACCAGGTAGGTCACGTCCTGCTCGCCCTCGTAGAACGGCCCCGAGACCTCCGCCTCGTGGAGCAGGCCGTCCTCGGTGATGGTGAAGGTGACCTCGAACGTCGCCTCGTCGTCGGCGCCGGGGATCACGTCGGCCACCACGGTGCCCGGCAGCGTGCCGGAGTACGGCGTCAGCACCTCGGGCCCGTCGCGCACCTGGTCGCCCTGGTCGACGTCGATCACGCTGGCCAGCCACCGGGAGATGCCGGCGCCGGCGGTCAGGAGCTGTGCGGGGTCGGGGGCGCCGTACTCCTCCGGGTCGATCGGGTCGTAGCCGGTGGTGAACGGGAGCTGCGCGTAGACGACGCCGTCCACCGAGATGACCGGGATGTCGGCGGTGATGCCGCTGTAGCGAAGCTTGACGGTCCCGTCGAACGCGGGGTCGGACGTGAGGGTCCCTTCGGCTCCCACCAGGCCGGAGACCTCGTCGGGCAGTCCGTCGCTGGACACGGTGATGTGGACTCCTGTCGTCTCGTCCAGCTGCTCCTGAGCGGACGCGAGGACCTCGTCGGGATCGCCCTCCGGGCCGTCGGCCCCGCACGCCGGCAGGGCGACGAGCACGGCGGACAGCAGAGCAGCCGCGCACGCGGCATGCGTCGTACGACGGACGCCGGCGGTGTGGCTACCGAACCTCATCTCGACTCCTCCCTGTCGGACCGGTCTACTGCCCGACGGCCTCGGGAGGGATCGCGACGCCCATGACGTTGGTGATCACCTCGGCGAACAGGCCGGGATCCGCGATCAGCCAGCCGTGGTCGCCGGCGACGGTCTGGATCTCGGTGTCGTCGGACGTCCCGATCAGGGCCTCGGCCGAGGCGAGCGGGATCACCCGGTCGTTGCGGCCCCACAGCACGAAGACGGGCAGCCGGCGCCGGCGTACCGCTGCCAGCTCGGCCTCGAGGTTCGCGTCGCGCGCCAGTCGGCCGACGGCCCACAGCACGTGCGGGTGCTGGACGGCGTTGCTCACGGCGTCGGCGGCCACCACGGGCACGACCCGGGTCAGGCCGCGCGGCGACAGGGCGCCGGCGGAGAGGTGGAGGCCCCAGTCCCAGATCGGCCGGTCGCGCATCGCCTTGTCGGCCTTCCACACCGACCCGCCGATCGAGTTCACCAGCACCAAGCGGCTCACGGCCCGGGGGTGGTCGTGCGCGGTCTTGAGAGCCACGCCGCCACCGAACGAGTGGCCGATCAGCGTGACCGGCTGCGGCACCTCCACCTCGTCGAGGAAGGCCTGCAGCCACTTCGCGTAGCCGACCATGCTCAGCTCGGCGCGGGGGAGCGGTGCAGTGCCGCCGAAGCCCGGAAGGGCCGGGGCGTAGACGCGGGCGCCGGTCCGCACCAGCCGGTGCAGCGCGGCCCGGTAGGACCGCTGCGAGAGTCCCCAGCCGTGCACGAACACGACCGGGTCGCCTTCCCCGGCCACGCCGTAGCGAGCGTCCCGTCCCTGCACCAGGGTCGAACGCCACCTCAGCTGCTGGTCCCTGCCGTCCATGGCACCTCCCCGTGTGTGCTTCCACGATCCGCTCCAGCGGGGCGGCGGAGTCAGTGCCGATCGGCACGTGGGCGCGGGACCTCCGGCCCTGTCCGCGGAGGTCTCGGGACCGGACGATCGAGGTATGTCCCGATCTTCTCGGGTGCGAGACGTCGCGCTCATGGGGCTGGCGTACGGCACCCTCTCCTTCCTCGTCATCCAAGCGACCACGTTCGGGTATCCGACAGGCGCGGTCTTCTGGCCCGGGGCCGGGCTCACCCTCGGCGTCCTGGTGCGCCTGCCCCGGGAGCGCTGGCCGGCCCTGTTGACCGGCGTCTTCGTGGCCGAGATCGTCGTCGACCTCTCCATCCCGGTCTCGTTCGGAGTCGCGCTGATCTGGGCTGTGGCCAACACCGTGGAGCCGCTGGTGGGTGCATCGCTGCTGATGCGCAGCCGACGGCCGGAAGGTCTGACCAGCGTCTCCCTGGTGCTGCGCTTCGTGCTCTGGGCCGTCGTGGTCGGGCCGCTGGTCGGGGCCACCGTCGGCGCGGCAGCCGCGACCGCTGCGGGCGTCGAGACGTTCTGGCCGACGTGGCCGCGCTGGTGGATGGGAGACGCCATCGGCGTCCTGGTCGTCGCCCCAGCGGTGTTCACCCTCCGGCGGGCCGACCTCGCCAAGGCGGGCCGGTCCGAGCGCTGGGTGCTTCTTGCCGCCCTGGCCGCGGTGACCCTGGTCGCGGTCTTCCCCTGGCAGGTCGACGCGTGGGTGCAGGGCCTTCCCTTCCTGCTGACACCGGCACTGGTCCTCGTCGCCATGCGGCTCGGCGCCCAGACCGCCGCCATCTCGCTCGCGGTGTCGGCCACGACGGTGAACACCGTCACCGCGATGGGGGTCGGTCCGTTCTCGGTGACCGGGACCTACTCCGGGCTCGTGGTGGCCCAGGTCTGCCTCGCCGGCGGCGCCTTCGCGCTGCTCACGGTCTCCGCCCTCAACCACGACCTGGTCTCCGTCCAGCGGGTCGAGGAGATCCTCCGCGAGCAGGCGCTCCACGACGGGCTGACGGGACTGGCCAACCGCAGGCTGCTCGAGGACCGGCTCGAGAGCTCGCTGGCCGGCCTGCGCCGGAGCCGCGCCCATCTCGCCGTACTGCTCGTGGACCTCGACGGGTTCAAGCGGCTCAACGACGAGCACGGTCACCTCGCCGGGGACGCGGCTCTGGTCGAGGTCGCCGACCGGCTGCGCGCCGCGGTGCGCCCGAGCGACACCGTCGCGCGGGTCGGCGGCGACGAGTTCGTCGTGGTCCTTCCGGACCTGAGCGACCTGACCGTCGCCGAGGTGTTCCGCGACCGCGTGTCGGTCGCGCTCAACCAGCCGATGAGGTGGGAGGACACCGAGCTCCCGCTGGCCGCGAGCGTCGGGGTGTCGTCGACCGACGACCCGGAGGCCTCGGTCGACAGCGTCCTGGCGGCTGCCGACCGGGCGATGTACGCGGTGAAGGTGGCGGCACGCAGTCGGTCCGCCGACGGGCAGTGACGATGTCCCCGCGAGCAAGGGACCTTGGACCCGCTCCTCCGGCCCCGGCCGTGAGTAGCGTCGAAGACGAACATCCCCCCGGGAGGTAGTCGCCATGGCTCGAATCGTGATTCTGGGCGCCGGCGTGTCGGGACACACCGCCGCGCTCCACCTGCGTCGGAAGCTCGGACGGGAGCACGACGTCGTCGTCGTCGCGCCGAACTCGAAGTGGAACTGGATTCCGTCCAACATCTGGGTCGGGGTCGGCGCGATGGACAAGTCGGACGTCGTCTTCCCGCTCGCACCGGTGTACGACAAGCTGGGCATCGAGTTCCACCAGGCGCTGGGCAAGACGATCCGACCCGAGGGGAGCGGGTCCGACCCGACGCCCACCGTCGAGATCGAGTACACCGACGCCGCCCGGCGCGGCGAGGTCGCCTCGCTGCCGTACGACTTCCTGATCAACGCCACCGGGCCGAAGCTGAACTTCGCGGCGACGCCGGGGCTGGGCCCGGACGGCAACTCCGTCTCGGTCTGCACGGCCGACCACGCGACCGAGGCCGCCGCGTCGCTGAGCGCGACGATCGACAAGATGAGGAACGGCGAGCACCAGACCCTCGTCGTGGGGATGGGGCACGGCACCTGCACCTGCGAAGGCGCCGCCTTCGAGTACGTCTTCAACGTCGACCACGAGCTCCGGCAGGCCGGCGTACGGGACCGCGCGACGCTCTACTACCTGACCAACGAGAACGAGCTCGGCGACTTCGGTGTCGGCGGGATGACGTTCGAGGTCGGGGACCGGCAGATGACCAGCGAGGAGTGGATGGAGTCGCTCTTCCGCGAGCGCGGCATCGAGGCGATCGCCCAGGCCCACGTGGAGGAGGTGCTCCCCGGGCAGGTCCGCTACCAGCAGCTCGACGGCAGCGTGTCGACCCTCGACTTCGACTTCGCGATGCTGCTCCCGCCGTTCACCGGCGTCGGGCTCCAGGTCTTCGACCGGGCGGGGGACGAGATCACCGACCGCCTGTTCGCGCCCAACAAGTTCATGCGGGTGGACGCGGACTACGCGGCCAAGCCGTTCGAGGAGTGGAAGCCCGAGGACTGGCCGGAGACCTACGAGTCGCCCCTCTACCCGAACCTCTTCGCCGTCGGGATCGCGTTCGCGCCGCCCCACCCGATCTCGCGTCCCCGCAGGACCGAGGACGGCACGCTGATCGCTCCGTCGCCCCCGCGCACCGGAATGCCGTCCGGAATGATGGGCAAGGCGGTGGCCATGACGATCGTGGACCGGATCAAGGACGCCTCCGCTCCAGCCCGCAGGGCCTCGATGGCCTCGATGGGGGCGGCCTGCGTCGCCTCGACCGGCTCCGGGCTGCGGCACGGGTCGGCCGCCGCCATGACGATGCAGCCGATCGTCCCCGACTACGAGAAGTACCCCACCGGCCGGGACCTGAGCACGACCACCGGGGAGATGGGACTGGCGGCGCACTGGATGAAGTACATGCTCCACCACCTCTTCCTCTACAAGGCCAAGGCGAAGCCTGGCTGGTTCTTCATCCCCGAGTGATCGCGAGCGAGGAATCGACATGCACGACACGGACAACGTCAACGACCGGATCGCCCGCGCGCCGCTGCCCAGCGCACGCGCGCTCCGCAAGCGCCAGAACCTCGCCTACCAGGCGGGCCGGTTCGTCGCCCTCAACCTCCGCATGATCCGGATGGTCGCCAAGGGCCACTGACCCCGCGACGGCGGATCTCAGCCTCGACGTACGCCGCCGGGGGAGTCAGGCCTTCCTGACGAACTCCGACTTCAGCTGCATCGGCCCGATGCCGTCGATCTTGCAGTCGATGTCGTGGCCGCCGAACCCGTCGGCCAGCCGGATGTTGCGCACCTTGGTGCCGACCTTGACCACCAGGGACGAACCCTTGACCTTGAGGTCCTTGATCACGGTGATCGTGTCCCCGTCGGACAGGGGAGTGCCGAAGGCGTCGGTGATGGCAGTGGCTTCGGCCGCCTCGGCCGCTTCGGCGGGCGACCACTCGTGGCCGCACATCGGGCAGACGAGCAGGTGGCCCTGCTCGTAGGAGTAGGCCTCGTTGCACTCCGGGCAGGGAGGGATGGCCTCGGACTCGTGGTCGGTCATGGGCGCTCCTCGGGTCAGCCGGTCATGGCGTCGGAGTCGAGCGCCGACGTACGGCGGTCGACGGCGGCGTTGATGAGGTCGGTGATGTCGTCGACCCGGCCGATGCCGTCGACGTGCTCGGTGAGCCCGCGGGCGGCGTACAGGTCGATGAGCGGCGCGGTCTCCTGGGCGTAGACCTCGAGGCGGCGGCGGATGACGTCCTCGGTGTCGTCGGAGCGGCCCTCGACCTGCGCCCGGTTGAGCAGGCGCTCGACGAGCTGTTGCTGGTCGGCCTCGAGCACGACGACCGCGTCGAGCCGGCTGCCGATGTCGCTGAGGATCGCGTCGAGCTCGGTGACCTGGGCGGTCGTGCGGGGATAGCCGTCGAGCAGGAAACCGCGCTCGCAGTCGGGCTGGGAGAGCCGGTCGCGGACCAGCGCGTCGGTGAGCTCGTCGGGCACGTACTCCCCGGCGTCCATGTAGGCCTTGGCGCTGATCCCGAGCGGGGTGGCGGCGGCCACGTTGGCGCGGAAGATGTCGCCGGTGGAGATGGCCGGGACGTCGTAGCGCGCTGCGACGCGGGCAGCCTGGGTGCCCTTTCCTGCGCCCGGCGGGCCCATCAGGATCAAACGCATGGGGGAGTTCCTTTCAACGGGGTGGACAACGGGAAGCACATTGCGGGGGGCTATCGCGTGGGAGATCCGGACGCGCCGGCGTCGTGGCTGATCCGGGAGGCGTGGATCCGCGCGTGCACGATGGCCTCCGGAGTGGTGTCGAAGAGGTGGCGCTCGTGCGCCAGCCTGTCGTAGACGCCGAGGTGGGTCAGCACGTCTTGGTGGGCGGGCTGGACGCCGGACAGCAGGACGGTGATGCCGCGGTTCTCCAGGCGGGTGATGGTGTCGGCGAGCACGCTGGCGCCGGTGGCGTCGATCGTGGTGATCCGCGACATCCGGAGGATGACCACCCGGGTGTCGCTGACCCCGGCCAGCTCGAGCAGGAAGTCATGAGCAGCGGCGAAGAACAGCGGCCCGTCGAGCCGGTAGGCGACGATGTGCTCGTCGAGCAGGGCGTGCTCCTCGGCCACCCGGTCGTCGCTGTCGGTGGGCATGTCGAGGGGGACCTCGTCGATCCGCGCGGCCTTAGCGGTCTGGCGGAGCGCGATGAAGCCGGCGACCACGAGACCGACGATCACCGCGGTGACCAGGTCGGCGACCACGGTCGCGGCCGCTGTGATGACGAGTACGGCGGCGTCGCCCCGGGTGGAGCGCAGCAGCGCCGTCACGCTCGAGACCCGGACCATGTGGATGGCCGTCGCGATCAGCACCCCGGCGAGTGCGGCGAGCGGGATCCGCTCCACCCACTGCGAGGCGACCAGGACGACCGCGAGGAGGACCCCGGCGTGGACGACCGCGCTGAGCCGGGACGCGGCACCGGCGCGGACGTTCACCGCGGTGCGGGCGATCGCGGCGGTCGCGGGGATGCCGCCGAACAACGGTGCGGCCAGGTTGGCCATGCCCTGCCCGAACAGCTCGCGGTCGGGGTCGTGGCGCTGGCCGACGTTCATCGCGTCGGCGACGGTCGCCGAGAGCAGGCTCTCCAGCGCGGCCAGCGCCGCCACCGCGATCGCGGGCAGCAGCAGCGCATCCAGCGTTCCGAGGTCGACGTCCGGCAGGCCCGGCGTGGGCAGGCCGGACGGGATCGCGCCGATCGACGCGACGCCCAGGTCGAGCACCCCGTCGAGAACGGTCGCGGCCACCACCGCGAGGAGCGACCAGGGGAGCTGGGGGCGGTACCTCCCGGCGGCCATGATCACGGCGACCACGCCGAGGGTGACCCCGGCCGAGGCCCAGGCAGGGTCCTCGGCCCACGCCCGGACGGCGCGTCCGGCCAGGACCAGGACCTTCTCGGCCTGTACGTCGACGCCGAGCGCTCCCGGCAGCTGCTGCAGCGCGATGATGATCGCGATCCCGATGGTGAACCCCTCGACGACCGGCACCGGCACGTAGCGGATGAACCGGCCCGCGCCCGCGAAGCTCAGCCCCAGCAGGATCAGCCCGGCGAGCAGCCCGACGACGAGCACGCCGTCGGCGCCGTGGGTCGCGATGATCGGGACCAGCACCACCGTCATCGCACCCGTCGGCCCGCTGACCTGCACCCGGCTGCCGCCGAACACCGCGGCCAGGACGCCGGCGACGATCGCGGTCACCAGGCCCGCGCCGGCGCCGAGCCCCGAGCTGACGCCGAACCCCAGCGCCAGTGGCAGCGCCACCAGCCCGACCATCACGCCGGCCGGCAGGTCGCGCCGCGGCCGCGCGTGGGTCCAGTCGGCGCGGCGCGGCAGCAGGGCGCGGGTGCGGGACCAGAGCGACCCCGGCCACTCAGCGGTAGGGGTCACGACGTCACGGCACCGGTCTCGTCGTGGACGTGGATGAGCCCGGTCAGGATCTTCCGGGCCGAGAGCAGGAGGTCGCGGACCTCAGGAGCGCTGACCGAGTAGACGACCTCGCCGCCCTCGCGGCGCGACACCACCATCGACGTACGCCGCAGCACCGCGAGCTGCTGGGAGAGGTTGCTCGGCTCGATCGGGATCACGGCCAGCAGCTCGTGGACCGCGTGGTCGCGCTCGCAGAGCAGCTCGAGGATGCGGATCCGCGCCGGGTGGCTCAGCGTCTTGAAGAACTCGGCCTTCGCTTGGTACAGCGGGACGCTCACTGCTCACCTGGGTCTCGGATCGGGGTGGTCGGTCGCGGTTCATCTTACAGGACTTGAAAACATCTTCAAGTTGAGAAGCGGCGGGCTCGACGTGGCTCGGTACGCTGCCGAACGACCAGGCCGACCGGTCAAGGGGAGGACGACCATGGAGCTGTACGACGTGATGCGGACGACGTCCGCGGTGCGCGAGTTCACCGACGACCCGCTGCCCGACGACGTGCTGCGCACGATCCTCGACAACGCGCGGTTCGCACCGAGCGGGGGCAACCGTCAGGGCACGCAGGTGCTCGTCGTCCGTGACCTCGACGCGCGCCGGAGGCTGGCGGAGCTCACCCTCCCGGGCGCTCGGCGCTACACCGCGCAGAAGACGGCGGGTGAGGGACCGTGGAACGCGGTGATCCCGACCCGCCTGTCGGACGAGGAGATCGCGGCGACCGACGTACCGGACTTCTGGACCGACCCGGTCCTGAAGGCGGCGGTGGTGCTCGTGGTGTGCGTCGACCTGCGCGTGGTGGCGGCCGTCGACAAGGACCTCGACCGGGTCGGCATCGTCGGGGGAGCGTCGGTCTACCCGCTGGTGTGGAACATCCTGCTGGCCGCCCGGCACGAGGGCTTCGGCGGGACGATCACGACCATGGCCGTGGCGGAGGAGCCACGGCTGCGGGAGCTCTTCGGCATCCCCGAGGAGTACGCCGTCGCGTGCGTGGTGCCGATGGGCAAGCCGGTGCGCCAGCTCACCAAGCTGACCCGCGTTAGTGTCGAGGACCTGACCCGACGCGAGCACTGGGAAGGTGGGCCGCTGTCATGACGACTGACCCGGACG
The DNA here is from genome assembly GCF_014180685.1 of Nocardioides pelophilus. GTDB lineage: Bacteria > Actinomycetota > Actinomycetes > Propionibacteriales > Nocardioidaceae > Nocardioides > Nocardioides pelophilus. Next base: position 5,464 of record NZ_JACEHF010000026.1, on the reverse strand, counting down.
AGCCGGAGATCGACCTCGCCGCCGTCGACGCCGAGCGGGAGCGGATCCGGGCGACGTACCTGAAGTCGGAGGAGAGCCGGCCGGCCTCCACCGCCCGCGGCCTGCACCATTTCGCGATCGTCGCCCGCGACGTCGAGGAGACCGTGCGGTTCTACCAGGGGGTGCTCGGCTTCCCGCTGACCGACATCTTCGAGAACCGCGACTACAAGGGCTCCAACCACTTCTTCTTCGACATCGGCAACGACAACCTGATCGCCTTCTTCGACTTCCCGGGCCTCGACGTCGGGCCGTACGCAGAGGTGCTGGGCGGGCTCCACCACGTCGCCATCTCGGTCGAGCCGGAGCGATGGGAGATGCTCAAGGCCCGCCTCGAGGAGGCCGGTGTCGACTACCAGAGCGAGAGCGGCACCTCGATCTACTTCCGCGACCCCAACGGCGCCCGGCTCGAGCTGATCGCCGACCCGCTGGGGGAGATGTACGGCACCAAGGTGCTGTAGGGCCGAGCGGCCGAAACTCGCGCGACGACGACGAGACCACGCCTCTAGGGTGGGGCCATGGTCTCGGTCAGAACTGTCCAGGTCACGTTCGACTGCGCGGAGCCGGTGCGGGTCGGCCGCTTCTGGTGCGAGGTGCTGGGCTACGACCCGGCGCCGTCGGCCGGGGAGGACGAGTCGTGGTTCGCGTGCGTGGACCCCAGGGGCGTGGGCCCGCGCCTCTACTTCCAGCGCGTGCCCGAGGGCAAGGTCGTCAAGAACCGGGTGCACCTCGACGTGCGCGTCGGCACCGGTCTGGTGGGGGAGGAGCGCCTGGCCGCCCTCCAGGCCGAACGCGCGCGCCTCGAGCCCCTCGGGGCCTCGCTCGTGCAGGTGCTCGTCGCGGACGAGGAGAACGAGTCCTGCATCGTCATGCAGGACGTCGAGGGCAACGAGTTCTGCCTGGACTGACGGGCCGGGCGGCTGCCCGGCCGGCTCAGCGGAGCCGCACGGACAGGCAGGTCACGCAGCCCTCGAGCTTCTCGAACTCGGTCATGTCCACCGCGACGACCCGCAGCCCCCGCGCCTCGTAGAGCTCGCGGCTGCGCCGTGCGCTGGTCGACATCAGCACGGTGCTCTCGTCGAGCAGTACGACGTGCGCCCCCGGCTCCTCGGGAACGGCGAGGAACCGCTCCCAGACGGTCGGGTCGTCGACGAGCTCCTCGAACCCCACCACGGTCCCGTCGGGCAGGGCGGTGACGGCGGACTTGAGGTGCAGCACCTTGGTCAGCGGTACACCGACCACTCGCGCACCGAGCGGCTCGAGGTGACCGGCGAGCTGGTCGACCCCGGCTCGGTTGGTGCGCCCACCGAGCCCGACCCACACCGTGCCGTCGTACTTGAGCACGTCGCCGCCGTCCAAGGTCCCGGGCGCCTCGATGTGCACGATCCGGTAGCCCAGCTCGAGCAGCGTCTGCTCGGTTCCCGACGTCTCGGGCTTGCGCTCGTCGGCCCCGGGGCGCGTGATCGCGGCTAGGTCGCCGTACATGACGACGGTGTCCTCGACGAAGACCGAGTCCGGGCAGTCAGGCGCGGCCGGCACCTCGACGGTCTCCCAGCCTTCGGCCTGCAGTGCGGCCACGTAGCCCTCCCACTGCTCGAGCGCCAGGTCGACGTCGACCGGCACCCGCTCGATGTGGGTGAGCAGCCCCTCGGCCAACCGGGGACTCGGACGACGGACGAGGGCGCGGCGTTTCATGGGGCGATCCTCTCGCACGGACCGCAACGTCGACGGAGTCTGGGTTCCTCGCGGATTGCTTCATCGACCGACCCGCGGCGTCACAAGCGCCAGAATGGCAATCTGCCTGATGGAAGTTCTGTCGGCGCTCCCGCAACACCCCGCGGAGGACCCAAGCGGTCCGTTTCGGTGTTCTGCCGCGGCAGCACGTGAGATGTGCATAACCTTGCCGCTCACGGTCTTGGCTCCCAGGGCCAGTACGTCTGTCGCAGTCATGCGATGGACATTGGAGATCCTCTCATGCGACTTCTTCTGCGCGTCGTTGTCACAGCCCTGTTCGTATCGGGGCTGAGTGCGATTGGAAGCATCGCGAGTGCCGTCACGTCAGTTGACGTCCTTGCGAGCAACGCCTCTGTCATCGGAGGCAAATGCGACTGGGCGAAGATCCGCGTCTTCGGCGACTGGGACGCCGACCCGTACAACGACATCACGGTGAACGTCCTTAACCCGGGAGGCCGCGAGGTCGACAGCATCTACTCCGAAAACAACTATCGTGGTCGTGTCATCACCTACGTCCGACTTTGCGGACGCCAGGATCGCCCGGGCACCTACAAGGTCAACGTGTTCGTCCGTGGATATGACGAGAACCACGAACTGGCCAGCCGTGCTCGAGACTCTGTCACGTTCGAGTTCAAGAAGACTCCGATCCTGAACTCGACCGTCCGGCGTGACGTGGACTACCGACCACACAAGCGCGTGTACAAGTACGTCGTGATTGGCCGCCTCCTTCGAGCACAGAAGGGCTGGCGCGGTCAACGTGTTGAACTGCAGGCCTATATCCGCGGCGCCGGCTGGCTCGTGATCGACACGCAACGGTCTCGGCGGCGCGGACTGTTCGGTTGGGAGTTCAAGCCGAACCGCTACGTGTGGGCGTATGTCTACCAAGGCAACCGCACGACACGCTGGGACTCCTCGCCCAACTTCCGGACTCCGCGCCGGGTTGGTGCTCGGGAGACGGCCAGCGCCCATGTTTCTGGCGCCGATGACCCGAGTCAGCTCGTCACGCGATTGCGCTGACGAGCTCCGCAACCGCGGGTCCGGGATCCGTTCTCGAGGCCACCTGAACGCCGGTCCACGCAAGAGTTGAACAACACCCTCGGCAAGGTGCGCGAACGGTGATCGGATACGAACTCCGATCACCGTCACCTCTCGGTTCCCGGCCGAATCGGGGTCAGATGCCGACGGGCCAGACGGTGGTGCCCCTGCGTCGTCGCGGGTCGATGAGGATCATGGCCTTCTGCGCGAGGTAGTAGCTGGAGGGAGGGCGGCGGCTGGTTGACGCCTCACCGGCTTCCAGCCAGCTTCGAAGGGCTGTTCTGACCGCGGGCAGGGAGGCCGTTGGTTCGATCGGAAGGTCTCGCATCAGCAGGTCGACGCGCCGGCCCTGGAACTGCTCCCAGCGGTGAAATCTCGCCAGCTCGGCTGGGTTCTTCGCCGCGTGGTGGTCATACCGCTGTCGTCCCAGTGCTGAGGGACCGAAGTCGACGTGTCGGTTCCGCTTCGCCGGGAATCCCACACCTGGGACGGCCGCGTAGAACGTCCAGACATCGAGGTCCTTGATCCCGACGTCGCCGTGGAGGTAATGCAGGGCCCCGCCCTGGGCGAGCACGACGGCGACTCGCCGGTCGGCGAACTCGGGCCGGCCGTCAGCTCGGGTGAAGAACTGGTGGTCGGCGAGCGCGATCGCACTCAGCCGGTCGAGGTGCTCGCGCGTGAGGGGCGCGTAGGAACGCCTCGAGCGGCGGGCGGTCACGGTGCCTCTCCCGAGGCAGAGGCCGAGGGTTGGGTGGTCGTCAGGACCGGCGGGGCCATCATGGCGGCGGGTCCGGCCGCGAGACCGAGGGCGGAACCTTGCGGGAGGTGTTCGAGGCGGGTGAATCGGAGCGGGTCGTACCTGACCTTGAACGCTCGGCGGTCAGACGGAGCGACCAGCCAGAGGTAGGGAGCCCGCGTCACCCACAAGCGCCATGCGAGCTGACGCGGCTCGTCCCCGCGGCGGGGCGTTGGTTGTTGGTGTTGGTGCAACGACAAGTCGGCTTCGAGTCGATCGAGGTCGCGGGCCTCCTTCTTCGCCTCGCCGAGAACCACGACCTGGCCGTCATCGTTGAGCACGGCGAGGTCGAGTTGAAGGGCAGACTGCGGAGTGTCGAACAGCACGCGGTGCCGGTGGTAGCCGTGCTCGATGATGAGTTCGACATAGGCGGCCAACTGCGGGACGAACTCCCAGCACGGGCGCCGGTGAGCGCCGTCCTTCTCGATCAGCCACCAACGTCCGCGTGGGGGCCGCGGGCGGTCCAGCGTGTCGAAGCGACCGCCGGGACGCCAGGTGATCAGGCCCTGCTCGACACCGGCGAACAAGGTCGCAGCGTCGTCCTCCGTAATCCGGCGGGTGATCAGATCGCTCGGGTAGCTGCCGAGCGTCAGGCTGGGCTCGTCGGCTAGCGACTGCGCCTCCAGGTAGCCCAACAGTCGGTCCACCGATCCCATAGCTCCGAGTGTCGCATCGCGGTGCGACACAAGCCGACCGCAGCTACCCGCGCGTCAGCGGGTGCCAGGCGCCAACCCTGCTCTGACGCGTATGGACGACGCTCGCCTTCGCCACTTCGGTGTGGATCTACGTCGGGCGGTCGTCTTAAGGTCAATGGCATGCCCGCTGAGTCCTTCGATGACATCGGACCGATCAATCCGCGATGGGATCGCGCTCCTCACGACGCCGCGATGACTGCGTTCAAGCGGGAGGCTCGACGTCGGCAGGCGACGTGGCGCGCCGCGAAGCGGTACGCATACGGCGAGCATCCCAAAGGCCAACCGAACGGGTCGATGCTCGCGGACGAGGCCGGGCTCGCCTACAAGAACTTCCTCAGCGACAAGATCGAGAGCGCCGTACGACACCGCGAGCAGCACCCGCAGAAGCACCAGACGTTTCATGGCCCGCGCCTCCGCAACAACCTGCTGTCCTCGATGCCGATGTGCTTCAACCTGTTCGGTGAGCTTCATCAATACACCACGCGCCTGTCCCGAACTGGGTCAGCGTTGTGGGGAGTTGAACGGGCCGGCGTCGGCATCGTTTTCGAGTGGTCTCCGGGACGTCTAGACCCGAGCTACACCGGCGATCGCACAGCCTTCGACGTGGCTCTCTTCTTCGGCGACCGCGATCTCCCGCAAACGGTGATCGGGATCGAGACGAAGTATCACGAGCACGCGACAACAGAAGCCCCGCCTCGACCACACCGAATGGAGCGGTACCGCGAGATCACCGAGCGTGCGATCGGTGAGTACAAGGTGTTCAAGTCAGACTGGGAAGCCAGGATCGTCGGCAAGCCTCTGCAGCAGATCTGGCGCGACCATCTCCTCCTGCTCTCGATGCTGCAGCACGACTCCGGCCGATGGGCCGACGGCAAGTACGTCCTGGTCTACCCCCGCGGCAACACCGCCTACGCCAAGCTCGCGCTCGACTACGCGGACGCACTGGACGATCCGACCACCTTCACCCACGCAACCGTCGAAGACCTGCTCGACGCCCACGTTCTTCACGAACCCAACACCGAAGCCGAGTTCAGGGAGCGGGGGTCTGCTGCACGAACGGGTGACAGTTGGGGTTAGGCCGCCTGGGTGGCGGGTGGGGTCATGATCAACTCGTATTCGACGGGGGTCAACCGTCCGAGAGCGGCCTGCCTGCGGCGGCGGTGGTAGG
>NZ_JACEHF010000259.1 GCF_014180685.1 Nocardioides pelophilus | reverse complement strand
GTGGGGCCCGCCCGGTGCCGTCGTCATCGAGCGACCATCACGGTCGGCTCAGGTGTTAGCGCTCCTCCTCGCCGAGGATCGACCGCAGTCGCTTCGGCGCCGGGGAGTCGTCGCTCGGGGCCATCGTGTCGCCCGGGGTCTGCAGCGCCTCGAGCTGCTGGGTGAAGTAGCTCTTGAGGCGGGAGCGGTACTCACGCTCGAACGAGCGCAGGTTCTCGACCTCGACGCTGAGCTTGTCGCGCTCCTTCTCGAGGTCCGCGAAGAGCTGGTTGCGGCGCTCCGCGGTCTCGGCGTCGAGCATCTCGGCCCGGGTCCGCGCGTCGGACTCCATCCGGTCCGCCTTGCCCTTCGACTCGTTGTCGAGCCGCTCGGCCTTGGTGCGGGCCTCGCCGACGATCCGGTCGGCCTCGTTCTTGGCATCCTCGACGAGCTCGTCGGCGTTGCGGGTCGCGATCTCGAGCAGCCGGGCCGCGGCGTTGGAGGCCTCGGGAACGGTCTCGACGCGGATCGTCTCGACACCGCCGGCCGCAGGGGCAGCGGGAGCCGCGGCGACCACAGGGGCCGGCGTCTCCGGGACCGCGGGCGTCTCCGGCACCGCGGTGAGCTGGGTCGGCGCGGGCTCGAACGACGGCGCGCCCGACTGGGCAGCAGCAAGCTTGGCCCGAAGTTCGTCGTTCTCGGCGGTCAGGCGAGCGAGCTCGGCCTCCACCTCGTCGAGGAACTGGTCGACCTCACCCATGTCGTAGCCCTCGCGGAGCCGGACGGGGGTAAAGCGCTTGTTGCTCACGTCCTCGGGCGTCAGCGGCATGACCTCACCTATCTTTTGAGAAACTGGGACTTACTTTCCCGCGAACAATAGCGCCTGAGCAGCCACAACTAAGAGTCGGGAACTCAGGCCAGGAAGATCGAGCGGTTCACGATCAGCGCGACGTAGGCGAGGATCATGACCAGGATGAAGCTCAGGTCGAGCGCGAAGTTGCCGATCCTGATCGGTTTGATCACCCGTCTCAGGGCGTTGATCGGCGGGTCGGTGATCGAGTAGACGATCTCGAGCACGACCAGCAGGATCCCGCGCGGTTCCCACGACCTGGCGAACACCTGCACCCAGTCGACGATGAACCGGATCCAGAGCAGCCCGATGAACGTGTAGAGGACACCCTCGATGATCTGACCTGCGAGTGACAACGACAGTTCCTAGCGTGGCTGGTGGGGACTGCGGCGATCCTAGGGCAGCGCGCCTAACGACGATCGACCGACCAACCAGCGACCCCGAGTCGTCACCGCAAGCCGCCAAGCAGCCGCAACCCGTGACCGCGTCGACCGCGGCGCGGCAGCGTGTCGCGCGCGGCGTAGCCGCACGGGGCGCAGCCCGTGGCCCGAGCGGAGCGAGGGGCCGCGCGGCAAGCACCGTCCGCGACACGCTCGCGCAATCCAACTCAGCTCTGGTTGAAGAAGCCGCCCTCGGCGATCCGGGCCTTGTCGGCGGCGGCCACGGTGACGTTGGGCGGCGACAGCAGGAACACCTTGCTGGTCACCCGCTCGATGCTGCCGCGGGTCGCGAAGATCAGGCCGGCGGCGAAGTCGACCAGGCGCTTGGCGTCGGCGTCGTCCATCTCGGACAGGTTCATGATGACCGGCGTGCCGTCGCGGTACTGCTCCCCCACTGCGCGCGCCTCGTTGTAGGTGCGCGGGTGCAGGGTCGTGATCCGCGAGAGCTCGGCCACCACGTCGACGGCGGGTGCCGGCGTCGGGCGCCGGCGCTCGTTGATGTCGGCGACAGAGGCGGAGCGGACGCGTGCCCGCTCCGGACGAGTCTCGCGTGCAGGAGCGGTCTCCTGGGCGTCGTAACCGTCGCCGTCGAACTCGTCGTAGCCGGTGTCCTCGAGCAGGCCGAGGTACTCACCGATCCTGCGCATCGCACCGCTCATGGCGTTCGCCTCCGGATGATCTCTGCGCCCCGACACGGGACGACTGGTCTTGTTCTGGACATTACTGGACCGAGGGCCTCGAACCGAGGACCGCGGTGCCGACGCGCACGTGTGTCGCGCCGGCTCTGATCGCGGCTTCCAGGTCGCCACTCATCCCTGCCGACAACCAGTCGGCGGAAGGGTGGTCGGCGAGGAAGTCACGTCGTACGTCGGACAGCCGGGCGAACGCCGCGACGGGGTCCTCCCCCAGCGGGGCGACTGCCATCAGGCCGCGGAGCCGCAGGCTGCCGGCGGCCTCGACGAGAGCGGCCAGAGCCGGCAGGTCGGTCGGGTCCGCGCCGGCTCGACCGGGCGAGTCGGGTGGGTCGAGGCTGACCTGCAGCAGCACGTCGACCGACGTCGGCGCCGGGCCGGGACGGTCGTGGGCGCCGGCGTCGAGCCGGCCGACGAGCTTGGCCCGGTCGACGGAGTGCACGACGTCGGCGTAGGCCGCCACCGCGGCTGCCTTGTTGCTCTGCAGCCCGCCGACGAAGTGCCAGCGCAGCGCGGGGGCGCCGGCACCGAGCAGGTCGGCGCACTCGCGGTGCTTGGCCTCCGCCTCCTGGTGCCGGTTCTCGCCCACGTCGGTGACCCCGAGGTCGACGAGCAGCCGGACGTCGGAGGCGGGGAAGTACTTGGTGATGACGACGAGGGTGATCTCGTCGGGGTCTCGACCGGCGTCGGCGCACGCGGCGGCGATCCGTCCACGGACCCGGGCGAGCCCGGCGGCGATCTCGTCGTGGCGGGTCATCGGCCCGACGCTTCCGGTCGGAGCCGGATCACAGCCGCCAGCCGGCCGGCCTGCTGGGCGTCGCGGCGGAAGGAGTAGAGGTCCGCGGACTCCCGGGTGCAGCGACCCACGTCCTCGACCCGGACCCCGGCGCGGCCGAGCTGGGCGATCACACCGGCTCCGAGGTCGAGCGCGGGTGTGCCCCACGAGGTCGTCGCTCGCGTCGCCGGCTCGATCGCGACGACCTCCTCCTGCATCGCGGGCGGCACCTCGTAGCAACCGCCGCAGATCCGCGGACCGACCCACGCGGTGATCCGGTCGGCACCGAGCTCGCGCATCCGGGCCACCGTCGCCGGCACCACGCCGCGGACCACGCCGAGCCGCCCGGCGTGGGCCGCGCCGATCACGCCGACCTCGGCGTCGGCGAGGAGCACCGGGACGCAGTCGGCCGCGCGCACCATC
>NZ_JACEHF010000258.1 GCF_014180685.1 Nocardioides pelophilus | reverse complement strand
GCCGTCGGACTCCTCCAGAGCCACGTTGATCCGCCGCAGCAGCTCGCACGACGGGTGACCGAGCGACGGGTTGCGGCGGACGTCGGGATCGACCTGCAGGTCCTGGTCGATGCCGCTCGCCTCGGCGAAGCGCCGCCAGAGCAGGAGCGGGTCCGCTCCCGACCGCGGGACGGTCACCACCCTCATCCGCTCGCGGCCGACGACGTCGGTCCAGACGTCGATCATCTGCGGGATCCCCTGGGTACGACGGAACAGGCGCGCCGGCCGGGTGTCCCGACCGTGGTCGAGCCAGGCGCCCACCCCGCGGCCGAACGCCGGCCAGGGGAGCGTGGTGCCGTTGCGGCAGGTGGTCTGCCACTGCGCGGGCATGGTGCGGGCGGCGTCGCGGACCGTGAGGACGACCTCGACGTCGCCCGGGAGGGCCGCGACCAGGGCGCTCGCCTCCGCGCGGTCGAGGAAGCTGAGGAACTCCCACGACACGAGCGACGCGCGTCCGCCGTACTCCTGGAGCCGGCGGAGGAACTGGTGGGCGACCCGGTCGCGCCGCGTGGCCGCGTCGGCGCCGGGGGTGCCGGTAAGGACGCCACGCAGGGCCAGCGCCGGGTTCTCGGGTACGGCGAACCCGCGCTCGTCGAGAGCTTCGCGGTGGTCGGCCAGGAGCTGTTGGAGAAAGGTGGTCCCGGTCTTCATCGCACCGATGTGGAGCACGATCCGGGGCGCTCCCGAGCCGGAATGTGACGCATTCGGCACCGGCGCAGGCTAGCAGGGGATTCACGGTCGGCCACCGCTGCGCTGATACCTTGACCTCGTCCGCAACTTGCCCGCGTCGAAGGAACACGCCCCCGTGAGCGAAGCCGCAACAGCCAGCACCCCGACGTCTCCGTCGCCGGTCGACGAGGGATTCCGGGTCGTGCAACGGCTGGTTCTCCCGAGGGACCAGGAGCTCGACGTCCAGACGCTCTACGTCAGCGGGATCACCAGCTACTCCTCGGGCGGCGACTCGATGTCACGCCAGTCCGGCGGCGACTACGAGAGCCCCGAGGAAGAGACCGAGGACGACGAGGACGGCGAGTCCGACGCCGCCGGCATGTCCGGTTTCGGCCGGATCACCGACGCCGCCGGTGTGGCGGTCGACCCGCACCGCCGGGTCACCCTCGGCACCTACTTCAACGCGTTCCCGGCCAGCTACTGGCGCCGCTGGACCGAGTTCTCCACGGTCCGGCTCACCACCCGGCTCCGCGGCCACGGCTCGATCATCGTCTACCGCTCCACCGCGAAGGGCCACGTCGTCCGCGCGGACTCCTACCGGGTCGACAACCCGGCCGGCGAGACGGTCACGTTCGAGCTGCCGCTCAAGCCGTTCATCGACGGCGGCTGGTACTGGTTCGACCTCGAGGGCGGTCACGGCGAGCTGATGCTCGAGGACGCCCAGTGGGGCTTCGTGACCGACCGGGTCCGCACCGGTCGGATCACCATCGGCATCACCACGTTCAACCGGCCCGACTTCTGCGTCGCGCAGCTCGAGAACCTCGCCACGAACCCGGCGGTGCTCGACATCATCGACGAGATCGTGGTGGTCGACCAGGGCAGCAACAAGGTCGTCGACGACGCCGGCTACGAGGCCGCGGCCGCAGGGCTGGGGAGCAAACTGCGGATCATCGAGCAGCCCAACCTCGGCGGCTCCGGCGGCTTCTCGCGGGCGATGAACGAGGCGATCTCGATGGGCGCCTCCGACTACGTCCTGCTCCTCGACGACGACGTCGTGTGCGAGCTCGAGGGCATCCTCCGCGCCGTCGCCTTCGCCGACCTGGTGAAGACCCCGTCGCTGGTCGGTGGCCAGATGTTCAGCCTCTACGACCGGTCGGTGATGCACGCCTACGGCGAGGCGATCGCGAAGTACCGCTGGTTCTGGGGCCCGGTCGCGCCCAGCGTGCACGGCCACGACTTCGCCAAGAAGTCGCTGCGCAACACCTCGTGGATGCACCGCCGGATCGACGTCGACTACAACGGCTGGTGGATGTGCCTCATCCCCACCCAGGTCATCCGCGAGATCGGCCTGTCGCTGCCGATGTTCATCAAGTGGGACGACGCCGAGTTCGGCCTCCGCGCCGGCGCCGCGGGCTACCCGACGGTGACCCTGCCGGGCGTCGCGGTGTGGCACGTGCCGTGGACCGAGAAGGACGACACGCTCGACTGGCAGGCCTACTTCCACGAGCGCAACCGCCTCGTGTCCGGCCTGCTGCACTCGCCGTACCCCCACGGCGGCAAGCTCGTCCGCGAGAGCCTCGAGAACCACACCAAGCGCCTGATGTCGATGCAGTACGGCACCGGCGAGACGATCCTGCTCGCCCTCCAGGACGTCCTGGACGGCCCCGACCGGATGCACCACGACATCCTGCACCGGCTGCAGGAGGTCCGCGCGCTGCGCGACGAGTACGACGACGGCCAGTCCGAGGCCGAGCTCGACGCCTTCCCGTCCCCCCGGCGCAAGAAGCCGCCGAAGCGCGGCAAGGGGATCCCGGTCCCCTCGAGCACCGTCGGCAAGGCGAAGATGGCCGCGATGGGCCTGGTGCGCCAGGCGCTCCCGACCCGCGAGCTGGCGGGGGAGCACCCCGAGGGGATCGTGCCCCACGTCGACCAGCGGTGGTACCGACTGGCGCACTTCGACTCCGCGATCGTCTCCTCGGCCGACGGCATCGCCGCGTCGTGGTACCGCCGTGACCCTGCCCAGTTCCGCGACCAGATGGCGCGCTCGCTCAAGATGCACGCCAAGCTCTACAAGGAGTGGGACGAGCTGGCGGAGCGGTGGCGGACCGCCCTCCCCGAGCTCACCTCGCCCGAGCGCTGGAAGCTGACCTTCGAAGGCATCGACGACGAATGAGATCCGGCGCTCGGCGTCGAGCCGCGGGCAGGCACGCCGGTGAACGAACGGCCCGCCGTCGCCGGCCACCGGAGGCTACGCCGGACCTGATCCCGCCCGATCCCTTCGACGCAGCCGGAGCAGAGGTCGACCCGCCGTCCCGGCGTCAGCGACGGCGCGAGGCCAAGCGCGCGAGGAAGCTGGCCAAGCAGCAGGCCAAGGCGTTCCGGAAGTCCGGGCCGCCCGTGCCGGCTCCTGTCCCGGTGCCGGCCCCGGGCCAGCTCTACCCGCCGCCCGCCACGCCCGCCCCCGAGCCGGCCCCCGAGCCGGCGCTGGTCCCCGCGACCGTCGGAGCGCCGGCGGTCGAGGCCGGGTCGG
>NZ_JACEHF010000257.1 GCF_014180685.1 Nocardioides pelophilus | reverse complement strand
CGCCGGGACCGTACGACGTCGCCAGCAGCACCGGCCTCAGCAGCCGGCTGAGGGCGACGGCTGCGTTGGCCGCGCTCCCGCCCGGGCGCTCGACGACTGCCCCGTCGGCCGTCTCGACGACGTCGACCAGCGCCTCGCCGACCACGAGCGCGACGCCGTCCATGACCTCACTCTGCCTGCTGCAGCCAAGGCACCGCCATGCCCCTCTCCCATAGGGTCGGGCCGTGGCCCTGGAGACCTCCCTCGAGAAGCCGGCACCGGTCCGGTCGATCGCCAACGCGATCGCCGGCTGGATCGACCGGCTCGGCGTGGTGTGGGTCGAGGGCCAGGTGGCGCAGGTGAGTCGCCGCCCCGGGGTCGGCACCGTCTTCATGACGCTGCGCGACTCGGTCGCCGACATCTCGGTCCCTGTCACCTGCTCCCGGGTGCTGTTCGACGGGCTGCAGCCGCCGCTGGTGGAGGGCGCGAGCGTCGTGATCCAGGCGAAGCCGTCGTACTACGCCAACCGCGGCACCCTCTCCCTCTACGCCCGCGACATCCGGATGGTCGGACTCGGCGAGCTGCTGGCGAGGCTGGAGCAGCGGCGACAGCTGCTGGCCGCGGAGGGGCTGTTCGCCCAGGAGCGCAAGCGCCGGCTGCCGTTCCTGCCCGGACGCGTCGGCCTGGTCACCGCCCCGCGGTCGGCGGCCGAGAAGGACGTCGTCGAGCACGCCACCCGCCGCTGGCCCGGCGTCGCGTTCGAGATCGTCTACGCCGCGATGCAGGGCCCACGTTCGGCGCTCGAGGTGATCGAGGCGGTCGAGCGGCTCGACGGGCGGGCCGACGTCGACGTCATCGTGATCGCCCGCGGCGGGGGTTCGGTCGAGGACCTGCTGCCCTTCTCCGACGAGGGCCTGATCCGCGCGGTGGCCAAGGCCCGCACACCTGTCGTCTCCGCGATCGGCCACGAGCCCGACACCCCGCTGCTCGACCTGGTCGCCGACGCCCGGGCCTCCACACCGACCGACGCGGCGAAGCTGATCGTCCCCGACGTCGCGACCGAGACGACCGGCATCGCCCACGCCCGCGACCGGCTGCGCCGCGCAGTGGCGACCCAGGTCACCCGTGAGCAGGCCGGTCTCGACGCCCTCCGGTCGCGTCCGGCGCTCGCCGACCCCCGCACCCTGCTCGACCGCCGCCACGACGAGCTGGCCGGTCTGTGCGACCGGATGCGGCGCACCCTGGGCCACCGGCTCGACCGGGCGGCCGACGACATCGACCACCACCGGGCCCGCGCCCGCGCGCTGTCCCCCCTCGCAACCCTGCAGCGCGGCTATGCCGTGCTCCAGGACGACGCCGGCCACGTCGTCACCTCCGCCGCCGGCGTCGCGGCCGGGGCACCGATGAGCGTCCGCGTCGCCGACGGCCGGATCCACGTGACCACCACCCGCTCCGAGCTGATCGAGGATGCACCATGACGACCGAGTCCACCGAGTCCGCCGCCGACGACCGCCCCTCCTACGAAGAGGCGCGCGAGGAGCTGGTCGAGGTCGTCCGTCGCCTCGAGGCCGGGGGCACCACCCTCGAGGAGTCGCTGGCGCTCTGGGAGCGCGGCGAGCAGCTGGCGACGATCTGCCAGGAGTGGCTCGACGGCGCCCGCGCCCGACTCGACGCCGTGCTCGGCGACGACGAGGACTGACCCCCGCCGCCGGTTCAGATGCGAGGAGCGCTAGCTCCCGCCGCTGGTCGAGGTGCGAGGAGCGCTAGCCCCCCGCCGCTGGTTGAGGTGCGAGGAGCGCGAGCTCCCCGCCGCTGGTTGAGGTGCGAGGAGCGCGAGCCCCCCGCCGCTGGTTGAGGTGCGAGGAGCGCTAGCGACGAGCCTCGAAACCAAGGCTCACTCTGCGGCGAGCGGCTCCGTCGACAGCCGGTCGATGAGGTCCTGCATCTCCTCGGGCGACGCCGAGCCGTAGACCAGCACCGTCTCGCCGCCCACCTCGGACACGTACGCCGTGTCGCCGTCCTCGTCCTCGTAGCCCTGCCAGGCCTCGGCCACCGACCCGCGCACCGTGTAGATGTCGGTCGGCGACAGGTCGCCGACGACGTACTCGCGCAGCATGTCGGCCTCGGGTTCGTCGTCCTGCCGGATGCCGACGAAGTCCTCGTCGTCCTCGGTCAGCAGGTTCATCTCGAACGCCGGCTTCTCGCCGGGCACGACCTGGTAGCCGGTCGGCGTCCAACCGTCCGGGAGCGACGCGGGGTAGACCGGGGAGAACCCCGCGTCCTGCGCCTCGCCGATGATCGGGAGGTAGTCGACCCGTTCGGGGTCGATCTCCACGTCGGGCCGGAACAGCCCGAGGAACCAGATCAGGCCGCCGACCACGACCACCGTCAGCACCAGCGCGGCGGCCAGCCCGCCGACGGATCGCTGGTACCTGCCGGGGCTGCCCACGCTCGACGTACTCATAGCGGCACCATCTTCACAGCCGGAGGCGAGAGCGGCGACGCCGGTCCACTCCCGGCCAGCACCCTGATCCGCAGATGCGGGCGAATAGTTGCAGAATCATCCGCATGTGCGGAACACTCGTCGGGTGGGTGACTACCGGATCGCGGAGGCAGCCGAGGTGCTCGGCGTCAGCGACGACACCGTACGACGCTGGGTCGACGCCGGGCGCCTGGCGAGCACGACCCGCGACGGCCGCGCCGTCATCCCCGGCGCCGACCTCGCGGCGCTGGCCGCGTCCCTGGTCGACGAGGCCGAGCGGGACCGGACCCGCGCCGGCTCCGTCAGCGCGCGTAACCGGATGACCGGGATCGTCACCCGGGTCGTCACGGACACCGTGATGGCGCAGATCGAGATGGTCTGCGGCCCCTATCGCGTGGTGTCGCTGATGAGCGCCGAGGCCGCGACCGAGCTGGGGCTCGAGCCGGGTGTGCGGGCGATCGCGTCGATCAAGTCGACCAACGTGGTCGTGGAGCGACCCCGATGACCACCCGCGGTCGTCGGCTCACCGCGGGCGCGCTGGCCGGCGCGCTGCTGCCCCTCGCCGGCTGCTCCGACGACGGGACGGTCACCCTGCGGGTGCTGGCCGCGGCCTCGCTGGTCGATGCGTTCGACGCCCTGGCCGAGGACTTCGAGGCCGCCCACGACGGCGTGGACGTCGAGGTGATCACCGGCTCCTCGACCGACCTCGCCGAGCAGGCAGCCGACGGAGCGCCCGGTGACGTGCTCGCCACCGCCGACGAGGCGTCGATGGAGACGGCCGCCGAGGCGGTCGCCGGGTACGACGGGTT
>NZ_JACEHF010000256.1:915-3282 GCF_014180685.1 Nocardioides pelophilus | reverse complement strand
CGCGGAGACGCTGCGCGCCGGGCGCCTCGCGGGTGCCGACCACCACGACGCGGCGCCCGGCCACGTCGCGATGGGTCAGAGTGACCTGGTCCCTGGTCTCGTCGAAGAACGGGTCGGGGGTCGCGTTCCGGACCGCCGACAGATCCTCCATGCCGGAGAACTCGGCGGGATAGGCGAAGGCCACGCTCCGCGCGAGCGGGACCGTGAAGAAGACCGCGTCCGCGTTGACGCCCCCCGCGGCCTCCGCGACGGCGCGGACGTCGTGCGGTCGCGCGTCCGGCGCCCGTTGGGCCATCGCGATGGGGACGACGGTCACGACCGCGACGACGCCGACCAGGACGGGCAGGCGCCGGGGGAGTGCGCTGGCGCCGATGGTGGCGAGGATCGCCGCTCCCGGGCCTGCGAAGGTGATGTAGCGGGTGTGCACGAGGCCGGCGTCAGTGATCGCGGACGCGATCCCGATCGCCATCGGCAGCGCGACCCAGGTGCCGAGCACCAGCGCCAACGGCCGCTCGTCGGTCCGCCACAGGTGCCACGCTCCGAGTACGGCGAGCGCCAGCAGCCCGCACACGACGAAGGTCCTCGTGTCCACCGGCTGGGCCGGGTAGCTGCCGGCGAACTGGGTGACCACGACCTTGTCCCACGTGTAGTGCAGGTCGGCCAGCCACGACACCTGGGCACGCTGGCCCCAGGCGATCACGGCCAGGGGCGCGACGCCGATGCCGACGCCGGCTGCGGTCGCGGTCCAGGCCCGGCGGTCGTCGGGCCGGCCGAGCACGACGGCGACGCCGTGGGCGACGACGAGGACCGCGAGGTAGAGGTGCCACCAGCACGCGATGAGGCAGACCGCGCCGTAGACCATCCACCGGCGCCGGGTGCCGTGGTAGCACGCCGTGTCGAGCGCGAGCGTCGCCAGCACCGCGAGTGCAGCAGCCCAGGCATAGCCCCGCGCCTCGACCGAGGTCCACGCCAGCCCGGGCAGCAACGCGGTGGCAATGCCGGCCGACACCGCGACGGGGAGCGGCAGGTAGCGGGCGACGAGGACGACCGACGCCGTCGCGGCGACACCGATTCCGAGGGCGCTGAAGGCCCGCACCGCCTCGATCGAGTCGCCGGCGACCGCGGCCCAGGGCCGCAGCACGAAGCCGTACAGACCGTGGACGGCGTCGACCCGCCCGAGCACGTCGTACACCTCGCCGACGGGGCGGCGGAGCAGGCTGAGCGTGATCGCCTCGTCGGTCCAGATCGAGGGGCGACCGGCGCCGAGGAGCCCGAGTGCGGTCGCGACGAGGCCGGTGAGCAGCGCCGCGGTCGGGCGGGAGGTCAGCGTTGGTCCTGCTGTTTGACGACGACCTCGCGGACGATCAGCAGGATCGCCGCGGCCGCCGGGATCGCCATCAGCGCGCCGACCACTCCGAGCAGGGCGGTGCCGATCAACGCCGCGATCACGATCACCGCGCCGGGCAGATCGACGGTCCTGCCCATCACCCGCGGGTAGATCACGTAGTTCTCGATCTGCTGGTAGATCACGTAGAAGATGACCGCGGCGATCCCGCTCTTCACGTCGGTGGCGAAGGCGATCGAGCACACGACGATCGCGCCCAGGGTGGCGCCGATCATCGGGATCACGTCGAGGACGGCCACCACGAAGGCCAGCGCGACGGCGTACTCGCGGACCTCGGTGAACCACAGGAAGATCAGCGAGGTGATGCCGGCGCACAGGGCGACGACGAACGCACCGGAGACGTAGCCGCCGATGTTGTGGATCACCTTGTCGCCCAGCAGGGTGACCCGCTCGCGCCGCGACGCCGGGGCGAGCCGGTAGATCGCGTGGGTCGTGGTCTTGAGCGAGGCCAGGAAGTAGAGCGTCAGCACCACGATGATGAACGCGTTGAAGAGCGCCGAGAGGATCTTCAGCCCGAAGCCGAGCGCGCCACCGAAGAGGGTGGAGATGAAGTCGCCGTCGGTGACGAAGGCCTTGGCCTTGTCGACGATCTCGTACTCGTCGTTGAGCTTCTGGACCCGCTTGTTCTCCTGGAGCTGGTCGAACCAGACGGGGGCGTTGTCGGTGAGAGCCGCGATCTGGTCGGCGATGACCGGCACGATCGCCACGACGAAGAGGGCGAGCATGGCGAGCGCAGCCACGATGACCAGCGCACAGGCGTAGGCGCGCCGGACCCCGCGACGCTCGAGGAACTCGACCGACGGGTTGAGGCCGGCAGCGAGGAAGAAGGCCACCACGACCAGCAGCAGCACGGAGCCGATGCCGAGCAGCGCCTGGAACAGCCAGTACGCGATCAGGACCCCGAGGCCGCCGACGAAGCCGACGTAGAACGGCGACCTCCGGTCGAAGGGGGCGCCCGGCTC
>NZ_JACEHF010000256.1:0-909 GCF_014180685.1 Nocardioides pelophilus | reverse complement strand
GGCCGCGCCGTCGACGACCGGCTCCTGGTCGACCTGTTGGCCGGCCGCGGACGCCTCGCCCTCCCCCTGGGCGGCCGTCCGCCGCCGGCCGAGGCTCAACTCTGGTCCTCGGCGTCGTTCTCGTCGAACCCGGCGACGAGCTCGGCCAGCGAGGCGAGCTGCGCGGTGATCGCCGCGCGGCGCTTGGTGACGCGCTCGAGCTCGGCCTTGGTCGCGGCCAGCTGACGCTGGGCGTCGGCCTCGCCGCTGGCCGTGATCGCCTCGGCCTGGGTGCGGGCCGACGCGACGATCTGCTCGGCCTCGCGACGCGCTCGGCTCAGCAGTGCTTCCGACTCGGCCTGCGCAGCGGCGCGACCCTCCGAGGCCTGCCGCGACGCCTCGGACGCCCGGTGCTCGGCTGCTGCCGCGCGCTGCTCGGCCTCCTCGACCAGCCGCCGGGTCTCGGCCACGGCCGTGTTGTGGTGGTCGGTGGCCTCGCGGGCCAGCCGCTCCTTCTCGACGGCGAGCATCCGCCGCGCCTCCTGCACCTCGCGGTCGGCGCCCGCGCGGGCCTGCTCGACCTCGCGCTGCACAGCGCTGCGCAGCTCACTCGCCTCCTGCTGCGCGGCGAGCCGCAGCTGGTCGGCCTCGCGCTTGGCGGAGGCCAGCTCGTCGCTGGCGGTGCTCCTGGCCAGGGCGAGCTCCTGCTCGGCGTCGGCGAGCAGCCGGGTGCGGTTCTCCTCGAGCTCGCGCAGCTGGACCTCGCGCATGTCCTCGGCCTCGCGCGCCGCCTCGGCGCGGATCGCCTTGGCGTCGCGGGTGGCCTGGTCGAGGATCTCGGCGGCGTCGCGCTCGGCGACGGTCCGGATCTCCTCGGACTCCTCCTCGGCCAGGCGCAGCATCGCGCTCGCCCGCCCGCCCAGTCCGGCG
>NZ_JACEHF010000255.1:674-3387 GCF_014180685.1 Nocardioides pelophilus | reverse complement strand
CTCCTCGCGGCGTGGTTGGTGGCGCAGCCGTCCACCTCCGGACCGGTGGCGCTCGCCCTGCTCGACGCCCGCCTCGCGCGGGGGCGCCGGGAGGCGTCGCTCACCGTCGACCGCCGCCACGCCGAGGAGTCGCCCCGCATGCGGCGCCTGGGCGCGCGGATCGGCGACCTGCTCGAGTCCCAGGGCCACGACCTGCCGCACCGGCTGGAGGCCGACCTCGGCATGGTCGGCCAGTCGCGGGAGATGTTCCTCGCGCGGACCGCCGCCGCCGCGCTGGTCGGCGCCGTGCTTCCGAACCTGGCGCTGGTCCCGTGGGCGCTGATCGGCCTGGTCGGGTTCGCCGTGCCGCTGTGGATGGTCCTCATCGGTGCGGTCGTGGGAGCGGTCGTGCCCTACAGCCGGCTCCGCAAGGAGGCCGAGGAGAAGCGCCGTTCGTTCCGCCACATGGTGAGCGCGTTCCTCGACCTGGTGGCGATGAACCTCGCGGGCGGTCGCGGTGTCCCCGAGGCGCTCCAGGCGGCCTCCAACGTCAGCGACAGCTGGGGGATGATCCGCATCCGCGACACCCTCGAGGCGGCGAAGCTGCAGGGCATCACGCCGTGGTTCGCGCTCGGCCAGCTCGGCGAGGAGGTCGACGTCGACGAGCTGCGCGACCTCGCCGCCGCGCTCGCCCTCGTCGCCGAGGACGGCGCCAAGGTCCGCGACTCCCTCACCGCGCGGGCCAGCTCGATGCGGCACCGCGAGCTCGCGGACGCCGAGGCCAAGGCCGAGGAGCGCTCCCAGTCGATGCTCGTCGCGCAGCTGCTGCTGTGCGCCGGCTTCCTCGTCTTCCTGATCTACCCCGCCCTGGCCCGGATCCTGGCTTAGCCAGGGGCCGACGGGGGAACGTTTCACACCATTGCAAAGGAAAGGACAAACTCGGATGAGTCCCGAAGTGCACTACCTGTGGATCCTGGTTCGCAGCCACCTCGACCGCGTGCGTGACGACGAGCGCGGCGTCTCGGCGGTCGAGCTGGTCATCATCACCGGCATCCTGATCGCGCTCGCGACAGCCGTCGGCTGGGCGATCTACAACAAGGTCAACTCCAAGGCGAACTCGATCAGCCTCTGACCATGATCTCTCGGTGGCGCACCCGGCGCCGCGACGACTCGGGCGTCAGCAGCGTGGAGCTCGTGCTCTACATGCCGCTGCTGATGTTCATCATCTTCCTCGCGGTGCAGTTCTCGCTCGTCTGGTTCGGCAACCAGGCGGCGAGCGCGACCGCGCGCGAAGCCGCCCGCGTCGCGCGCGTCTACGCCGACGAGGCGAGGGCGCGTCAGGCCGGCTACCACTACGCGGACAACATCGGCGACGGCGTCCTGGAGGACGTCCACATCACCGTGACCCGGGTCGGTGACAACCGGGTCCGGGTGACCGTGACCGGTCGCGCGCAGGAGATCTCGCCGTTCGGCGTACCGACGGTCAGCCAGACCGTCGAGGGTCCGATCGAGGAGCTCGAGGGCGACGACCGATGAGACGTGACGAGCGCGGGTCGATGGCGGTCGAGGTGGTGATCCTCGCCCCGGTCCTGGTGGCGTTCGTGCTGCTGGTCGTCGCCGGTGGCCGTTACGTCGCCGTCCAGGGCGACATGCAGGCCGCCGCGCGCGACGCCGCCCGCGCGGCGTCGCTCGAGGACACCAGGGGAGAGGCCGAGCAGGCAGCACGCTCGATCGTGGCGGCATCGCTCGACGGCTCCGACTGCTCGGTCGGCTTCATCGCCGACTGGCGTCCGGACGGCAGCGTGAGCGTCGAGCTCCGCTGCCAGGTCCCGTACGACGACCTCGGCCTGATCGGCCTGCCCGGCAGCGTCACGATCGACACCGAGTCCCATGTCCGGCTCGATCCCTACCGGAGGCTCGAATGACCCGCGCCAAGCGCCGCGACGAGCGCGGCTCCGCGTCCGCCTTCGTGGTCGGCCTGGCCATCTCCCTGGTCGTCGTGGCCGGCCTGGTGGTCGACGGCGGCGGCGCGCTCAACGCGCGGATGACCCTCGCCGACGACGTCGAGGCAGCGGCTGTCGCCGGCGCCCAGGCCACCGACGTGGTCCGGCTCCGCGAGGACTCCACCGACCTGGTGATCGATCCCGTCGCGGCCGAGCAGCGCGCCCGCGAGGTGCTCGCCGGGCGGGGCTACGAGGGCATCCGGGTCGTCGCCACCGACGACTCGGTGACCGTGACCGCGCGCGACTCGGTCCCGACCAAGATGCTCCTCCTGATCGGGATCGGGCAGTTCGACATCGAAGCCACCGCCACCTCGGAAGCAGAGGTCCTCCCATGAACGTCACCGACCAGCCCGATGCCGCGCGTCGCGGTCCCGAGCGGTTCTCCGCTCCCACTGCTGCGGGCAAGAGGTCCTCGCCGCTCGCGGTGCTCGGCGCGCTGCTCGCGCTCGCGGTGCTGCTCGTCGGCGTCCCGGTCGGCCTGGTGCTCTGGCAGGGCACCCCGCCTGTTCCGACCGGTCTGCCGTCGCGCGACGACCTGACCCAGCCGCTGACCTTCGACGCGCTGATCGTGGTGCTCCTGGTCGTCGTCTGGCTGGCCTGGCTGCAGTTCGCGGCGTGCGTCGTCGTCGAGGCGGTCTCGTTGCTGCGCGGGGGTGGTCTCCCACGCCCGGTCCCGCTGTCCGGTCGTTCGCAAGCGCTGGCCCGTGCACTGGTCGGCACCGTCCTCGTCG
>NZ_JACEHF010000255.1:0-657 GCF_014180685.1 Nocardioides pelophilus | reverse complement strand
CGTCGGCGCGCCGTTGCTCGGTAGCAGCGGCGCGGCGTCGGCCGACGACGGCGGCGGTCGGGCCCAGCGCGAGGCGACGGTCGCGGTCCAGGACACCCGCACCGCGGAGCAGCAGCCGGGTCGTCCGATGCACCAGGCGGCGCCGGACGCCTTCACCGCGCCCGCCCTCTACACCGAGACCAAGCACGAGCTCGCCGAGGCGGCCAGCGAGCTCCTCGGCCGCAAGATCGTGGTCGTCAAGGCACCGGAGGGTCGCTACCACCACAACCTCTGGGACATCGCCGAGGAGCACCTCGGCGACGGCCGGCGCTGGAAGGAGATCTTCGAGCTCAACAAGGGCCGGCCTCAGCCCGACGGCGGCGAGCTCGTCATCGGGCGGCTGATCCAGCCCGGCTGGGTGCTGGTGCTGCCCGATGACGCCGTCGGGGCCGACCGGGTCGACCGTGTCCAGCACCGGACCGACGAGCAGGACCGCGGCGACCGGCCCGAGCGGGTGCCGGTCGTCGACCGCGACGCCGAGCAGGTCGACGCCGTCGAGACGACGTACGACGGACTGGCCGGCGACCTGGTCAGCGGCGGTCTCCTCGCGGCGACCCTCGCCGGCGCGCTGGCGGCCGAGCGACGCCGCCGCCGCGGCGCGGATCTCTCGACGTCCGA
>NZ_JACEHF010000254.1 GCF_014180685.1 Nocardioides pelophilus | reverse complement strand
GTTGTTTGTTGTGTGTGTTGGTGGTTTGTGTGGCAAGTTGGTAAGGGCGCATGGTGGATGCCTTGGCATCGAGAGCCGATGAAGGACGTGGGAGCCTGCGATATGCCCTGGGGAGTTGGCAACCGAGCGTTGATCCGGGGATGTCCGAATGGGGAAACCCAGCTGGAGTTATGTCCAGTTACCTGCACCTGAATGAAATAGGGTGTGTGGAGGGAACGTCGGGAAGTGAAACATCTCAGTACCGGCAGGAAGAGAAAACAATAGTGATTCCGAGAGTAGTGGCGAGCGAAATCGGATCAGGCTAAACCTCATACGTGTGATACCTGGCAGGGGTTGCGTGTGGGGGGTTGTGGGAGCATTTGTGCGCCAGCTGCTGATGGTGTGCGGAGTAAGAAATCGTTGATGAGGTCGAAGTCCGTTGGAAAGCGGTGCCGTAGCGGGTGATAGCCCCGTAGACGTAAGTTGGCGACTCCGTAAGTGTTTCCCAAGTAACATGCCACTCCTGGAATGGTGTGTGAATCTGGCGGGACCACCCGTTAAGCCTAAATACTTCTCGATGACCGATAGCGGACAAGTACCGTGAGGGAAAGGTGAAAAGTACCCCTGGCGGGGAGTGAAATAGTACCTGAAACCATGCGCCTACAATCCGTCAGAGCCTGACTTGTTCGGGTGATGGCGTGCCTTTTGAAGAATGAGCCTGCGAGTTAGCGGTGTGTGGCGAGGTTAACCCGTGTGGGGTAGCCGTAGCGAAAGCGAGTCCTAATAGGGCGATTGAGTCGCACGCTCTAGACCCGAAGCGGAGTGATCTATCCATGGGCAGGTTGAAGCGCCGGTAAGACGGCGTGGAGGACCGAACCCACTTCAGTTGAAAATGGAGGGGATGACCTGTGGATAGGGGTGAAAGGCCAATCAAACTCCGTGATAGCTGGTTCTCCCCGAAATGCATTTAGGTGCAGCGTTGCGTGTTTCTTGCCGGAGGTAGAGCACTGGATAGCCGATGGGCCCGACCAGGTTACTGACGTTAGCCAAACTCCGAATGCCGGTAAGTGAGAGCGTGGCAGTGAGACTGCGGGCGATAAGGTTCGTAGTCGAGAGGGAAACAGCCCAGACCATCGGCTAAGGCCCCTAAGGGGCGGCTAAGTGGAAAAGGATGTGGAGTCGCAGTGACAACCAGGAGGTTGGCTTGGAAGCAGCCACCCTTGAAAGAGTGCGTAATAGCTCACTGGTCAAGTGATTCCGCGCCGACAATGTAGCGGGGCTCAAGCCGCCCGCCGAAGCCATGGCACTCACACAATACCCAAGCCGGACTTGATCTTGGTTCAGGGGTGTGGGTGGGTAGGGGAGCGTCGTGTGCGGGGTGAAGCCACAGAGTGATCTAGTGGTGGACGGCACACGAGTGAGAATGCAGGCATGAGTAGCGAATCACGGGTGAGAAACCCGTGCGCCGAATGATCAAGGGTTCCAGGGTCAAGCTAATCTGCCCTGGGTAAGTCGGGACCTAAGGCGAGGCCGACAGGCGTAGTCGATGGACAACGGGTTGATATTCCCGTACCGGCGAAGTGGCGCCCATGACGAGCCCGGTGATGCTAACCACCCGAAACACGCCTGACCGATCCCTTCGGGGTGAGGCGGGTGTGCGGAGCGTGGGATCCGATCCGGTAGTAGTCAAGCGATGGGGTGACACAGGAAGGTAGCCCAACCACGCCGATGGTAGAGCGTGGGTAAGCATGTAGGACGTGACCTAGGCAAATCCGGGTCGCAGCCGCGAGGCAAGTCTGAGATGTGATGCCGACCCCGTATGGGGGAAGTGGGTGATCCTATGCTGTCGAGAAAAACCTCTAGCGAGCCACGAGCCGCCCGTACCCCAAACCGACTCAGGTGATCAGGTAGAGAATACCAAGGCGATCGAGACAACCATGGTTAAGGAACTCGGCAAAATGCCCCCGTAACTTCGGGAGAAGGGGGACCCGATCCGTGTACCCACTTGCTGGGGAAGCGGAGGAGGTCGCAGAGACCAGGCCCAAGCGACTGTTTACTAAAAACACAGGTCCGTGCTAAGTCGTAAGACGATGTATACGGACTGACTCCTGCCCGGTGCTGGAAGGTTAAGAGGACGGGTTAGACGCAAGTCGAAGCTCAGAATTTAAGCCCCAGTAAACGGCGGTGGTAACTATAACCATCCTAAGGTAGCGAAATTCCTTGTCGGGTAAGTTCCGACCTGCACGAATGGAGTAACGACTTGGGCGCTGTCTCAACCATGGACTCGGCGAAATTGCACTACGAGTAAAGATGCTCGTTACGCGCGGCAGGACGGAAAGACCCCGGGACCTTTACTATAGTTTGGCATTGGTGTTTGGTTCGGCTTGTGTAGGATAGGTGGGAGACTTTGAAGCGGCCACGCCAGTGGTTGTGGAGTCAACGTTGAAATACCACTCTGGTCGTACTAGATGTCTAACCTAGGGCCATGATCTGGTTCAGGGACAGTGCCTGATGGGTAGTTTAACTGGGGCGGTTGCCTCCTAAAATGTAACGGAGGCGCTCAAAGGTTCCCTCAGCCTGGTTGGCAATCAGGTGACGAGTGTAAGTGCACAAGGGAGCTTGACTGTGAGACAGACATGTCGAGCAGGGACGAAAGTCGGAACTAGTGATCCGGCACCACCATGTGGAAGGGGTGTCGCTCAACGGATAAAAGGTACCCCGGGGATAACAGGCTGATCTTCCCCAAGAGTCCATATCGACGGGATGGTTTGGCACCTCGATGTCGGCTCGTCGCATCCTGGGGCTGGAGTAGGTCCCAAGGGTTGGGCTGTTCGCCCATTAAAGCGGCACGCGAGCTGGGTTTAGAACGTCGTGAGACAGTTCGGTCCCTATCCGCCGCGCGCGTAGGAAACTTGAGAAAGGCTGTCCCTAGTACGAGAGGACCGGGATGGACGAACCTCTGGTGTGCCAGTTGTACCGCCAGGTGCAGGGCTGGTTAGCTACGTTCGGAAGTGATAACCGCTGAAGGCATCTAAGCGGGAAGCACGTTTCAAGATGAGGTTTCCCCACCCCTCGAGGGTGTAAGGCCCCCAACAGACTATTGGGTTGATAGGCCGGAGGTGTACAGCAGCAATGCCCAGCCGACCGGTACTAATAGGCCGAACACTTGCCACACAAACCCCCAACACAACCAACAAACGTTGTGCCCACAGGGGCGATGTGCGCAAACAGAGCAAGACAACACACAACTCAACGAACCGCGCAACACACAAACACGCGTCCACACAATCCAACCCCAACACAACCAACACCGTTGTGCACAACAGGGGTACAAGAGTTACGGCGGCCATAGCGACAGGGAAACACCCGGACCCATCCCGAACCCGGAAGTTAAGCCTGCCAGCGCCGATGGTACTGCAACCGAGAGGCTGTGGGAGAGTAGGACGCCGCCGGACAT
>NZ_JACEHF010000253.1 GCF_014180685.1 Nocardioides pelophilus | reverse complement strand
ACAAGAGTTACGGCGGCCATAGCGACAGGGAAACACCCGGACCCATCCCGAACCCGGAAGTTAAGCCTGCCAGCGCCGATGGTACTGCAACCGAGAGGCTGTGGGAGAGTAGGACGCCGCCGGACATCATTTTGAATATGCCGAGTGTGTCGCTTCGCGTCACACTGCCGGCTTGTAGAGGCCACCTTCGGGTGGCCTCTACGCATTTTCGACTACGCTTCGTGGTGGTTTCGGCCGTCACCGGCCGGCGTGGTCACGAGTTTCCCCATCTGAAGAGAGTGAGTCGTCGTGGCAGAGCAGCGACGGAGCAAGCCGAGCGCGTCCGGTTCCGGGCGCGGTGGCGGACAGCGCCGTACTTCCGGGGCGCCCGGTCGTGCGCCGGCCCGGCCCAGCCGTGGCGCGGGCGACGACAAGCGCCGCGACGGTCGCTCCGCCGGTGCGCGACGCCCCGACCGCTCGTCCGGAGCAGGTTCGAAGCCCGGAAGCGGAGGCGAGAAGCTGTCCGCGGCCGAGCGCACCGCTGCGCAACAGGTCTACGACGGCCCCCCGCTTCCTGACGACATCACCGGCAAGGAGCTGGCTGCCGAGGTTCGGGCCCAGCTGCGGAGCCTCCCCGAGAAGCTCGCCCAGCGAGTGGCGCGCCATCTGGCGGCCGCCGGCGCCATCATCGACGACGAGCCGGAGACGGCGTACCAGCACACGTTGGCCGCACGGAGCCGCGCTCCGCGCCTGGCGGTCGTCCGCGAGGCCGCCGGAGAAGCGGCGTACGCCGCCGGCCACTACACCGAGGCCCTGGCCGAGCTGCGCGCGGCCAAGCGCATGAACGGCGCCACGGCGTACCTCCCGATCATGGCCGACTGCCATCGCGCGCTCGGCAACGCGAAGCGAGCGATCGAGCTCGCGAAGAGCCCGTCGGTGGCGCGCTTCTCGGCGGCGGCCAAGGCGGAGATGACGATCGTCGAGGCCGGTGCGCGGCGCGACCTCGGACAGCTCGACGCCGCCTTGCGCACGCTCGAGCGCGCGCCGCTGAACAACAAGGGCCGTGAGCCGTGGGTGGTCCGGCTCAGGTACGCCTACGCCGACACGCTGGAGCAGGCCGGCCGGGAGCAGGACGCCCTCAGCTGGTTCCACCGCACGAACGCGATCGACGCCGAGGAGATCACCGACGCCGCTGATCGCGCCGAGGCGCTCGAGAAGCGCCTCGGGGGCTGACCTCAGCCCGACCCGTCAGGCGGGGGCCGTCGTCTGGTCCGACGCCTGGTCGCCGGGTTTGTCGCTCGGCTTGTCACCGGGCTTGTCACCGGGCTTGTCGCTGGGCTTGTCACGGGGTTCCTGCGGCTCGGGACGCTCGCTGGTCGTGTCCTCCGGTTCTTCCACCGTGCCCGGGGTGTGGTCGGCGAAGGTGAGGGTCGCGCCCTCGAGGCCGGCCTCCTTGGTGCCCCACCGGATGCCCTCGCGGAACGAGATCTCGATCCGGCCGATCTCGACCTCGGTGGCTTGGGACGCGGAGACCAGGAGCACGATCGAGTCGCCCTCGGAGAACTCGGCTCCGTCGACGTCGACCAGCTCGGCGCAGAATTTCTCGGCGTCGGTGGTCACGCTGATCGTCCCGCCGCGACAGACCTGCGGCACCACCTCGACATCGCCTTCGGACTCGACGTCGACGGTGACTCCCGAGATCTCCAGGGTGCGGTCGAAGTCGTCGCCGACGGCGAACATCCCGACGTACAGCCCTTGGTCGACGACGCCGGCGTCCTCGACGGTGCCGGAGCTCGTCGGGAGGTCGTCGGGAGTCCGGACGAACCAGATGGCCCAGCCGACGGCCACGGCGAGGATCGCCAGCACGACGAGGATCCGCCACAGCTTGGAGCGCTTGGCGGGCCGTTGGCGCCGGGGCACTTCGAGTGAGCTGGACGACATGGTCGAACCATAGGACACCCGTCGCTGCGCGGTCGTCACCGTGCCAGACTCGCCCGCATGTTGAACCGCGACCAACCACGCCGGCCGACCCTCGAGGGCAACGTCGCGGTTCGCGACGGGCGTCGGCTGAGCTTTGCCGAGTACGGCTCCCACACCGGCCCGGCCATCGTCTGGATGCACGGTACGCCGGGCGCCCGTCGGCAGATCCCGCTCGACGCCCGCGCGTACGCCGAGGAGCACGGGCTGCGGATCATCGGCATCGATCGTCCGGGGATCGGCTCGTCGACGCCGTACCTCTACGAGAACGTGCTCGACTGGACCGGCGACCTCGAGCTCCTGCTCGACGCGCTCGGCATCGACACGGTTCGGGTGATCGGCCTGTCCGGNAGCTCCTGCTCGACGCGCTCGGCATCGACACGGTTCGGGTGATCGGCCTGTCCGGCGGCGGACCGTACGCGCTCGCCGCCGGCGCGGGGCTGCCCGACCGGGTGAGCGGCGTCGGCGTGCTCGGCGGCGTGGCACCGACCCGCGGCGTCGACGCGGTCGGCGGGGGCGTGATCCAGCTCGCTGTCCGGCTCGCGCCCGTGCTGTCGCACGCGCGGGTGCCGCTGGGGATCGCGCTCACCACGGCGATCCGGACGGTGAAGCCGTTCGCCGGCGCTGGTCTCGACCTGTACGCGGCCGTCCAGCCGATCGGGGACAAGAACCTGCTCTCCCGGCCGGAGTTCAAAGCGATGTTCCTCGACGACCTGCTCAACGGCAGCCGGTTCCAGACGTCCGCGCCGCTCGCGGACCTGGTGCTGTTCACCCGGGACTGGGGCTTCGAGCTCGGCGACGTGTCGGTGCCGGTGCGCTGGTGGCACGGCGACGCTGACCACATCGTGCCGTTCCGGCACGGACAGCACACCGTCGAGCGGTTGCCGAACGCGACCCTGTCGGTGATCGACGGGGAGAGCCATCTCGGGGGACTCGGTATCGCGGCTGCGGTGCTCAGCGAGCTGATGTCGCTCGCCTCCGTCTGAGCGCGGACGAGGAGGGGTTTTCGGGCGATTTCCGGCCGACTGCGTCGATTACTGGTGCGCAGGCGTCTCATGAGTCACAATGGGTGTCACAACAACACAAGTGTCACTTCGATGCTCCGCTTCACGGGATCGATCTGGCCTCCGAAAGAGACCGCTGGGGAAGGCGTAGCTCACGCCGGAGGAAAGGTAGACCGAGGAGAGTCGTGGTGACCACGAGCAACAGTGCAACCAGGGGCGTGTTCTACGTCCACTCTGCGCCGTCCGCATTGTGCCCTCACGTCGAGTGGGCCGTGGGCGGCGTGCTTGGGGTGCCCGTGAACCCCCATTGGACCCCGCAGCCGGCGCAGTCGGGCACCTACCGGTGCGAGTTCTCCTGGTCGGGCAAGGCCGGCTCCGCTGCAGCCATCGCTTCAGCCCTGCGCGGTTGGCTGCACCTGCGGTTCGAGGTGACCGAGGAGCCGACGATGTCGACCGAGGGAGCCCGCTTCTCCTCCACCCCCGACCTCGGCGTCTTCCACGCCGTCACCGGCATCCACGGCGACATCATGATCCCCGAGGACCGCCTCAAAGCGGCGGTGGTCCGGGCCGCGCTCGGCGAGACGACGATCGAGAACGAGATCGACAAGCTGCTCGGCAAGCCCTGGGACGACGAGCTGGAGACCTTCCGGCACGCCGGCGACGGCGCTCCCGTCCGCTGGCTCCACCAGGTCGTCTGACCACATCGACCCGTCGCCAAGTTGGCGACGGGTCG
>NZ_JACEHF010000252.1 GCF_014180685.1 Nocardioides pelophilus | reverse complement strand
GCCTCGTGCGGAAGAACCTGCTTCTTACCTAGCCGCGTCGACGATCCCCCGACGGGTCGACGCGGCCGCCCCTCCCTGCGTGAGGGGCTTTGTTGTGTCTGGGGCACTTGACGGGCGACGGAGCAGGTCACCCACCACCACGAGCACGAGAGAGAACCATGAGCGAGCAGCAGTCCGAAGCAGCGTCGTACGACGTCCATGCCGTCGAGGCGAAGTGGCTGTCGGTCTGGGACGAGGTCGACCCGTTCCGGGCGGACGACGACGCCGTCGTGTCCGGCCGTCGGGAGAAGCGTTACGCGTTGACGATGTTCCCCTACCCGAGCGGCGACCTGCACATGGGTCACGCCGAGGTGTTCGCGCTCCACGACGTCCTCGCCCGCTACTGGCGGTTCCGTGGCTACGAGGTCCTGAACCCGATGGGCTGGGACTCCTTCGGGCTGCCCGCCGAGAACGCCGCGATCCGCAACAACGAGTACCCCGCGACGTACACCTACGGCAACATCGAGACGCAGTTCGCCTCGATGAAGCGCTACGGGCTGAGCTTCGACTGGTCGCGGCGGCTGCACACGTCCGACCCGGAGTACTACCGGTGGACGCAGTGGCTGTTCCTGAAGCTGCGCGAGCAGGGGCTGGCCTACCGCAAGAACAGCCCGGTCAACTGGTGCCCCCAGGACCAGACGGTGCTGGCCAACGAGCAGGTGCTGGCCGACGGCACCTGTGAGCGGTGCGGCGCGGAGGTGACGAAGAAGGAGCTGACGCAGTGGTACTTCAAGACCACCCACTACGCGCAGGAGCTCTACGACTCGCTGGACGACCTGCAGGAGACCTGGATCGGCAAGGTCGTCAACGCCCAGCGCAACTGGATCGGCCGGTCCGAGGGCGCGCACGTGGTGTTCGAGGTGGAGGCCCACGGTCCCGTCACCGTCTTCACCACCCGACCCGACACGCTGTTCGGCGCGACCTTCTTCGTGGTCGCCGCCGACGCCAAGCTGGCTGACGAGATCTGCGCGCCCGAGCAGCGCGCGGCGTTCGACGCCTACCTGGACAGCGTCCGGAAGGCGTCCGACATCGACCGGCTGTCGACCGACCGGCCGAAGACCGGCGTGTTCCTGGGCCGCTACGCCGTCAACCCGGTCAACGGGGAGCGGATCCCGGTGTGGGCCGCCGACTACGTGCTGGCCGACTACGGCACCGGCGCCATCATGGCCGTCCCGGGTGGCGACCAGCGCGACTACGACTTCGCGAAGGCGTTCGACCTGCCGATCGTGCGAACGGTCCAGCCGCCCGCCGACTTCGAGGGCGAGGCCTACACGGGGAGCGGTCCGGCGATCAACTCCGCCAACGCCGAGGTGTCGCTGAACGGCATGGGCGTGGAGGAGGCGAAGTCGACGATCATCGCCTGGCTGGAGAGCAAGGGCCTCGGCAACGGCACGATCAACTTCCGGCTGCGCGACTGGCTGCTGTCGCGACAGCGTTACTGGGGTGCGCCGATCCCGGTGATCCACTGCGCGGCGTGCGGTGAGGTCGCCGTACCCGAGGACCAGCTGCCCGTCGAGCTGCCCGAGCTGCGCGGCGCGGACCTGAAGCCGAAGGGAACCTCGCCGCTGGGCGCGGCCACCGAGTGGGTCAACGTCAGCTGCCCGTCCTGCGGCGGCCCTGCCACGCGCGACACCGACACGATGGACACGTTCGTCGACTCGTCGTGGTACTTCTTCCGCTACCTGTCGCCGCACGACGACACCCAGGCGTTCGACCCTGCCCTGGCCGAGGCCTGGGGCCCGGTCGACTTCTACCTGGGCGGCGACGAGCACGCCGTGCTGCACCTGCTGTACGCGCGCTTCTTCACGAAGGCGCTGCGTGACATGGGGCTGATCACGTGGGACGAGCCGTTCTCGGCGTACCTCTCCCAGGGCAAGGTCATCAACAACGGCCGCAAGATGAGCAAGTCGCTGGGCAACGGCGTCAACCTGGGCGACCAGCTCGACGCCTTCGGCGTGGACGCGGTCCGGCTGACCCTGGTGTTCGCCAGCCCGCCGGAGGACAACATCGACTGGGCCGACGTGAGCCCGGCCGGTTCGCTGCGCTTCCTGCAGCGGGCGTGGCGGCTGTCCGGTGACGTCACGAGCGAGCCCGGCACCGACCCGGCCGGCGGCGACGTCGCGCTGCGGCGGGTCACCCACAAGACGGTGCACGACGCCCAGCAGCTGCTCGAGTCCTACCGGTTCAACGTCGTCGTCGCTCGCATCATGGAGCTGGTCAACGCGACCCGCAAGGCGATCGACACCGGCTGCGGGCCGGCCGACCCGGCCGTGCGGGAGGCGGCCGAGGCGGTCACGATCCTGCTGTCGCTGGTCGCGCCCTACACGGCCGAGGAGATGTGGGAGCGGCTGGGCCACCGGCCCTCGGTCGTGCAGGTCGCGTGGCCGACCATCGACGACGCGCTGCTGGTCGAGGACACGGTGACCGCGGTGGTCCAGATCCAGGGCAAGGTGCGGGCGCGGCTGGAGGTCGCTCCGGACGTCTCCGGCGCCGACCTGGAGGCGACGGCCCTGGCCGACCCGGACGTCGTCCGCGCGATCGACGGGCGCGAGGTGCGCCGGGTGATCGTGCGCGCCCCGAAGCTGGTCAACATCGTCGTGTAGCGGGATCACCATTAGCCTCGTCCCATGACGGTCGCGCTCGTCACCGACTCCACCGCCAGCCTCCCGCCGGAGGTCGTGGCGGAGTGCGGGGTCGACGTGGTGCCGGTGCAGGTCGTCATCGACGACGTGTCCTACGACGAGGGCGCCGAGGAGGCTTCGCCGGCCTGCGTCGCCGCGGCGCTGCGGGAGAAGAGGTCGGTGAGCACGTCCCGACCGGCACCCGCGGTCTTCGCCGACCTGTTCCGCCGGCTCGCGGACGAGGGCGCGACCGAGATCCTGTCGGTCCACCTGTCGAGCGAGGTGAGCGGCACGTTCGAGTCGGCCCAGGTGGCGGCGCGGCACGCGCCGGTCCCGGTGACCTGCGTCGACACCCGCCACGTCGGCGTCGGCACCGGGTACGCCGTCGAGTCGGCCGCCGCCGTGCTCGCGGCGGGCGGAACCCGGGCTGAGGCCGCGGACGCCGCGCGGGCCAGGTCGGCCGCGGTGACGTCGGTGTTCTACGTCGACACCCTCGAGTACCTCCGCCGTGGTGGTCGGATCGGGGGCGCGGCTGCCGTGTTCGGCGGCGCGCTCGCGGTCAAGCCGCTGCTGGGGATCGAGAACGGTGTGATCACGACCCTGGAGAAGGTCCGCACGTCGGGGCGGGCGATCAGCCGGCTCGAGGAGCTGGCGGTCGCGGCTGCCGACGACCAGCAGGTCGAGGTGACGGTCGCGCACCTCGCCAGCGAGGAGCGGGCGCTCGCGCTCGCGGAGCGGCTCGCCGACCGGCTCGAGAAGCAGCTCGACGGGCGCGCGGTGCGGTGCGCCGAGCTGGGTGCGGTGCTGGGCGCGCACGTCGGCCCCGGCATGCTCGCGATCTGCGTCGCGCCGCTGCTGTCCGACTTCTGAGGCGCGAGCCGGCCCGGGAACCGTCCACAGCCCGTCGCCGGAACCGACAGGCCACAGGAGGCAGGCCCGGACCTCCGCGATCGGAGGCGATGGCACCTAGCGTTCCTGGTCATGCGCAGCACCCGTGGAACGTCCGGCGCCGAGCCGTCGCGCGCCGACGCCGCCGCCCGCCGGCTCGC
>NZ_JACEHF010000251.1 GCF_014180685.1 Nocardioides pelophilus | reverse complement strand
CTCCTCGTCGTCGGCGAGGAGCTGAGCGTCGTGCAGTGGCTGGCGATCGCCTGTGTCGTCGCGGCGAGCGTCGGGGCGACCCGGTCGGCCGCCCCTGACCCGCGCCCCCGACCTGCTCCGATCGGCGGCTGAGCCGCGGCTGAGCGGCGAGCTCAGGAATCATTCACCGCGAAGTCACCTGACGGTGATGCGCCGGCGACACCAACCGGATTACGGTGGGGCGCAACCCCCGATCTCCCCCCATCGGAGCGATGCTCATGTTCTCCCCCCTGCCTCACCTCGCCCGGCTCGGCCGGGCCGTCGCGGAGTGGCCGGTCGCCTCCCAGCAGCACTCCCGCCGCAACGCCATGATCGCCCTCACCGCCTGCGCCGACCGGCGTGCCGAGCGCGAGGAGGTGGCGGCGTACCTCGCCGAGCGGCGCGCCCAGCCGGAGGAGGCGACGTCCTTGGCCACCGTCGAGCACGAGGTCGCGGTCCGCGCCTGACGCCGGCTCCGGGACCCACGGCCCGCCGCTGTGTGCGGCAGGGCACACCCCGCCCGCGGGTGCCCTCGGGCAGAATCTCGGTATGCCCACCTCCGCACCCGACACCGCCGAGACCGACCTGGTGTCGTTCCACGACATCCTGTCCGACGACGGGACGCACGTCCGGGCGTGGACCAACGACCCTGCCGGAGTGATCGACGGGCCCACCGTCGTGCTCTGCAACGGGCTCGGCACCAACGCCTACCTCTGGCCCGCCCTGCTCGACCCCTCCTGCGGAGTCCGGGTCATCTCGTGGAACCACCGGGGCGTCGGTGGCTCGGAGCGTCCACGCAACCACCGCCACGTCGAGATCGAGCACTTCGTCGAGGACGGACTGTCCGTGATGGACCACTTCGGCGTCGACCGGGCGGTGCTCATGGGCTGGTCCATGGGCGTCAACACGATGTTCGAGCTCGCGACCCGCAACCCCGAGCGGGTGGCCGGGCTGTTCGCCGTCTGCGGCGTCCCGGGCGACACCTTCCGCACCATGCTCGCGCCGCTCCGGCTCCCGCACCCGATCGCCCGGCTGCTCACCATCAACGTGTGCCGGGTCGCCAAGCTGACCGGCTGGGCGATCACCCCGATCTCCACGCGGCTGCCGATCGGACCCCGCGCGGTCGCGCTCATCTCCCACAGCGGCTTCATGTTCCCCGTCGCCGACCCCGAGCTCGCCGCCGTCGGCATCCGGGAGTTCATCAGCACCCCGGTGCAGTGGTACGCCAACCTCGCGCTCGGCACCTCCAAGCACGCCCGCGTCTCCCTGAGCGGCATCGATCACCCGGCCCGGTTCGTCGCGGCGACGCACGACCTGCTCGCCGGCGCGCGTGACATGGCGACGGCCGCCGACCGGCTGCGCGACGCCGACTACATCGAGCTGCGCGGCTCGCACTTCATCCAGCTCGAGCAACCCGAGCGCGTGCACGAGCTGCTCCTCGAGTTCCTCGAGAAGGTCGGGGTTCGCGCAGCCGCTTGAGTAGGGGCGGCTCGGTATCTTCGGGGCCATGAGCGCCCGTCGTACGGCCGTCGTCCTGGTGATCTCCGCGGCGCTGCTCGCGGGCTGCGGCGAGGACGAACCCACCGGGGCCGACGACACGACCAAGCCCACCGCCACCGACGAGCGCAGCGACCGGCCCAGCAGCGCCCCGACGACGGGTCCGACCACCGGCACCGAGGGCCAGGGCGGTCCCCCGCGGGTGGCCGACACCGTGGCCAGCGGGCTCGCGGTCCCGTGGGGCATCGACTTCCTGCCGGACGGCCGGGCGGTGGTGACCGAGCGCGACACCGCGCGGGTCCTGGTGATCACGCCCCCCGACGGCGGCGGCGAGGGCGAAGTGGTCACGGTCGGCCAGATCCCCGAGACCGCCCCCCAGGGTGAGGCGGGACTGCTGGGCGTCGCCGTCTCCCCCGACTTCGCGCGCGACCGCCTGCTCTACTTCTACGTCTGCACCGCCGACGACAACCGGGTGGTGCGCGCCGAGCTCGACGGCGACGGGCTCGGGCCGACCGAGCCGGTCCTCACCGGGATCCCCGGCGGCTTCATCCACGACGGCGGCCGGCTGGAGTTCGGACCCGACGGCTTCCTCTACGTCTCCACCGGCGAGACCGGCGAGGACGCGCTCGCCCGGGAGCGCGAGGGGTACGCCGGCAAGATCCTGCGGATCACCACCGAGGGCGACCCCGCTCCCGGCAACCCGTTCGACGACGAGGTCTGGTCGTGGGGTCACCGCAACGTGCAGGGGCTGGCGTTCGACGACGACGGCCGGCTGTGGGCAAGCGAGTTCGGCTCCAGCAGCTTCGACGAGCTCAACCTGATCGAGGCCGGCGACGACTACGGCTGGCCCGTCGTCGAGGGCGAGGGCGGCGAGCCCGACTTCCACGACCCCGCCCTCACCTGGCCGGTCGACCAGGCCTCCCCCTCGGGCCTCGCCTACCTCGACGGCGAGCTCTGGATGGCAGCCCTCCGCGGCGAGCGGCTCTGGCGGATCACCGTCGACGGCGCCGACGCGACCGACCCCACGTCGTACTTCGCGGGCGAGTACGGCCGCCTCCGCACCGTCGTCGTCGCCCCCGACGGACGTCTCTGGCTCACCACCAGCAACCTCGACGGACGCGGCGAGCCCGCCCCCGACGACGACCGGATCCTCGTCGTCGAGCCCTGACCCCTCCGCCACGCCGCCCGCACTGGCCGAGGATGTCCGCGCCTCCGGTGGTCGAGGAGGTCGCGCAGCGACCGTCACGAGACCCCCGACGCCGGTGGTCGAGGAGGTCGCGCAGCGACCGTCACGAGACCCCTCACGTCGCTGGTCGAGGAGGTCGCGCAGCGACCGTCACGAGACCCCTCACCCTCGTTGGTCGAGGAGGTCGCGCAGCGACCGTCACGAGACCCCTCACGCTGGTGGTCGAGGAGGTCGCCGCCACGCAGGTGGTCGAGGAGGTCGCGCAGCGACCGTCACGAGACCCCTGCGGGTGCCTTGGTTTCGAGGCTCGCTGCGCTCGCACCTCAACCAGCGGCGACGGGTGGTCGAGGAGGTCGCCGCCACGTCGGTTCACGTCGTTGGTCGAGGAGGTCGCCGCCACGTCGGTGGTCGAGGAGGTCGCGCAGCGACCGTCACGAGACCCCTGCGGGTGCCTTGGTTTCGAGGCTCGCTGCGCTCGCACCTCAACCAGCGGCGACGGGTGGTCGAGGAGGTCGCCGCCACGTCGGTGGTCGAGGAGGTCGCGCAGCGACCGTCACGAGACCCCTCACGCTGGTGGTCGAGGAGGCCGCCGCGACCTCGCCTCGGTGGTCGAGGAGGTCGCGCAGCGACCGTCACGAGACCCCTGCGGTGGTTCTCCACAGCCAGGCTCCCGGCGTGCGGGTTGTGTCGGCGCCCTCGTGTTGAATGTTCTTTATGAAACAGACGCGGAGTGGTTGGGCGGTGGGATCGGATGGCCGGTCCACCGCTGAGCTGCTGCGCGACCTCGCCTCCCACGTGCTGGTCCAGCGCAACGCCGAGATCGACCAGTTCAAGACGATCATCGCCTGGGCTGATGCGAGCGTGGTCGACGATCTTGAGGGCGCGGCCACTATCCGCGACAGCTATGTCGATACGGGGATCCCGATCGCGGGCCCCGGCGCACCCCTGGTGTCGGAGTTCGGGTTGAGCGAGCTGGTCGCGACCCTGGGCCGGTCCCTCGACGGTGGCCGCGACCATGTCGGGAAGGTCATCGAGTGCGGCTGGCGGCTCCCGCGGGTCCGCGACGCCGTGTACGCCGGGAAGGTCCCGGTGTGGAAAGCGCTGCGGGTCGCCGACCTCACCCGCA
>NZ_JACEHF010000250.1 GCF_014180685.1 Nocardioides pelophilus | reverse complement strand
ACGGCACCGACCACCCGCATCACCGGCATCGGGATGCCGACCCGCGGCGGCCGGACCCCGCCTTCCTCGGCGGCGATCTCGAAGAGGTCCTTGATGGGCAGGTAGGACTCCGAGACGATGTACCGCTCGCCGACCCGGCCCTTCTCCTCGGCCAGCAGGAAGGCTTCCGCCGCGTCCTCGATGCCGACGACCTCCATGGCGGCGCCGCGCACGTAGGCGGGCATCCTTCCGAACGCGGCCGCGCGCACCAGCTCGCCGTGCGGTGTGGGTCCGTGGTCGCGGGGGCCGTAGGTCGTGCCGACGTTGAGCACCACCGCGGGGAGCCCGTGGTCGCGGTGGTAGGCCAGCACCAGCTCCTCGGCCTGGAGCCGCGACTCGATGTAGGGCCCGCCGAGGTGGCGCCAGTTGTGCGGCAGCTCCTCGTCGGCGAGGCCGTGCTCGGCAATCCCGATGGTGCCCACCGTGCTGCAGAAGACGAACCTCGGCACGCCGACCTCGACGGCGACGTCGAGCACGCCGCGCAGCGACTCCACGTTGGTGGCGAACAGCGGGGTCGGGTCGCGCCGCCACGCCCGCGCGTCGACGATGCAGTAGAAGACGGTCGCCACGCCGCGCATCGCCTCCCGCAGCGCTGCACGGTCGCCGAGGTCGCCGTACGAGCGCTCGACCGCGAGGTCGTCGAACGCGACCGTCGAGCTCGACTCCCGGATCCACACCCGTACGTCGTCGCCGCGCTCGACGAGCTTCCTGGTGACGTGGGAGCCCAGGAAGCCGCTGGCGCCCATGACGAGCTTGGTCCCGGTCATGGTCGCCGAGCCTATTGCGCCGTCGGGACCGGAGGGAGAGGCGCGTCTGCACGAAACCTCCACAGGTCGCGCACCCGATCCGACCGCCTGCCGCCGTACGGTCGAGGGCATGAGCACCCTCCCCGCCGAGCGAACGACCTTCAGCGGCGGCACCGCCTGCCGCCTGGCCCTGGCGGTCGGCGCCGCGACCGCCCTGTCCCTCTTCTGGTTGGTCGGCGCCGTCGGCGTGATGGCGGAGGAGGGCTACCGCGGAGACCTCGCGTACGCCGGCCTGCTGGCCTCTGTCGTGGGCGGCGCCGCCGTCGGGCGTCTGCAGCCAGGACCGATGGCGCAGACCATGCTCGCCACCGCGCTCGCGGTGCTCCTGGTCACCGCTCTCGCCGTCGTCGGAGGCGTCCACGACCGGGCCGCGACCTCGCTCCTGGAGCTGCTCGGCGTCAATGCGGTGTTCGCCGGTGGGTTCGCCCTCTCCGGACTGCTGTTCCACCGGGCCGACGCGGGCCGCTGACCCGCCCCCCTGGCGCGGGGTCGTCCGAGACCGGACAATGCGGGCCATGGGGCTCTTCGACAAGGTCAGGGCGGCCGCCGAGAAGGTGTTCACCGATCCGCTGCCGCCGGCGGAGGACGCCACGATCTCGTGGGACGACTCCCAGCCGGTCGCCGTGCTCGTCGAGTCCGACTGGCTGAACAACGCGACCGGGATCGACAACCACTACCAAGGCCACGACTTCATCGACCGGGCCCGCGGCATCCCCTACCGGTTCGTGCTGGAGGTGCACCGACCCGGTGTGCCGGCGTACCGCCTCGAGCGCAGGGAGCGGATCCCGGCCAAGGTCGAGGGCTCCTACCTCGGTTACGAGCACCGGGTCCCCAAGGGCGCGACGGTGCCGCTGACGGTCACCGGGCCGGGGCCGGAGGAGTTCGACATCGACTGGGACGGCTACCTCGCCCATCCGGACCGGATGCGGCAGACCAAGCGGCTCGAGGTCGAGAACCAGTGGGACGCCATCGGCGCCCAGTTCGAGCGGACCACCAAGCCGGCGATGGTCGCCAAGATCCGGTCCGGGAGCCAACAGGCGGTCATCAGCTGGGCTCACGCGGTCCGCAACGGTGCGATGACGCGCGCCGACTTCGAGCGGAACGCCGAGCAGAAGCTGCGGATGGGCCACCTGCTGGCGGCTGACTACGAGCGCGCCGTCCTCGTCATCGAGGAGTGACCGCGCTGAGCCGCTGCGGGTCGGCGACCGGCCGCCCGAGCAGGTAGCCCTGGCCGAGGTCGCAGCCCAGTCCGGCGAGGTGGGAGCGCTGCTCCTCGGTCTCGATCCCCTCGGCGACCACCTCCAGGCCGACGGCGTGGGCCAGGGTGATGACCGAGGTGACGATGGCGTCGCACACCGGGTCGAGCCCCAGTCCGGCTACGAAGGTCCGGTCGATCTTGAGCTCGTCGGCCGGAAGCTGGCGCAGGTGGGACAGCGAGGAGAACCCGGTGCCGAAGTCGTCGAGGGCGACGCCGACGCCCAGCGCACGGAGGCCTTCGAGCTGCAGCACGGTCGCCTCGATGTCGGTCAGGACGGCGGACTCGGTGACCTCGACCATCAGGTCCCCCGGGTCGGCCTCCGCCTCGGCGATGGCACGCGCGACGGTGTCGACCACGTCGGTGCGCAGCAGCTCGGCGGCCGACACGTTGATGGACACCCGGCTCGGCGAGCCGGCGGCCCGCCACGCGGCGGTGCGCCGGGCGGCCTCGGCGGCGACCCAGGCACCGATCTCGAAGATCAGGTCCGTGTCCTCGGCTACGGAGAGGAACGCGGCGGGGGAGAGCAGGCCGCGGGTGGGGTGCTGCCACCGAACGAGCGCCTCGACTCCCGTCGTGCGGCCGGTGCGGAGGTTGACCAGCGGCTGGTAGTGGAGGACGAGCTCTCCGCGCGCCACCGCACCCCGGAGCTCGGCCTCGATGCCGAGGCGCTCGACGACCATCGCCTGCATCTGGTCGTCGAACTCCGCCCACCCGCCCCGACCGTCCTCCTTCGCGCGGTACATGGCGGTGTCGGCCTCCCGGATCAGGTCGACGCCGCTCATGCCCGGCCGGGCCCGGGCGATGCCGGTCGAGCCGCCGACCCGCAGGTCGAGCCCGTCGATCCGGAACGTGGCGCGCAGCACCTCCGACAGCGCCGCGACCGCGGGCCCCGGGTCCTCCGTCGCCGGGCACAGGATGACGAACTCGTCGCCGCCGAACCGGCTGACGATCCAGCCGTCCGGCACCGCCGCCTCGAGGCGTCGAGCGAGCTGGACAGGAGTCGGTCGCCGATGGTGTGGCCGTGACTGTCGTTCACCAGCTTGAACCGGTCGAGGTCGATGAACAGGACCACCAACGGGTCGGCGGCGGGGTCGTCGAGCAGGCAGGCGAGCTCCTCGGTCGCACCCCGCCGGTTGAGCAGTCCGGTGAGGGAGTCGTGGCGGGCGTTGTGCCGCAGTCGGTCGACCAGGCCGTCGTGCGAGTCCACCAGCTCGTTGAAGGCTCGGGCCACCTGGACGACCTCGGTGGGTCCGACCTCCGGGGCGCGCCGGGCCGCGCCNCCGACCTCCGGGGCGCGCCGGGCCGCGCCGCCCAACCTCGAGGCGGCGATCGCGGAACCGAGGCGTCGGATGGGTCGGGCGAGCCGGCGGTGGAGCGCGGCCGCCAGCGCCGCCACGAGCGCGACGATGGCAGCACCGAAGCCCAGCAGCGACTGGCGCTGGTCGCGGGCGGCACTCATCGCGATGTCGACGTCGAGGCCGACGAGGACCCGCCAGCCCGTCGTGGGATCGAGGACCTCGCGCCAGATCCGCTCCACGCCGTCGGCGTCGGTGGTCGGCGGTTCGGACCACGAGACCTGGGTGCCCGTGGCGAAGGGGGCGTCGGGGGTGGTGGCGACCACCAGGCCGCTGTCGGGGTCGATGGCGACCACCACCGTCGCGCCGTCGGCGCCGGCCGGCAGCTCGAGGGCGGGGACGTCGGTGAAGAGCACGGCCACCACCGCTCCTTTCGGACCGTCGGGGCCCCGGATCGGGGCGGAGACGGC
>NZ_JACEHF010000025.1 GCF_014180685.1 Nocardioides pelophilus | reverse complement strand
GGAGCGGGCGCGGGCGAGCCCGAGCAGCCCGCGGTGCACGGCGTCGGTCCCGGAGCCGGTGAACCCGATCTCCTCCGCGTGGACGCCGAGGCACTCCGCGACAACGGCGCGCGCGTTGTCGAGGAGGAGCCGCGCCTCGCGGCCCGCGCGATGCAGCCGACGCGGGTCGGCGTAGCCCCGGTCGAGCGCCGCGAGCAGCGTCTCGCGGGCGGCTGGATGCAGCGGCTCCGCCGACGCGGTGTCGAGGTAGCCCCGCAGGTTGGTCACGCCGACCAATCTAGTGGTCGCCACGTTTCAGACCCTGCGCTCTCAGGGCCGCCCGGGTCCGCTAATGTTCGCAGAGTTGTGACCCTCGAGAGGAAGGCTCGTTCGTGGGCTTGAGGCACCCCGATCGCACGGGAGGACAAGCGCGACGCTGGCGTCGTTCTGCGGTCCTGGCCGGCGTCGTCGTACTCGCGCTGGGCCTGACCGGCTGCTCTGATGAGACAGAGGCGGGCCGCGTCGCGATGCCCGAACCGGTGACGGAGCAGGGCCAACACATCCTCGACCTGTGGCAGGGATCGTGGATCGCCGCGCTCATCACGGGCGTGGTCACCTGGGCACTCATCCTCGGCGCGGCGTTCTTCTTCCGCCGTCGCAGCGACGACGAGGTCCCGGTCCAGACCCGTTACAACCTGCCGATCGAGATCTTCTACACGATCTTCCCGATCATCATGGTCATCGTCTTCTTCTCGCACACGGTGCGCGTGCAGAACATCGCGCTGGAGATGGACCCCGACCCGGACGTGACGGTGAAGGTCGTCGGCCAGAAGTGGCAGTGGACCTTCAACTACCCCGACTCGGTCGACACGCCTGACGGCACCAACGTCTTCGTGTCCGGCACGGGCGAGGACATCCCCGAGCTGGTGCTTCCGGTCGACAGCACGATCGAGTTCCAGCTCTACAGCCCCGACGTGATCCACGACTTCGGTGTCCCGGCCTTCGCGATGCGGATGGACGTGGTCCCGGGGCGTGACAACGCCTTCCAGGTCACCACCACCGAGACCGGCGAGTTCGCGGGCAAGTGCTACGAGCTGTGCGGCACCTACCACTCGCGGATGCTGTTCGAGGTCCATGTCGTCACCCAGGAGGAGTACGACGCCTACCTCGCCGAGCTCGCTGCTGACCCTGACCACGTGAGCGAGGAGCCGATCGTCGGCGGCGCCTACTCCGAGACTCCGGTCCTCGAGGACCTGAACGAGACCGAGGGAGAGCAGGAGTGACCGCCGTCGCCGCCCGTTCCACGGACATGCCCGAGCGGAAGCCGCTCGGCCAGATGCTGGTGCGGGCCATGACCACGACCGATCACAAGCTGATCGGCAACCTCTACTTCGTCACCGCGCTCGTCTGGTTCATGATCGGCGGCCTGATGGCGCTGCTCATGCGCTCCGAGCTGGCCTACCCCGGCAGCCAGGTCGTGAACGAGGAGACGTTCAACCAGCTGTTCACGATGCACGGCACGATCATGCTGCTGCTCTTCGCGACGCCGCTGTTCTTCGCCTTCGGCAACGCGATCATGCCGCTGCAGATCGGCGCCCCTGACGTCGCGTTCCCGCGGCTCAACATGTTCAGCTACTGGCTCTACCTCATGGGCGGCCTGATCGCCGCGGCCGGCTTCCTCACCCCGCAGGGTGCGGCGTCGTTCGGCTGGTTCGCCTACACGCCGCTCTCGGACTCGGTCAACAGCCCCGGCGTCGGTGGCGACCTGTGGATCATGGGTCTGTGGATGGCCGGTCTCGGCACCATCCTCGGCGCGGTCAACTTCATCACCACGATCATCTGCATGCGTGCCCCGGGCATGACCATGTTCCGGATGTCGATCTTCACCTGGACGGTGCTGATCACCAGCCTGCTGGTGCTCATCGCGTTCCCGGTGCTCGCCGGCGCGCTGCTCTCGCTCGAGGCCGACCGACAGCTCGGCGCCCACGTGTTCGACCCGTCCCACGGCGGCGCGATCCTGTGGCAACACCTGTTCTGGTTCTTCGGGCACCCGGAGGTCTACATCATCGCGCTGCCGTTCTTCGGCATCGTGTCCGAGATCCTGCCGGTGTTCAGCCGCAAGCCGATCTTCGGCTACATCGGCCTGGTCGGCGCGACGATGGGCATCGCGATCCTGTCGGTGGCGGTGTGGGCGCACCACATGTTCGTCACGGGCGCGGTCAACCTGCCGTTCTTCTCCGGCATGACGTTCCTGATCGCCGTCCCGACCGGGGTGAAGTTCTTCAACTGGATCGGCACCATGTGGGGCGGATCGGTCCGGATGGACACCCCCATGCTGTGGTCGATCGGCTTCCTCACGACGTTCCTCTTCGGGGGCCTGACCGGCATCATCCTGGCCAGCCCGCCGCTGGACTTCCACGTCTCCGACTCCTACTTCGTGGTGGCGCACTTCCACTACACGGTGTTCGGCACGGTGGTGTTCGCGATGTTCGCCGGCTTCTACTTCTGGTGGCCGAAGCTCACCGGTCGGATGCTCGACGAGCGGCTCGGCAAGATCCACTTCTGGCTGCTGTTCATCGGCTTCCACGCCACGTTCCTCATCCAGCACTGGCTGGGTGTCGAGGGCATGCCGCGGCGGTACGCCGACTACCTGCCGGGTGACGGGTTCACCACGCTCAACCAGGTGTCGACGATCGGCGCGTTCATCCTTGCGTCCTCGATGCTGCCGTTCATCTACAACGTGTGGATCACCCGCCGCTCGCCCCTGGTCGGGGTGGACGACCCGTGGGGCTGGGGCCGCTCGCTGGAGTGGGCGACCAGCTGCCCGCCCCCGCGCCACAACTTCACCCAGCTGCCCCGGATCCGCTCGGAGTCGCCGGCCTTCGACCTGCACCACCCCGAGATCGCCGCGATCGAGATCGACGCCAACCCGGCGGAGGCCACCGACCAGGTGGTCGACGCGCCCGACGCGCGCGGGCGGGTGGAGCACGTCGCGCAGCAGCAGGCGAAGAAGGACGCGGGCGATCCCCAGAGCCACAGCTACCGCCACGACAGCACGGAGGACGAGGTCTGATGAAGGTCGAGGCATGGCTCTTCGGCATCACCACGGTCTTCCTGGTGCTGGTGACGCCGGCGTACTGGCTGA
The DNA here is from genome assembly GCF_014180685.1 of Nocardioides pelophilus. GTDB lineage: Bacteria > Actinomycetota > Actinomycetes > Propionibacteriales > Nocardioidaceae > Nocardioides > Nocardioides pelophilus. The sequence continues at coordinate 32,260 of NZ_JACEHF010000025.1, read as the reverse complement.
TCACTGACGCCGCGACCGACTGCGGCGCGCCCGAGAGCGGCAGCTGCGCCGACTGGACCGGCACGTCCGCGCTGGTGATGACGACGCTGCTGGCCGCGATGGTGACCCTGTACCTCGGGTTCCACGCGCAGCGGATGAACCCCCGCCCGGAGGACCGCACCGACGGCGAGATCGCCGACGGAGCGGGCGAGCTCGGCTTCTTCCCGCCGTACTCCTGGTGGCCGTTCTGGTGCGCCTGCACCCTCAGCATCATCGTGCTCGCCCTGGCCCTCACCGCCTGGTGGATGGTCGTCCTCGGCATGGCCCTCGGGGTGCTGGCGCTCAGCGGCTTCATCTTCGAGTACTACCGCGGAGAACACGCGCACTGAGCTGGATTGCGCGAGCGCGTCGCGGACGGTGCTCGCCGCACGGGCCCTCGCAGGCTCGGGCCCGCGGGCTGCGCACCGTGCGGCTCCGCCGCGCGCGCGCCGCGCACCGTCCGCGACGCGGTTGACGTGAGCGCGGCCTAGGGCGGCTCGGCGGCTTGGTGGCCGCCGGCGCCGCAGAGGGCGTGAGAAGGGTCTCGCGGACCGTCGTTGCACGCGGGACGCGTGAGATTGGCGACGCGCCGGATGACGTTTGCGCCAGGGGGTCCGGGTTACCCTTTTCCTACGGCGTTCTGCCGTCGATCCCCGAAGAGAGACTCCCTGCTCGCATGCACCTGCCTCAACGCGCCCTGACCTCCCGTCCCACGCCCCGACGTGGCCTCGCGGCGATGGCTGTCTTCGCCGTGCTGCTCAGCGGGTGCAGCGCTGCCGAGGACGCGATGTCCGCGGCCGGCGTCGGTGACGACGAGGACGCGACAGAGACCACGGCATCGCCCGAGGCCGACCAGCCGAAGCTCAAGGTGAGCGTCAAGAAGGGCGCGACCGACGTCCCGGTCGACAGCATCCTCAGCGTGACGGCGAAGCACGCCACGCTGCGCAAGGTGACGGTCTCCCAGGCTGACGGCGAGCTGCCCGGCACGCTCTCGGCCGACAGCCGGCACTGGATCGCCGACGACCGGCTCGAGCCCGGAGTGACCTACACGGTGAAGTCACTGGGGGAGGGCGCCGACGGCGAGACCGTGCGCAGCACCTCGAGCTTCACGACCGAGGCGCTGACCCTCGACCAGCAGACCTACCCCTCCGTGGCGCCGCTCGACGGCGAGACGGTCGGCGTCGGCATGCCGGTGGTCGTCACCTTCGACCTGCCGGTGACCGACAAGCCGGCGTTCGAGCGCAACATGCACGTCACCACGACCCCGGAGCAGCCCGGCACCTGGCACTGGGTGAGCGACACCGAGGCGCACTACCGTCCCAAGAACTACTGGGAGTCCGGCACCGAGGTGAGCGTCGACCTCGACATCAACGGTGTCGACGCCGGGGCCGGGATCTACGGCCAGGAGGACCGCGCGGTCGACTTCTCCGTCGGTGACGCCCACATCTACAAGGTCAACGCCCAGACCCACCAGATGAAGGTCTACTCCAACGGCTCGCTGCTGCGCACGATCCCGATCACGACCGGCAAGGAAGGGTTCACGACCCGCTCCGGCGTGAAGGTGATCATCGAGAAGTTCGACGTGAAGCGGATGAACTCCGAGACCGTCGGCATCCCGGCGGGTTCGGCCGAGGCCTACGACATCGACGACGTGCAGTGGGCGATGCGGCTGACGTACTCCGGTGAGTTCATCCACGCCGCCCCGTGGTCGGTGGGCTCCCAGGGCAACGCCAACGTCTCGCACGGCTGCACAGGGATGAGCACCGACAACGCCGCGTGGCTCTACGCGATGACCCTGCGGGGCGACGTCGTCGAGTACACCGGCACCGACCGGCCGATGGAGCCCGGCAACGGCTACGCCGACTGGAACTTCGACTGGGCGGACTACAAGGACGGCTCCGCGCTGTCGTAGAGACGTTCCCCGTACGACGAAGGCCCGCCCCCTCGGCGAGGGGGCGGGCCTTCGACGTCGTAGCCGGGACCTAGTGGTCGTCGTCGGTCGGGCCGTGCTTGTTCGGCCCGGTGGCGATCTGGTGCTCCAGCTCGTGCAGCTCGTGATCGGCGTGGTGCTGCGCCTCGTGCAGCTCCTCGGCGGTCGGCTTCTGCACGTTGTCGGCGAACATCAGGGCCGACAGCTTGCTGCGGATCTTCTTGGCCACCTCTGCGACCTTGCCGCCAGGAGCGGCGACGCCTGCCTCGTCGGCGGTGCCGTTGGCGGTGTAGACCTCCTCGCGGTCGCGAGCGGTGAGGGTATACGCCTTGGTCTCGCTGATCGGCAGGTGCTTCTCGGCGTACCCGCCGTCAGGCGAGCGGACGATGACACCGGTCTCGTAGCCGTGCAGCAGCTTCTCCTGGTCGTGCCGCTGCAGGGAGATGCACCAACGACGGGTGATCATGAAGGCGATGATCGGTCCGATGATGACCGCGCCTCGCAGGAAGTACGTGATCTGGTTGATGCTGAGGTGCATCTTGATCGCGATGATGTCGTTGCCTCCCGCAGCCCAGGAGAGGCCGTAGAAGGTGATCAGCGCGGCCATGACCGCGGTGCGGGTCGGTGCGTTGCGGGGCCGCTGGAGCAGGTGGTGCTCCCGCTTGTCGCCGGTGATCCACTGCTCGAGGAACGGCAGCGCGATCAGCACCATGAGCATCAGCGGCGGCGCGATCAGGATCGGCAGCATGATGTTCCACGAGAGCGTCACGCCCCAGATGTGGGTCTCCCAGGGCGGGATGATCCGCAGCAGGCCGTCCGGCCAGCCCATGTACCAGTCGGGTTGGGACCCGGCTGTCACCTTGGACGGATCGTAGGGCCCGTACTTCCACACCGGGTTGAGGGTGAACAGACCGCCCAGCAGCGCGGTCATGCCGAACACGATGAAGAAGAAGCCGCCGGCCTTGGCCATGTAGACGGGGAGCAGCGGGTAGCCGACGACGTTCTCCTCGGTGCGGCCGGGACCAGGCCACTGGGTGTGCTTGTGGTAGACGAGCAGCAGCATGTGGGCCGTGATCAGCGCCAGCAAGAGGCCGGGGATCAGCAGGATGTGGGCGGCGTACAGCCGGGGGATGATCTGGTCGCCGGGGAACTCGCCGCCGAACAGGAAGAACGACATGTAGGTGCCGACCACGGGGCTGGCCTTCATGAAGCCGTCGGCCGCCCGGACGCCGGTGCCGGAGAGCAGGTCGTCGGGGAGCGAGTAGCCGGTGAAGCCCTCGATCGTGCCGAGCAGCAGCAGCAGGCAGCCGATGATCCAGTTGAGCTCGCGCGGCTTGCGGAAGGCTCCGGTGAGGTAGACCCGCAGCAGGTGGATCATCATCGCGGCGATGAAGATCATCGCTGCCCAGTGGTGCATCTGCCGCATGAGCAGGCCACCGCGGACGTCGAAGGAGATCTCCAACGTCGATGCCATCGCCCGCGACATGTGGACGCCGCGCAACGGGTCGTAGGACCCGTTGTACTGGACCTCGGTCATGCTGGGGTCGAAGAACAGCGTGAGGAACACGCCCGTCAGCAGCAGGATCACGAAGCTCCACAGCGCGATCTCGCCGAGCATGAAGGACCAGTGGTCGGGGAACACCTTGCGCAGCTGCTTCTTCATCGCAGTGCCGAGCCCGAGGCGTTCGTCGGCCCAGGTGGCGACCGCGCCCGCAGCCTTGGCGCTCCGCGTCGGGGTCGCCGGCTCGGTGCCGTTCGTCGTCGCGACGTCAGCGCTCTTCATCATCAGTCACCTTCCGCGAAGCGGTCGCGTTCGTAGTCACGTTCCCAGTAGCTCGGTCCGACCGGCTCGGTGAAGTCGCTCTGCGCGACCAGGTAGCCCTGCTCGTCGACCTCCAGCGGCAGCTGCGGCAGCGGCCGGCCGGCGGGACCGAAGACGACCCTGCCGGAGTCGGTGAGGTCGAACGTCGACTGGTGGCACGGGCAGAGCAGGTGGTGCGTCGTCCGCTCGTTGAGCGAGATCGGGCAGCCGACGTGGGTGCAGATCTTGGAGTAGGCGACGATGCCGTTGACGTCCCAGTTCTCGCGGCCCTTGCCCGGCTTGATGTCGGCGGGCTCCATCCGGAGGAGGATCAGCGACGCCTTGCTCTTGTGGATCTGCAGCTCGACGCCTTCGACGTCGGCGTGCTCCATGTGGTAGCGGGTGGGGTTGAAGAGCACCTCGGGCTGCGCGTTGACCAGGTCGCCGATCTCGAGGTCGGAGGCCAGGATCGGGGTGCCGATCGCGTCGCGGGCGACGCGCATCTTCGGCACCGTGACGGTGACTTCCTTGCCGTTCTCGACGGTCTTGATCTTGCGGCCGCCCTGGCCCCAGATCGTGTGCTCGAGCTTGTCGCCCGGCAGCGTCCCGAGGTCGCGCAGGAGGACGACCGCCGGGAGCCCGAGCAGACCGAGCGCCCCGAGCATGGAGTTGCGGATCAGGGGCCGCCGCGCGATCGAGGCCTCCTCGATGCCGACCTTCAGCGCCGCGAGGGTCGTGGCGCGGTCCTCCTCGGGGGAGCTGGCCGGGTGGCGGAGCTCGATGATCTCGTGGTCGCCCATCAGCTTGCGGGCCCACTGGATCACGGCGACGCCGATGAAGAGGAGCGCGAGGCCGAGGGTGGCGCCGAGCGCGACCGTGGAGGCGCCCAGGCCGCCGATGACGTGCCAGTTGTCACCGATGTCGTAGGTGAAGTACGCGACGACGAAGAGGATCGTGCAGATCGCGGAGAGGCCGAAGAGGGCCGCGACCTGGATCTCGGCGCGCTTCTCCTTCTTCGGGTCGACGTCGGTCGGCCGCCAGGTGTGAGCCGGTAGACCGGGGTCCGGGATCGGCTCCTGGGGGACGAGCTCGCCGCCGCCCCCGCTGTTGGCGTCGTCGTTGCTGGTGTCGTGTGCGTCGGTCACGCGTCGGCCCCGTCCTTCTCCTTGCTCGTGCGAGTCGTGTGGGCCGCGATCCAGACCGCGAACCCGACCAGACCGCCGATGCCCACCAGCCACGCGACCAGGCCATCACTCACGGGCCCGAGGTTGCCGAAGGTGAAACCTCCGTAGTTCGGCTGCTCGTTGAGGGTGTCGAGATAGGCGATGACCGCCTTCTTGTCGTCCGGCGGGATGTTGCCGTCCGAGAAGGTGTCCATCGACTGCGGGCCGGTCAGCATGGCCTCGTAGATGTGCTTGGGGTCGACGCCGCGGATCTTCGGGGCGTAGCCGCCCCGCGGCATGGCGCCGCCGGAGCCCTCGAAGTTGTGGCAGGCCGTGCAGTTGGCCAGGAAGATCTGACCACCGCGGGTGACGTACTCGTCGTACTCCTCGTCGGAGAGGGTGTCGGGGTCGTACAGCTCGGCGTCGGGGATCGAGGGGCCGGTGCCGAGGCTGGCGACGTAGGCCGACAGCGCGGCGATCTCGTCGTCGGTGTAGACGACCTCCTTGCGCGGCGCCTGGTTGCCCGGCGCGGCCATCGGCATCCGGCCGGTGCCGACCTGGAAGTCGACCGCGGCCGCACCGACGTCGGTCAGCGCGGGGCCGTACTGGTCGCCGCCCTGGGTGAGGACGCCCTCGCCGTTCTGCCCGTGGCAGAAGGCACACCCGACGATGAAGAGCTCGCGGCCCTCCTCGACGAGCTCCTCCTGGCTCTGGGTCGAGTCGGCCTGGGCGGGCGCGAACGCGGCGTACAGGCCGCCGGTCAGCAGCAGGCCGAGCAGGAGTACGACGAGGCCGGCGATCGGTCCACGACGGTGCCGCGACAGACGTCCGGCGGAGCGGTTCAGGAGACGCACATTCAGTCCTTGCAGATCAGGGCCGGGTGTCACTTGACCAGGTAGATCGTCGCGAACAGGCCGATCCAGACCACGTCGACGAAGTGCCAGTAGTAGGAGACGACGATCGCGCTGACCGCCTGCTCATGGGTGAACCGCTTGGCGATGTAGGTGCGGCCGAGAACGAACAGGAACGCGATCAGACCGCCGGTCACGTGGATCCCGTGGAACCCGGTGGTCAGGTAGAACATCGTGCCGTAGCCGTCGTGCGGGATGGTGACGCCCTCGTGGATGAGCTCGGCGTACTCGAGCGCCTGGCCGCCGATGAAGATGGCGCCCATGATGTAGGTGAGGATGAACCACTCCCGCAGGCCCCAGCCGCCGACGTTGAGCACCGAGCCCTTGCGGCCCACCTGACCGCGCTCCGCGGCGAAGACGCCGAGCTGGCAGGTGAACGACGACAGCACCAGGATCGTGGTGTTGATCGACGCGAAGGGCACGTTGAGCAGGTCGGTGTTCGCGGCCCACATGTCCGGGCTCACCGAGCGGATCGTGAAGTACGACGCGAACAGGGCCGCGAAGAACATCAGCTCGCTCGAGAGCCAGATGATCGTTCCGACGGCGACCATGCTTGGTCGGTCGTGCTGGCCGTGCAGTCGCGAGGCCGGGAGAGATGCCGTTGCTGTGGTCGCCACGGGGTCATTATGTCGATAGCGAGGCCCGGCGTCTCCCCGACCCCCAGGAATCGGACGCGGTGTCGCGACGACGTACCGTCAGGGCGTGGAACAGCTCTCCTGGGCGACGCTCGTCACCGAGTGGACGCTCGCCCCGCTGCCGCTCGTCGTGACGGTGTGGTCGGTGGGGTTGTACGTCCTCGGAGTGCGCACCCTGACCAGGCGTGGCGACCGCTGGCCGGTCGGCCGGTCGATCGCCTGGGGCGTCGGGATGCTGGCCTTCTACCTCGTGACGTCGTCCGGCCTCGCCGCCTACGACACGGTGCTGCTGAGCGTGCACATGGTCCAGCACATGGTGCTGTCGATGGTGGTTCCGCTCTCCCTGGCGTTGGGAGCCCCGGTCACCCTCGCCCTGAGGACCCTGCCGCGGTCGCCACGGCGGTGGCTGCTCGCGGTGCTGCACTCGCGGGTCGCGAAGGTGCTGTCGTTCCCGCCGCTGACGTTCCTGCTGTACGTCATCTCGCCCTGGGCGCTCTACTTCACGAGCTGGTACGACGCCTCGCTGTCCTCCGCCTACGTCCACGAGATGATGCACGTCCACCTGGTGGCCGTCGGCGCCTTGTTCTTCTGGCCGATCGTGGGGGTGGACCCGCTGCCCGGCCGGGTGGCGCACCCGTTCCGGGTGCTGCTGACCGTGCTCACGCTGCCGTTCCACGCGTTCCTCGGCGTCACCATCATGGGTCAGTCCGCGCTGCTCGGGGGTGACCACTACCCGTCCCTGCACGACGGCCCGATGGGCGCCTGGCTTCCGGACCCGCGGGCCGACCAGGAGCTCGCCGGCGGCATCCTGTGGGGGGCCGGCGACCTGGTGGGGATCGTGTTCTTCGTCGTCCTCTTCGTGCAGTGGGTGCGGGCCTCGATGAAGGAGGCCGAGCGGGAGGACCGAAGGCTCGATCTGCTGGAAAAACAGGGCGGTGGTTGAGGTGCGAGCGAGGCGAGCCCCGAAACCCCGAGTAACATCCGCCACGTGACCCACTCCAAGGCGCTCAAGGTCCTCGTCTACAGCGACGACGTCCACACTCGCGAGCAGGTGATCCTGGCGCTGGGACGACGTCCCCACCCGGACCTGCCCGAGCTGGAGTACGTCGAGGTCGCGACCGAGCCGGTCGTCATCCAGAACATGGACGCCGGGCACATCGACCTCGCGATCCTCGACGGCGAGGCGGTCCCGGCCGGCGGCATGGGCATCGCCAAGCAGCTCAAGGACGAGATCTACCAGTGCCCGCCTCTCCTCGTGCTGACCGGTCGCCCGCAGGACGCCTGGCTCGCGACCTGGTCGCGCGCCGACGCCGCGGTGCCGCACCCGATCGACCCGATCCAGCTCGCCGAGGCGGTCATCACGCTGCTCCGGTCCCGCGTCCCCGCCTGATGGTCGCCGGTCACAGCTGGCCGGAGGTCCTCAGCGCGCTGGTCGCCGGCACCGAGCTGACCTCCGCCCAGGTCGCCTGGGCGACAGGGGAGATCCTGGCGGGCGAGGCGACGGACGCACAGATCGCCGGCTTCGCGGTCGCCCTGCGCGCCAAGGGCGAGACCGTTGCCGAGGTCACCGGCCTGGTCGACGCGATGTACGTCGCCGCCACGCCGATCACGGTCGCCGGCCGGCTGCTCGACGTGGTCGGCACCGGTGGTGACCGGTCGATGTCGGTCAACATCTCCACGATGGCGGCGATCGTCGCCGCCGGCGCCGGAGCCAAGGTCGTCAAGCACGGCAACGTGTCGGCGAGCTCACAGTCCGGGTCGGCCGACGTGCTGCGCTCGCTCGGGATCCGGCTCGACCTGCCCGCCGATCGGGTGGCGGCGGTCGCCGAGGAGGCCGGCATCACCTTCTGCTTCGCGAAGACCTTCCACCCCGCGCTGCGCTACGCGGGCCCGGCCCGCAGCGAGCTCGGCATCGGCACCACGTTCAACATGCTCGGCCCGCTGACCAACCCGGCCCACGCCCAGGCAAGGGCGGTCGGCTGTGCCGACGCGCGGGTCGCCCCGGTGATGGCCGGCGTGCTGGCCGCCCGCGGCATCGACGCCTGGGTCTTCCGCGGCGACGACGGGCTCGACGAGCTGACGACGACCACGACGTCCGCGGTCTGGGTCGCGCGCGACGGAGAGGTCACGACCACCTCGGTCGACCCCGCGGCGCTCGGTCTCCCGCTGGTCGATCGGGACGCGCTGCGCGGCGGGGACGCCGACCACAACGCGGACGTCGTACGACGGCTGCTGGCGGGGGAGGCCGGCGCGGTGCGCGACGCCGTGCTCCTCAACGCGGGAGCGGCGCTGGCGGTCTACGACGCCCCGGGCGCCGACGTGCACGAGGCGCTGGCGGCGGGGATGACCCGTGCCGCCGAGGCGATCGACTCCGGAGCGGCTCAGGCGACGCTGGAGCGCTGGGTCGCCGCCGCGTCGGGCTGAGGGTCGTCGAGGTCGAGCACGAACCCACGGCCGTTCGGGCGGAAGCCGATCCGGTCGTAGTACGGCGCGACGATCTCCGGCGAGGTCATCACGTGCTTGTAGCCGCGCCGGCGGAGCAGGTCGCTGCGCCGCCAGACGAACTCGCCGGGGGTGAAGTCTCGGTAGCGCGGGGTGACGTAGTCGAGCCGGACCAGCGCGATGTCGCCGTCACGCTCGATGACGACCACGCCGACCGTCTCGTCGCCCTTCGCGACCACGAACGCCTCCTGGCCGGGCAGCACCCGGCCGGCGAACGTCGGCTGGTGCTCGCGGATGTCGGCGGCGTGGGTCTCGAGCACGTGGCGCAGGTACTGGTCGTCCGGACCGACCTCGATGACCTCGAAGGAGGCGGCGTCGTGGCGCTGTCGCCGCAGCCGTGCGATGAACCACAGGTTGATCGCGCTGGTGACCGCGTTGAGCGCGACCATCGGCCACACGCCCACGATCGCGTTGAAGGCGATCAGGACGCCGCCGGCGACGAGGTTGAGCGTGCGGAAGCGAAGCACGCGCTGCTGGATCAGCGAGTAGACGAGCAGCGCGCTCCCGCCCCAGCCGAGTGCGTCGATCCAGTGGCCGGCCAGCCAGTCGACGAGGTTCTTCACCCACTGATTTTACGCCGCGCGGGTCGTCGTCCCCGAATCGCCGGGGGACCCCGTGCGGTTAGTCCTAACTGACTACGAGGTGTGCCTTCCCGCCGGTGCCGTCGGGCAGGCCCGTCCGCCTAGTGTCGCCGCGGGAGCGGGTCCACTCAGCCAGGGACCTGCTCTCACGCGTGGGGACAACTCTGGAGGAATATCTCGTGACTTCGCATCGGCTCGTGCTGCCCGTGCTCACCGCCGTCGTCGGCAGCTCGCTGAGCGTGCTCGCGCCTCTGGCGCCGGCCAGCGCCGCCGTCGACCCGTCGGCCGCCCTCGGGCTGCCGCTCGGTGTCACCGCGAGCGTCGCTGGAAGCGGTGCCGTGACGACCAAGGCGTTCAACGACTTCCCGTCGCAGGGCGCCGACTACTACGTGCTGTCCACGGGGGTGGCCGGCGCGACCTTCCCGGCCGCGCCGGACCCGGACGCCCAGCTGAGCACGGACCGCGGTGCCGACGGGATCGCCGACTCCTCGAGCCTGACCCTCACGGTCTCCGCCTCGACCGGTGCGGGCTGCCTCTTCGTCGACTTCGCTCTCGGCACCGAGGAGCCGGTGCACACCTACAACTACTCGCTGGCGAATCCCGGCGACAGCCTGAGCATCACCAAGGGCGACAGCTTGGCCCCCGACTACGCGACGCACGTCGGCCGTGGCTACTTCGCGCAGGCCGGCTGGCCGGCCGAGCCCAAGCCGTACACGACGAACGCGGTCAAGTACTGGCACCACCCTGGCGACCGTCTCGACCCGATTCCCGGTACCGCCGAGGAGCCCTGGCTGGCCGAGGCGACGGCGTTGAACAGCGTGACCACGCGCGACACCGCGCGGATCCCCCTCGACCTCTCCGGCGGGGACGAGGTCATCACCATCCGCGTCAGCGACGCGCTCAACGGTGACCTGGACTCGGTCGCGCTGCTCGACGACGTGCGGCTGGGAGCGAGCTGCGCCAGCGGCACCGGCGTCGAGCCGAACCCCGTACACGACGGCGGTGTGATCGCCGGGATCCGCGGCGTCGGCAACGCCCTGGTGTACGACCCGATCCCCACCACCGACGTGATCGAGCGCTACGACAGCCCCGGCAACGGCTGGCGCTCGCCGTCCAACGTGCCGGTGGAGCTCCGGTTCCGCTGGTACCGGGCGTTCGAGGGCAACGCGCTGAACGGCGACATGAACGCCTGGACCCCCATCCCCGATGCCGACCGACAGGCCTACGTGCCGACCGCCGGCGACTACGGGAAGGTCCTCATCTGCCTGGTCACCGGCGTCGTGGACGGACGTCGCTACGAGACGTTCCCGTCGACCGGCGAGGCCGGCACCTGGTACGTCACGACGAAGATCGCCAACGGCACCTTCGTCGAGGGGGAGGCGCCGCTCATCACCGGGCCGTCCGACCGGATGGCCGCCGTCGGTGACGTCCTGACCGCCCAGATCGGGCACACCGTGCCGCGCGAGGACACCTGGGTCTGGCGCTGGTACGCCAACGGCCTCCGGATCTTCGGCGCGACCGGCCAGTCCCTGACCCTGTCTGCGGCCCAGGCGGGGAAGACGATCACCGTCGAGGCGATCGCGAGGCGGCTCAACTTCGACGACAAGCCCTGGATGAGCGCGCCGTACGGCCCGATCGAGCTGCAGGAGTGGACGAGCACCGACACCCCGACGATCGTCGTCGACGGAGCCGCGGAGTACGGGGACACCGTCACGGCCGACCCGGGTGACGGCTGGTTGCCGGCTCCGGACCGCTACAGCTACCAGTGGAAGCGCAACGGCAGCGTGATCTCGGGCGCGACCTATGCCGACTACACCATCCGGGCCGAGGACGTCGGTGTGGAGCTCTCGGTCGTGGTGTCCGGCGTCAAGCCGGGGTTCGAGGCAGTGCCCGAGGAGAGCGCGGCCGTCGACGTCCTCGGTGCGACGATGCCCGGCGCCACCCCGATCGTGACGGGGACCCCGCAGGTCGGCAAGCAGCTGACCGGCACGGTGACCGACTGGGACCCGACCGGTTCTTCGCTCACCTACTCCTGGTACGCCGGCGACACGCTGCTCCTCGAGGGCAGCCGCTACCTCACCGTTCCCGCGGGCGCCGTGGGCAAGGTGATCGTCCTCAAGGTCACCGGGCGGAGGACCGGCTACACGCCGAAGACCGTCTCGAGCGCGCCCACCGCCGTAGTGGCGGCCGGGGTGCTGACCGTCGGCTCGCCGTCCATCAACGGGCTGGCGAAGGTCGGCGGAACCCTCAGCGCGTCCACCGGCTACTGGGGGCCGAGCGGCGTGAAGCTGTCCTATCGCTGGAAGATCGGCAAGAACCGCGTCACGGGACGCAAGGGCGCACGGCAGACGTTCGTGGTCCCGCGCACCGCTCGGGGCAAGCGGATCACCGTCATCGTGACCGGCACCCTCGCCGGCTTCACGACCGCGAAGCGGACCAGTGCGCCGACCGCGAAGGTGGTTCGCTGACGGACGCTGCCTCGGGCTCCTAGTCGAGCCCGAGGGAGAAGGCCGACTCCAGGTCGTGGCGGGAGTAGGCCCGGAACGCGATGTGGGTCTCGGTGTCGGTGACGCCCGGCACCTTGTTGAGCTGGTCGGCCACGACCGTCGCGACCTCCTCGTGCCGCCGGACCCGGACCAGCGCGATCAGGTCGATCTGGCCGGTGACCGAGTAGACCTCGCTGACCCCGTCGAGTGCGGCGATCGCCTCAGCGACCTCGGGGATCCGGGCGACGTCGGCCTTGACGAAGACGATGGCGGTGATCATGCGCCCAGCGTAGAACGTGCGGCCCCACGCACCGGGCAGGTCCACTCGCCCTCGATGTCGACCAGGCGGACGCCCGGCAGCTCGAGCCAGCGCAGGATCCGCTCGGACTCCTCGGCGGTCGCGGCCGGGATCGGGCCCACGCTGGGAACGACCGTCTCGGCGGACGCCCGGAGCTGCTCGACGTAGGCCGCGGCGTCGACGCCCGGCGGGATCACGCCCGCAGCCGCGAGCCGGCCGTGGCGGATCACGTGGACCGACCACCGGCCGTGCCCTGCGCCCGGCGCGGCGTCGCGTCGCACCGCGACCACCTCCGGGCACCGGGTCAGCGACGTGAGCCGCTGGGTGCGGGCGGCGGCCCGCACGAACGACGCCAGCCGGTCGCGGTGGACGCCGGCCTCCTCGAACCGCTCCTGGTCGGCGAGGGCGGTCATCTTCTCGTTGACCAGCTCGACGACGTCGTCCGGATGCCGGAGCAGCGCGTCGCGCAGCTGTCGGACCACGGCGGCGTAGGTGCTCGCGTCGACGCTGCCGTCGCAGGGGGACAGGCACCGGCCGAGCTCGGCGAGCACGCAGGCCGACCGGGACGGCTGTCGGCCGAACTTGTCGGAGCACTGGCGGATCGGGAACGTCTCGTGGAGGGCCGCCAGGCAGCTCTCGGCGCTCGAGCGGGACGAGAACGGGCCGAGGTAGTCGGCGTCGTCGTCGAGCACCCGCTTGACCAACGACAGCCGGGGCCACGGCTCGCGGGTGAGCTTGACGAAGGTGACCTTCTCCGGGAAGCGCGAGCGCCGGTTGTAGCTGGGCTTGTGCTCCGCGATCAGGCGCAGCTCGCGGACCTCGGCCTCGAGCGGCGTCGCGCACTCGATGCCGGTGACCGACGACGCGAGGCCGACCATCTCGCCGATCCGGGTGCGGGTCTCGGAGGCGGTGAAGTAGGAGCGCACCCGCTTGCGCAGGTCCTTGGAGGTGCCGACGTAGAGCACCCGGGACTGGTCGTCGCAGAAGAGGTAGACACCCGGGGCGTGGGGGAGGCGGTCGGCCAGGTGGCGCTTGCGCCGCTGCGCCGCTGCGACCTTCGACGAGTAGGTCTGGAGCTCCTCGAGCGTGTGCACCCCCAGGCTGCCGAGACGCTCCATGAGGCCGTGGAGGACGTCGACGGTCGCGCGCGCGTCGGCGAGCGCCCGGTGGTTGGGGGTCGTCCCCGAGCGGAACACCCGCGCCAGCGACGACAGCTTGTGGTTGGGGGCCTCGTCGCGCGTCACCACGCGCCGGGCGAGCTTGACCGTGTCGACGACCTCGAAGTCGGGCCACGGGATGTCCTGCTCGCGGGCGAAGTGGCGGAGGAAGCCGACGTCGAACCCGGCGTTGTGGGCGACCAGCACCGAGCCGCGGGCGAACTCGAGGAACGCCGGCAGGGCCGAGCTGATCGGTGGGGCGTCGGCCACCATGCCGTTGGTGATGCCGGTGAGGACCGCGATGAACGCGGGGATGGCGGTGTGGGGGTTGACCAGGGTCTGGAACTCGCCGACCACCTCGCCGCCGCGGACCTTGACCGCGCCGATCTCGGTGATCATGTCGCCGTCGCCGACCGAGCCCCCGGTCGTCTCCAGGTCGACCACGCAGAACGTCACGTCGCGGAGGGGGCGGCCCAGCTCGTCGAAGCTGCGCTGCTCCTCCCATCGGCTCCGGACGGGTGCGGCGGTCATGTCGACGACGGTAGGGCGGAGGTCCGACACGACGAGGGAGGCACGCCACCTAGACTCCCCGGCGTGATCGACCTCCCGGACCAGAGCCAGCGGTGGCGCTGCGGCGGCTGCGGCAACCTCACCCGGTTCGACGTCACCCGGAGCCGGCGTACGACGGAGTACTGGCACCTCGACCTCGCCGGCGCCCCTGCTGTCGAGGACACCGAGGTGCTGGCCGAGACGATCGAGTCGGTGCGCTGCCGCTGGTGCGGACGCGACGACGCCATCGAGATCATCGCCCGCACGTCCGCCGGCTGAGGTTCGCGCGCAGCGCACCTCGGCCGAGGTTCTGTCGGAGCCCCGTGTCACCGTCGTGCCATGACAACGAGGATCGACTGTGACACCTGTCTGGTGCGCGGCCTGGCTTGCCACGACTGCGTGGTCACCGTCCTGCTCGGACCGCCGCCGGAGCTGACCATCGACGACGAGGAGCTGCGAGCGCTCGACGTCCTCGCCGACGGGGGACTGGTGCCGCGGCTCCGGCTGGTCCAGCCGGTCGACGGCCCCCAGGTCGAGTCCGCCTGACGGGCACTCCGTTGGGCCGCATGTGACAGGTGTTGCTGGTGTGACGAACGACTCGGTGAACTTCGCTGTGCACCCGGCGAGCCGGGGTTTGGCGAGTCCTCCGCCGCGGTTTAGGCTGCTCCCTCAGGTGTCCGTGGAAGTGGATCGACCGATCCGCGCGGGCACCGCGTCGAGTTCGGTGTCTCGCGGGCACCGGAACCGGGGACCCACCACGTAGTTCTGGGGTGAATCCTGGGCGAGGCGCGGCCGCGAAGCTGGCGGTGGCGAGGAGCTCAGGTAGGGCAAGTCGTGCCCGAACCCGTCAGCTCACCCGGTAGGCGTACGACACCAAGAGGGGACCGCCAGCACGTGCTGAACGGCCACAAACGCTTCGCCACCGTGCTGAGCGCGCTCGCGCTCGCCGGATCCATCTGCTTGACGGTGAGCGCCTCCGGGCCCGCCCAGGCCGAGCCCGACATCGACGACGTCCGCGCCCGGGTCGACCGCCTCTACCAGGAGGCCGAGCAGGCCCAGGAGCGCTACAACGACGCCAAGCTCGAGCTCGCCGAGCTGAACGACGAGCTCGACTCGCTCGAGTCCGACGAGGTCCGCCAGGGCGACGAGGTCGCCCGGGTCCGCACCGATGTCCGCGACTCCGTGATCCGTCAGTTCCAGGGTCAGACCCTCGGCCCGGCGACCGAGCTCCTCAACGCCGACGAGGACGCGTTCCTCGCGGAGCTGTCGACCTTCACCACGGTCAGCGACCTGCAGGAGTCGCTGCTCTCCGACTACAACGACGAGCTCAAGGCCTACGCGATCCGTCGCAAGGAGACCTCCGAGCGGCGTGACCAGGTCGCCGAGATCGAGTCCGAGCTCGAGGACGAGAAGGCGACCGTCGACGCCAAGCTGGCCGAGGCCGAGGAGCTGCTCGACGAGCTCGAGGCCGAGGAGCGCGAGGCGATCCTGTCCCGCGACAGCGATGTCCGCGCCCCCTCGTCGGTGCCGGCCCAGGGTCGCGCCGCCGCGGCGGTCGACTACCTGATGGCCCAGGTCGGCGACTCCTACGTCTTCGGCGCGGCCGGGCCCGACGCGTGGGACTGCTCCGGCCTGACGATGGTGGCCTGGGCCCAGGCCGGGGTCTCGCTGCCCCACTCGTCGAGCGCCCA
The DNA here is from genome assembly GCF_014180685.1 of Nocardioides pelophilus. Classification (GTDB taxonomy): domain Bacteria; phylum Actinomycetota; class Actinomycetes; order Propionibacteriales; family Nocardioidaceae; genus Nocardioides; species Nocardioides pelophilus. The sequence continues at coordinate 16,538 of NZ_JACEHF010000025.1, read as the reverse complement.
GTTCAGCAGCGGCACCCGCGTCTCCGAGAGCCAGCTGCAGCCGGGTGACCTGGTGTTCTACTACAGCCCGATCAGCCACGTCGAGATGTACATCGGCAACGGCCTGATCGCGGGTGCAGCCAACCCGGGCGCAGGGGTCCGGGTCGCGGACCTCCACTCGATGCCGTACGTCGGTGCAGTTCGCCCTGGCTGATCGCTGCCGGCTCCGCCTCGTCGGAGCCGTTCTGTCGGGCATCCTGCTCACCGGCTGCCAGTCCGACGAGCCGTACGTCGCTCCGACGCCCACCGCCTCCTCGGACGCGGTGCAGCCGTCCGCGGCCGCAGGCACCCTGGACCAGCTCCAGGACGCCTTGCGCCGCGCTGACGCCGACGCCGCGGCAGAGCTCGGCGCCGACGACGCGGCGCGCGACCTGCTGAGGTCGCTCACCGTCAGCGCGACCACGCTCGAGCTCTCCGACGTGACCTTCCGCTACATCGCGGAGAACGGCCGGGTCGACGAGGACGGCGCCTGGACCGCCGCCGTCGCGACCACCTGGCGGGTCTCCGGGTTCGAGGAGACGTCGGCGCGGGCGGAGGTCGAGTTCGCGTTCGCCGACGACGGCACCAGCATCCGGGCGATCGGCGGCGGCTCCGACCAGACCCCCGTCTGGCTGAGCGGCGCCACCACCGCCCGTCGTACCGACGACGCGGCGGTGCTCGTCGCCCGAGACGTGCTGCCTGTCCAGTCGCTGCTCGCGCAGGCGGAGGAGGCGCTGGTGGTGGTGCGTCGCGTCCTCGGCAGCGGCGCCGACCACCTGGTGGTCGAGGTGCCGTCGTCCGACGACGCCCTGNCGGGGACGTCCGACGCCGTGCCCGCGGCCCCCACGGCGCCCGACGGCGCCAACGTCCCCGGCACGCCGATCCACGTCTTCGTCAACCCGGACGTCTTCGGCGGACTCGGTCCGGTCGCCGCCCAGGTCGTGATGAGCCACGAGGCGGTGCACGCCGTCACGGAGGCGCCTGCCGTGCGCGGAGTCGAGCCGTGGCTGCTGGAGGGCTTCGCGGACTACGTCGCGCTGCGCGACGTGGACCTGCCGTTGTCGCGGACGGCCGGCCAGGTCATCGCCGAGGTGCGCGCGGACGGCACGCCGGACGCCCTGCCGAGCCGTCTCGACCTCGACAGCCAGGCCGAACACCTCGGCGCCGCCTACGAAGCTGCGTGGCTGGTGTGCGTGACACTGGCAGAGCGCAGTGGTGAGGAGGCATTGGTGGGCTTCTACGACGAGGTGCTAGGTGGTGCTGACCTGGAGAGCGAGCTGCGTGCCCGCTTCGACTGGTCGCTCGCCGACCTCACCCGCGCGTGGCAGGACCGCCTGACGTCGATCTCCAGCCTCGGTGGTTGAGGTGAGAGCGCCGGCGAGCCTCGAGACGGAGGATCGGATCACGCTCGGCACCGTCTTCATCGGTGCCGCCGCGTTCGTGTTGCTCGCGACCTGGCTGGTGCCCTGGCAACCCGTGCCGGGTGGGTCGCCGTCGCCGGTCCCGGCGGACTCGATCTTCACGCCCCACCAGATCCAGCGCGCCGAGGACTACGCGACGTGGGCACGGGTCTGGGGCTGGACCTCGCTGGCGGTCTCGCTCGCGGTGGCGTGCTGGCTGGGCTTCACCGACCGCGGCCGCCGGCTCGCCGACCGCCTGCCGGGCCCCTGGGTGGTGCGGGTCGTCCTCGTCGTCGCGGCGCTCGAGCTGATCGGCCGGGCAGCCACGCTCCCGATGGCCGTCGCGCAGCGGCGACTCCAGCTCGACGCCGGCCTCAGCACGTCGTCGTGGCCAGCCTGGTCCCTCGACCTCCTCAAGAGCGAGCTGGTCGACATCGTGGTCACGTCGATCGCGGTGCTCGTTCTCGTCGGGATCGCCCGTCGCTGGCCGCGGTCGTGGACGGCGATCGCCGGGGGAGTGCTGGCAGCGCTCGTCGTGCTCGGCTCCTTCGTCTACCCGCTGCTGGTCGAACCGCTCTTCAACGACTTCACCCCGCTCGAGGACGGCAGCCTCCGCACCGAGATCTTCCAGCTGGCCGACGAGGAGGGCGTCGAGATCGACGACGTGCTCGTGGCCGACGCCTCGCGCCGTACGACGACGCTGAACGCCTACGTGTCGGGCTTCGGCGGCACGCGCCGGGTCGTCGTCTACGACACCCTGGTCGAGGACCTGCCGGAGGACCAGGCGCTGTCCGTCGTGGCGCACGAGCTGGCTCACGCGCAGCACGACGACGTGGTGCTCGGCACCTTCCTCGGTGCCGCGGGGGCGCTCGTCGGCGTCGGGCTGCTCGGCCTGGCCGTCGGGGTCGCGCGGCGGCGGGGACTGCCCGGGGTGGGGGAGGTCGGCGCCGTGCCGATGATCCTCGCGCTCGCAGCCCTCGCTACGGCGCTGTCGAGCCCGATCCAGAGCGGCATCAGCCGCCAGATCGAGACCCGCGCCGACGTCGACGCGCTCGAGGCGACCGACGCTCCCGGGCCGTTCATCGCGCTGCAGCGCCGACTCGCCCTCAGGTCGCTGGCGGACCCCACCCCGCCCGCGTGGTCGCAGTGGTGGTTCGGCTCGCACCCGACGGTTCTCGAACGGATCGCGATCGCCAAGGACAGGTGATCCGAGCGCGACCCGGAGAACCCCCGAAGGGATCCCGGAAAAGCCGGAAGGCCGCACGTCCTCGGACGTGCGGCCTTCGCCGGTTCAGGTGGCAGATCAGATCTGGCCGGCAACGCCCGTGAAGAGGTCGTTCAGCGCGCCACCGAACAGGGCGGCGCCGACGGCCATGACGACCGCGATCAGAGCGACCAGGAGGCCGTACTCGACTGCGGAGGCGCCCCGCTCCTCGTCGCGGTGGGCGTTGAGCAGGATCTGCAGGTACTGGATCATCGGAGTGTTCTCCCTCATTGCGGTTCTTGTGGTTCTGGTGTCCCCGGGGGTTCCTCCCCGATGGAGACAACTCTCCTGCTTCTGCCGGCCGCTGTGATCGGCACTTCGTCCGGACTCGAATGGCCCCGATTGACTAGGCCGCCGTGGCGGTCAGGCGGGGGCGGTCGGGCGAGGCTCCGGAGCGGTCAGAACACCCCGGTGTACAGGTCGGAGACCAGGCCGCCGAAGAGGGTGATGATCGCGATGATGACCAGCACGATCGCCGAGATCAGCACGCCGTACTCGACCGCGGATCCTCCGTCCTCGGGGCGGGACGGCAGGCATGAGCGCAGTCGCATCGGAAGACCCCCGTTCGCAGACGTGGTGCAGGAAGTCCGAAGGCCGCACGCCCAGCTCGGACGCGCGGCCTTCGCGAAGTCTGCGTGGCAGATCAGATCTGGCCAGCGACGCCGGTGAAGAGGTCGTTGAGCGCGCCACCGAACAGGGCGGCGCCGACGGCCATGACGACCGCGATGAGCGCGACCAGGAGGCCGTACTCGACAGCGGAGGCGCCCCGCTCCTCGTCGCGGTGGGCGTTGAGCAGGATCTGCAGGTACTGGATCATCGGAGTTCTCCCTCGGTCGTGGTTCTGGTGTCCCCGGGGGTTACTCCCCGATGGGGAGAAGTCTTCCGCGTCCGCCGTCTGCTGGGATCGGCACATCGTTCGGAGTGCGATGGTCCTGATTGACTAGAACACGTTGGCGGTCAGGCCAGCGACCACGCCGCCGTGGACTACCGCGCGGCCGGTTGCACGGTCGAGAGCAGCCCGATCCGCATCGCGGTCACCAGCGCCTGGGCGCGGTTCGCGGCGCCGAGCTTCTGGTAGATCCGGGCGATGTGGGACTTGGTCGTCGACTCGGAGAGGTAGAGCCGGGCTCCGATGGTGGCGGCGTTGAGGCCCTCGGCGAGGAGGAGCAGTACGTCGTGCTCGCGCTCCGTGAGCGACGTCTGCTCGCCGGAGCGCCGTCGCATCATCGCCCCCACCAGGCCGGCACACACGAACGCCTTCGGCGAGACGGCAGCGTGGCGCGCCGCCTTGATCACCTCGGTGGCCGGTGCGTCCTTGCCGACGAAGCCGGACGCCCCGGCCTGCATGGCCGCGAAGATCTGGTCGTCGCCGGAGTGCATCGTCAGCACGATCAGTCCGACGGTGTCGCTCTGCTTGCGGATCGTCCGCACGATGTCGAGCCCGGTGCCGTCCTGGAGCTGCAGGTCGGCGACGACGACCATCGGCTGGAGGCGGTCGTAGGCGGTGATCGCCTCGGCCACGCTGCCGGCCGTCCCGACGACCTCCATGTCCGGCTCGAGGTCGAGCACGGCGCCGAGCCCGCTCCGGATCAGCTCGTGGTCGTCCACCAGCAGGATAGTGATGGTGTCGTTCATCATCGAGCCTCCTTGCTCAGAGTCCGTTCGGGTGGGTGGGGATGTCCACCCGGAGCGCGCAGCACGACGGAGACAGTGAGTCCTCGGCTCGCATTGTCGCGCACCGTCAGCTGTGCACCGATCAGTTTGGCGCGCTCGCGCATGATTTTCAGCCCATGGGAGTCGGCGCGTCCGCCCTGGAGCCCGACGCCGTCGTCGGCGATGGTGATCCGCGCGTCGGGCGCGTAGACCTGGCATCGCACGTCGATGGCGGTCGCCCGGGCGTGCTTGACGGCGTTGTTCATGGCCTCCTGGGCGATCCGGAACAGCTCGGCCTCGACCTCGGGGCGCAGCCGCGCGGGCTGCTCGTCGAGTCGGACCCGGATCGGGATCCCGGACGCTTCGGAGAGGTGCCGCGCCACCGCGCTGATCGCGGCGCCGAGGCTCTCGCTCTCGCCGATGCTGGTGCGCAGGTTCATCACCGAGCGGCGCACCTCGGCGACCACCTTGGTCACCCGCTCGCGGAGTGCCGCGAACTGCTTGGCCTGCTGCTCGTCGGCCGGCCGCGCCGCGAGGGCGTCGACCAGGTAGCCGAGCGAAGCGATGTCCTGGGCGACGCCGTCGTGCATCTCGCGGGCGAGTCGCTGCCGCTCGTCGGCGGTCGCGACGTCCCGGAAGTGCGAGAAGAGGAGAGCGGTGTCGAACTTGACCGTGCTGGGCGCGAGCGCCGCGGTCAGGGCCTCGATCGGCAGCTCGGCGTTCACCCGCTCCGGTCCGGGGCGGAGCCCGGCGACGATCGCGGTGTCACCGGCGGCGAACGCGAAGCCTTGACCGGCTGTCACCGGTTCGCCGCGTGCCCAAGCGTCGGTCGCCAGCTTCTGGCATGCGTCGGCGTCCCCCGGCTCGAGCTCGATGCTGGAGGCGATGGGTGCGAGCGAGTCGCCGCGCGGCACGTAGAGCGCCAGCGCCCGGCTGGGCAGCTGGTCGCCGACCACGCCGAGCAGCTCGCCGCCCAGCGCAGCGACGTCGAGGCCGGAGCTGAGGTCGCCCGAGAGCTCGATCAGCTGCTTGATCAGGTGCTGGGCGTCGCGGTAGGGGCCGAGCGGGTCGAGCAGGTTGCGGCGCTCGGAGGTGAAGGTGACGCTGGCGACCAGGCTGAGGCCGACGCCGGCCATCGACCACGAGAAGATCGAGACGCCCTCCTCCCGCGAGATGCTCTGCCACCACATGAGGGCCAGGCTCACGACCGAGACGAGCTGGAAGGCGACGGTCCGGACCATGGTGCGAAGGCCGACGATCGCCGTCGCGTAGAGGGGGGGTACGACGAGCGCGGCGAGGATCGCCGGCGAGGCATGCATGCCGAGCGCGCAGATCACGCCGACGGCTGCCGCCTCGACGGCGGGGGTGAGTGTCAGCTCGAGCTCGCGGCGGGTGATCGTGATGACCTGGTACACCCACAGCACCGCCAGAGCCAGCAGCGCGAAGAGCGCCCCGGGCTCCCGGAACCACAACGAGGGCGCGCCGATGGCGAGCAGCGCGAACAATCGCGCCGCTGCGACGACCGCGAACGTTTGTCCGGTGGGCATGTCTCCGGGTGTGCTGGTAGGGACGATCAGCCGAATTGCTTCAGGATGTTGATGATCGCAGGTCCCATGACGACAGTCATCAGACACGGCAGAACGCACAGGATCAGCGGGATCATGATCTTGACCGGCACCTGCTGGGCGCGCTTCTCCGCGTGCTGCCGCCGCTTGACGCGGATCTCGCCGGACTGGACCCGCAGGACCTGGGAGATCGAGATGCCGAACGAGTCGGCCTGCACCATCGCGCCGACGAATGTCTTGAGGTCGTCCACGTTGGTGCGGTCCGACAGCGACTTCAGCGACTCCGACCGGCCCTTGCCGAGCTGCATCTCCCGCAGCACCCGGGAAAACTCCTCCGCGAGCGGTCCGCCGGTGTTGCGGGACACCTGCTGCAGGGCGGCGTCGAAGCCGAGGCCGGCCTCGACGCTGATCGTCAGCAGGTCGACGGCGTCGGCCAGAGTGCGCCGGAGCTCCTCCGACCGGTCGTAGGCCTTCTGGTAGAGCCACAGGTCGGGGGCGATGAAGCCGATGGCGGCGCCCCCGGCACCGAGCGCGAGGTAGACCAACGGGCCGGCCGTGATCAGGAGGGCGTACGACAGGCCGCAGACCGCCAGCACCACGGCGGCGATCACCTTGAGCGACACCACCCGGTCGACGGACATGTCGCGCGGGTTGCCGGCGAGGTCCAGCTTGTGCCGGATCCGCTCGGCCTTGTCGCTTCCGGTCAGGCGGCGGCCCAGGCTGAGTGCCCGCGCCTGGAGGGGCTCGACGACCCGGTCGGCGAACGGTCGCTCGAACTCCTCGGTCAGTGACCCGGGGTTGCTCGACATCTGCTCGAGGCTCGCGATGGAGCGCTCGAGACCGGTGGGCTCGTGGGCCCGGACCAGGGCGAGCCGGAGCAGGACGATCGCGGAGGTGAACAGGACGATGGCCAGGAACAGGAACATGATCAGATCTCCACCTTCACCAAGCGACTCATCCAGAACACGCCGATGAGGAGCCAGACCGTCGCCCCGATGAGCATGATCAGCCCGAGACCGGTCTCGAAGAGCGGCGCGATGTAGCTCCGGTTCGTGAAGCTCAGGAAGAACAGGAACCCGGGCGGCAGGCAGGCGAGGATGATCGCCGAGAGCTTGCCCTCCGCGGCCAGCGCGGCCACCTGGCGGCGGAGGTACTCACGCTCGCGCATGGTCGCCGCGACGGTGGTCAGCAGCTCGGCCAGGTTGCCGCCGACCTGCCGCTGGATCCGGATGGCCATGACGACCCAGGCGAAGTCCTTGCTGGCGAACCGTTCGGCGACGCCGTCGAACGCGTCCTCGATCGGGACGCCGATCCGGTTCTCCAGCAGCACCCGCTTGAACTCCGAGGCGATCGGCTCGGGGCCCTCGTTGACGACCGTGTCGACCGACTGGGCCAGGGAGAGGCCGGCGGCCAACGACCCGGCCATCAGCTGGAGCGTGTCGGGCAGGTTCGTGTTGAACGCCTTGCGCCGACGCCCCGCGAGGAACGACAGGTAGACCCGCGGCAGGAAGAAGCCGAGGACGACGAACAGGATGCCGACGATCAGGTTGCCGCCGCCGACGAGCAGTCCGAGCATCCCGGCGGAGAGGACGACGCCGACGTGGAGCAGCAGCCACTCCGACGGCTTGAAGCCGCTCCCGGCAGCCGTGAGCCTCGCGGACAGCTTCGCCTCGTAGCTCTTGTTGTGCTGGAGCACGCCGGCCGCGGCGGCCTTGGCCTGGTCGAGCATCGGCTCGGAGTCGGGCTTCTCCTCCTCCCGGGCCCGGGCGGGGCCGCTGCCGGTGTAGGCGGTCACCCGCTCGGCGATGCTCATGGGCTGTGCCTTGGCGGGCACCAGGAGCACGGCCACGGTGACCAGACCGACCCCGAAGATGAGGATGCCGGCGTAGAGCGCCCAGCTCGGTGCCTGCCAGCCGTCGTCCGGGTTCACGGGCTGGGCCGTCGAGCCGGTGTCGCTGTCGGGTGCGTCCTGGATCTTCGCGAACGCGCTGGCGACGAGGTCGCCCTCAGGCGTCGGGAGCGTGATGGAGACCGTCGCCTCCTCGGCATCGAAGCCGTCGGGGAGCGGAGCGGTGACGAGGATCTGGAGGGCCAGCACCTCGGCCTCGGCGGCGAACGCCTCGGCGAGCGCGTCGCCGGTCGACTCGATGACCTGGCCCTGTCCTGCCTCGGCCAGGTCGCCGAGCGCCGCTGCGGCCTTCGGCTTGTTCGCCTGGTCGAGCGAGACGACGTCGACCAGGGTCGAGGTCTCCTCGATCGCGGCGGTGACCTCGGCCAGGCTGTTGTCGCCGCCGGTGTCGGCGCCGTCGGAGAGGACCACGATCGACCGCTGGCCGTCGGTCCCGGCGAGATCCACGGCAGCCAGGATCCCGTCGTACAGCAGGGTGCCCTTGCTGAGCGCGAGACCGTTCACGACGGTCTCGGCCGCGGCGCGGTCCGAGGTGGGCTCGAGAGCCGTGCGGACGCCGCCGTCGAAGGTGACGATGCCGACCGCGACGTCGTCGGGCACGCTGTCGAGGAAGGTCAGGGCGGCGGCCTTGGCCGCCTCGAACCGGCCGTTGCGCGCCATCGAGTCGCTGGTGTCCATGGCGAGGATGGTGGTGCGCTGGACGACCCCTTCGGAGCCGGCAGAGGCTGCAGTCGCGTCGAGCTCCCCGCCGTCCAGGGTGCCGGTCACGCCGTCCAGGTCGACCTCGACGCCCACCGGCACGCTCACCAGCACGCGGAGGCCGTCGTCGGTCGCCTCGACGTGCGCGATCGAGGGTTCCTCCTCGGCAGCCCAGGCGCTCGCCGGCGCGAGGACCACGGCGACCGCCGCGGCCGCCGCGAGCAGGTAGCGCCTCATGGCCGATCCGTGCGGAACAGGGCGGGATCGACCGCGACGTTGGCGTAGGCGAGCTTCTCGATGAACTTCGGACGCAGCCCGGTGCTCCGGAGGCGACCGAGCACGCGCCCGTTCTCGTCGAAGCCGGCCGAGTTGTCGAACACGAAGACGTCCTGGAGGGTGATCATGTCGCCCTCCATCCGCTCGACCTCGGTGATGTGGGTGATCCGGCGCGAGCCGTCCTTGAACCGGGACTGGTGCACGATCAGGTCGACGGCGGACGCCACCTGCTCGCGGATCGCGCGCATCGGCAGGTCCATGCCGGCCATCAGCACCATCGTCTCCATGCGGGCGAGCGTGTCGCGCGGTCCGTTGGAGTGCAGGGTGCAGATGGAGCCGTCGTGACCGGTGTTCATGGCCTGCAGCATGTCGAGGGCCGAGGCGTCGCGGACCTCACCGACGACGATCCGGTCCGGGCGCATGCGGAGGCTGTTCTTCACCAGGTCGCGGATGGTGACCGCGCCCTTGCCCTCGATGTTCGCCGGGCGGGACTCGAGCCGGACCACGTGGTCCTGGTGCAGCTGCAGCTCCGCGGCGTCCTCGATCGTGACGATCCGCTCGTCGGACGGGATGAACGACGACAGCACGTTGAGCGTGGTCGTCTTCCCGGCGCCCGTTCCACCGGACACGATGACGTTCAGCCGGCCGCGGACGCACGCCGCCAGGAAGTCGGCGGTCTGCGGGCTGAGCGACCCGAAGGTGATCAGGTCGTCGACGGTGAGCGGGTCGGTGGCGAACTTCCGGATGGTCAGTGCCGACCCGTCGATCGCGAGCGGCGGGACGATGGCGTTGACGCGGCTGCCGTCGGGCAGGCGGGCGTCGACCATCGGGCTGGACTCGTCGACACGGCGGCCGATGCGGGAGACGATCTTGTCGATCGTGCGGCGCAGGTGGGCCTCGTCGGCGAAGTGCGCGTCGGCCTTGGACAGCCGCCCGCCCTTCTCCAGCCACACGTCGTTGTGCCCGTTGACCATGACCTCGGAGACCTCGGGGTCCCGCAGGTAGGGGTCGATCGGGCCGTAGCCGAGGATGTCGTCGCTGATCTCCTGGGTGACCCGTGCGCGGTCGCTGTTGCTCAGCGGACGGTCCTGGGCGCTCAGCACCTCGGCCAGCACGGTGCGGACCCGCTGGTCGAGCTCGGCCTGGTCCATCTCGGAGTCGTACAGGTGGGGGCCGAGCTCCTTGAGCAGCTCGGAGTGGACGCTCGCCTTGAGCTCCTCGATCCGGTCCGACTCGTTGCCGGCGAGGGCCCGCACCTGCGCGGAGCGGTTGGTCCCGGTGGCGGCGGCCGCGGTGCGCTGCGACAGCGGCCCGGCCGCGGCCGGCTTGGGGTGCGCCGGTTCGGCCGGCCTCGCGGGCGCGGAGAGGGCGTCCGCCGGCGCCGCTCCGCCGGGGCGTTCGTCGGACGGATCGGGCTCGCCCGCGTGCTTGCCCTGGGACTCCGCCTGGCGACGGGCCGCCTCCAGACGCTCGGAAAGACTGGTCATGGTCAGCTCCTGCCGCGGCGGAACAGTCCGCGCGACCGCGCGGCGTCTGCCATCTCGGGGGCGGCGGTCGGGCCGGCGATCGGCTCGCCGGTGACGGTGGATGCGAGCTCGAAGAACGCCCGGCTCGCGGGGTGGCTGGGCTGGCCGGCCACGATCGGCGTCCCGGAGTTGGTCGCAGCGGCGATGTCCATCGCGCTGCGGACCTGCGCCGCGACCGGCATGCCGAGGATGCTCTCGACCTTGTCGACGCTGATGCCGACCTCGTCGTCGGCACGGTTGAGCAGCAGGTGGCGGTGACCGCGGGCGATGTTCAGCATGTCCATCGTCTCGAGAGCCACCTTGACGTTCTTCAGCGTCGGTACGTCGAGGGTCGCGATGATCACGCACTCGTCGGTCTCGTCGAGGGCGGTGAGGGTGGCGTCGTCGAAGGAGGGTGAGGTGTCGACGACGATGTAGTCGAAGCCGTCGCGGAGCGCGCGGAGGATGCGCGAGATCAGCAGCGGCGTGACCCGCTCGCGGACGTCGGGGTGAGCCGGCGCGGCGAGCACGTTGAGAGACTCCTCGTGCCGGGTGAGCAACCCCTCGATCATCGCCAGGTCGATCGTGTCCTCGGACCCGACAGCCTGCTCGATCGAGTGGGTCGGGAACAGCTGCATGGTGATCGCGACGTCGCCGAAGGCGAGGTCGAGGTCGACCAGGCAGACCTTGCGGGCGCCCTTGTCGGACAGCGCGAGGGCCAGGTTGACCGACGACGTCGTCTTGCCGACGCCGCCCTTGGGCGAGAAGACCGTCACGATCCGGCCCAGCTGCTTGGCGCCACCGGGGCCACGAAGGGCCAGGTAGAGCTGGTGCGCCCGCTCGACCGCTTTGGTCAGTCCCTTCTCGTCGTCGACCGAGACCACGTCGCGCACGCCGGCGTGCATCGCGCGGGTCAGTGCCTCGGTGTCGAAGGTGTCGCGCAACAGGACGACGCTGACGGTGGGCTTGGCGATCCGCAGGTCCTCGGCGAAGGAGAGCGCCAGCTCCAGCGGAAGGGACGGGCCGAGCGCGACGACGTACTCGTCGCCGTGCTGGTCGAGCCATGCGTACATGCGGTCGGCGGCGCCGACGGCATGGGAGCCGGCGGGCATCGCGCGGAGCAGCAGCGGGACGACTCCGGTGTCGGTCTCGACAAGGACGGGCATGTCGGTCTCCCTCAGTCCTCGTTGCCGGGGAACAGGTTCTCTTCGTTGACCCCGCCGTCGGGCTTGACGGTGCTGGCGGAGTTGAGCAGGGCCACCGAGAGCTCGCCTGCCTTCTCGGCGAAGCGCACCTGCTCGGCCTGACGCTGGCTGACGGCGATGGTGAGCAGCTGCTTGATGCCGTCCTCGCCGCCTTCCTCCTCTTCGTCACCGCTCGACCCGTCGTCGATGGCGGAGGTGTCGCCGGCGGCCAGTACGACGACCTTCTCCAGCAGCGTGCGGGTGACGATCGGTGCCTGGGTGGTGCGGTCGATGAGGGTGGAGATCACGGCGACCTGGGCGCCCGGGCGGATGAAGTACCCGACGCGGGCGGCGTCCTCGACCGCGATCGAGATGGCGATCTTGCCCTCGGGGATCGGGAGCGTGACGGCCGCCTCGACCTCGTCGGAGCCGCCGAACTTGACGGGGATGAGCTGCTCGTTGGGATAGATCGTCGTCAGCGCGACGGTGCCCTCGAACTGGTCCGACTTGTCGTCGGCGCCGTCGAGCACCTGCGACTTGGCCACGTTGGCGAGCTCGAACTTCCCGCTCTCGAGTGCGTCGTCGAAGCTCTCGCCGGGGCTGATCTTCTTGTTCGCGACCAACACCTCGACGGTGTCGAACTTGTCCGCTGCGCGGTTGTCGGCGCCCTTCGCGTAGACGAAGACGAGTGCCACGCCGAGCGCTGCGACGACCGCAGCGACCACCAGCAGCAATTTGCGACGGTCCATCTTCAGAGCCCTCCCGCTCCCCATGCCGGGGCCGCGGCGCTCCCCGCCGCGAATACCCCGGGTCTTGCTCAGTTCGTACGAGCTCGATGTACACCCTCCAAGCGCACCGAGCGTTCGGAGGCTATCGGGAAGAAAGAGGGGCTCGTGACCGAAGTCGCAGGTTCAAACCGAACGTTTCGGGGTCCTAGTCACATCGGGCCAGGAGGTGGTTCGATCGGACCAGATCGAGGCGGCTCAGACCTCGTACAGCGCGGCGATCTCGTCGCGGCACTCGCGCATCACGACGTTGCGCTTGAGCTTGAGGCTGGGGGTCAGCTGACCGCCCTCCTCGGTCCAGTCGTAGGGGAGGATCTCGAACTTCCGGATGGCCTCCGCCCTCGAGACCGCCTGGTTGGCGTCCTCGATGGCGTGGTCGATGGCCTGGCGCAGGTCAGGGTCGTCGTAGAGCTCGGCGACGCCGCCGGACTTTCCGTGGTGCTCGGCCCAGGCGGGCAGCGCCTCCTCGTCGATCGTGACCAGCGCTGCGATGAACGGCTGGCCGTCGCCGACCACGAGGCACTGGCTGACCAGCGCGTGCGCGCGCACCCGGTCCTCGAGCACCGCTGGTGCGACGTTCTTGCCCCCCGCGGTCACCAGGATCTCCTTCTTGCGACCGGTGATCCGGACGAAGCCCTCGTCGTCGACCTCGCCGAGGTCGCCGGTGTGGAACCAGCCGTCGGTGTCGAACGCCTCGGCGGTCGCCGCCGGGTTCGCCCAGTAGCCGGAGAAGACCTGCCCGCCCTTGAAGACCAGCTCACCGTCATCGGTCACCCGGACGGCGGTGCCGGGGAGCGGACGTCCGACGGTGCCGATCTTGACCGCGTCGGGAAGGTTGGCCGTCAGCGCGGCCGTCGTCTCGGTGAGCCCGTAGCCCTCGAGCACGGTGAACCCCACGCCGCGGTAGAAGTGACCGAGTCGCTCACCCAGCGGCGCGCCGCCCGAGATGGCGTAGTCGCAGTGGTCGCCGAGGGCGGTCCGCAGCTTGGCGTAGACCAACCGCGAGAACGCGGCGTGCTGGGCGCGCACGGTGAGCGGCACGCGGCCGGCGTCGAGCCCGCGGGAGTAGGCGATCGCGACGTCGGCCGCCCGGTCGAAGATCCGGCCGCGGCCGTCGGCCGTGGCGTTCTGCGAGGCGGTGTTGAACACCTTCTCGAAGACGCGGGGGACGGCCAGGATGAAGGTCGGCTGGAAGGACTGGAGGTGGGGGAGCAGGTGCTTGATGTCCGCGCTGTGCCCGAGGCGGGTGCGGGACTTGACGCTCCCGATCTGGATGATCCGCGCGAAGACGTGGGCCAGCGGCAGGAACAGGAGGGTCGCCGCGTCGTCGCGCGCGAACAGCTCCTCGAGCTCGGCCACCGCCACGCCCAGCTCGGTCTGGAAGTTGCCGTGGGTGAGCATGCAGCCCTTCGGGCGGCCGGTCGTCCCTGAGGTGTAGATCAAGGTGGCCAGATCGCCCGGCTGCGCCGCCGTACGGCGCTTCTCGAGCACGTCGTCACCGACGTCGGCGCCGAGCCGGGTGAGCACGTCGACCGCGTTGTCGCCGAAGGACCAGACGTGGTGGAGGTCGGGCAGGTCGCGCCGTACCGCTGTGATCTTCGCGACGTGGCGAGCGTCCTCGGCGACCGCTGCCCTGGCGCTCGAGTCGGAGAGGATCCACGCGACCTGCTCCTCGGACGAGCTCTCGTAGATCGGGACCGTGACGGCGCCCGCGAACCAGATCGCGTAGTCGAGGAGGGTCCACTCGTAGCGGGTGCTGGACATGATCGCGACCCGCTCGCCGGGCTCGATCCCCGCCGCGACCAGGCCTTTTGCGACTCCGCTGACCTCCGCGAGGAACTCGGCGGACGTGACGTCGTCCCAGCCGTCGCCCGCGGGGGACGGCCGGCTGAAGGCGACGTGGTCGGGTGCCTCGTCGGCGTTGCGGACCACGTCATCGGTCAGGTTCCCGGTGGTGGGGATCTCGACCGACTGGGGCGTGGAGTACTCGCGCAAGGTGGCTCCTCCTGGGATAGACCGCACGGCAGGTTACCGCCGCTCGGGGGCGCCCCGCTTCTCCGGTAGCCTGCGGTCCATGGCTGAGCAGACGTCCTCGTCGATCGTCGTCGACGCCCCCGCAGCGGACGTGATGGCCGTCATCGCTGACTTCCCCGCCTATCCCAAGTGGGCCAAGGGGGTCACGGTCGCCGACGTGGTCGCGTCCTACGACGACACCGATGCGGCGGCGCGCGGTCGCGCGCGGCAGGTCTACTTCGCGCTCGACGTGGCGCCGATCAAGGACGAGTACACGCTGTCCTACGTGTGGGACGGCGACAAGCAGGTCACCTGGACCCTCGTCCAGGGCAAGATGCTGCGCTCGCTCGACGGTGCCTACATCCTCGACGAGACGGCGCCGGGCCGGACCGAGGTGACCTACCGGCTCGCCCTCGACGTGTCGATCCCGCTGATCGGGATGCTGAAGCGCAAGGGCGAGAAGATCCTGATCGACACTGCGTTGAAGGGTCTCAAGAAGCGCGTCGAGTCGGGCGCCTGATCACCCTGCAGCCGCCACGGAGCTCACCGGTGCGCGTCGTCCTCTTCACCGGCAAGGGTGGCGTCGGCAAGCCGACCGTCGCCGCCGGCACGGCTGCGCTCGCTGCCGCGAGCGGGTTGCGGACGCTCGTGCTGTCGACGGACGCCGCGCACTCGCTCGCCGACGCGTACGGCGCATCGGGCCGGGTGCACGCCGAGCCGATCGAGATCGCCGACCGCCTCTTCGTCCACCAGGTCGACGCCCAGCTGCGGTTCGAGCAGTCCTGGGCCGACATCCAGCGCTACCTGCTGTCGGTCCTCGACGCCGCCGGCATGGACCCGGTGGCGGCGGAGGAGATGACGGTGATCCCGGGCGCCGAGGAGGTGCTGGCCCTGCTCGAGCTGCGGCTGCACGTCCGGTCCGGGCGCTGGGACGTGATCGTGGTCGACTGCGCGCCCACGGCCGAGACGCTGCGGCTGCTCGCGCTGCCCGAGGCGCTCGGCTGGTACATCGAGCGACTGCTGCCGATCCAGCGGCGGCTGGTGAAGGCGCTGCGACCCGTGCTGAACCGCGCGGCGGGGGTGCCGATGCCGGGCGACACCGTCTTCGACGCGATCACCCGGCTGCACTCCGAGCTCGACGAGGTGCACGGGCTGCTCTCCGGTCCGGATGCGTCGGTCCGGCTGGTGCTGACGCCCGAGAACGTGGTGCTGGCCGAGGCGCGCCGCGCCTACACGAGCCTGTCCCTCTTCGGCTACCGGGTCGACGGCGTGGTCGCGAACCGGGTGTTCCCCTCGGGCGACGGGGACGCCTGGCGGGCCGGCTGGGTCGACTCCCAGCAGCGGGTGCTCAAGGAGGTCGGCCAGTCCTTCACCGGACTCCCGGTCTGGCAGTCGGAGTACCAGCCCGGCGAGCCGGTCGGCGTACCTGCGCTCACCGAGCTGGCCGCACGGCTGTACGGCGAGGACGACCCACTGGCCCGCCCGGCGGGCGACGGACCGTTCCGCGTCACCCGTGACGAGGCCGGGGCCGCGGTCGTGCACCTGGCCCTGCCGTTCGTGACCCGCGCCGAGGTCGACCTCGCCCGCAACGGCGACGAGCTGGTCGTGACGGTCGGCTCCTCGCGCCGGTTGCTCACGCTGCCCGCAGGCCTGGCCCGGCTCAAGGTGGCCGGTGCGCGGGTGGAGAACGGCGAGCTGCAGGTACGGTTCCGCGAGCGGGACCCGGAGTCTCCGCCGACGAGCAGGCCGACGAACAGGCCGACGAACAGGCCGACGAGCAGGGAGGGAGCGACGTGACCGAACCACAGGGACCGGACGATCCCCAGGACCCCCAGCACGGGCAGCCGCGCGCCAAGCCCGAGGTCGGCTCCGTCGGCGAGGAGGCGCTCAAGCTGTTCGGTGCGCTCGTCGACGTCGCCCGCCAGCACGGCGCGGAGGTCGGGGGCGGCGTCGGCGGTCTCGCCGAGCAGGCCTCGTCCCTGGTGAGCGAGGTCAACGACCACATCGCCACCGGTAGCGCCGAGTGCAAGTACTGCCCCGTGTGCCGGGTGGTCCACGCCGTGCGCGAGACCTCGCCCGAGGTGAAGGCGCACCTGCTGACGGCCGCGACCTCCCTGGTGCAGGCAGTCGCCGGGGTCCTCGAGACCGTGCCGCCGCCGGACCACGGCGCCTCCCAGCGCGGCCCCGCGGTCGAGCGGATCGACCTCGACGGCGGCGACGACGACGCTGGGGACCACGGCCCGGGCGGCGAGCAGTGACGAACGCGA
>NZ_JACEHF010000249.1 GCF_014180685.1 Nocardioides pelophilus | reverse complement strand
CTCGGCGGGGTGACCTATGCGCTCACCCGGGCCGGCGACGTCGGGTTCGCCGGGACCGTCCTCGCCGCAGGCGGCGCCGGGCTGGCGTGCCTGGTGGCGTTCGTGGTGGTCGAGGCGCGCTCGAGCCATCCGCTCGTGCCGTTGGGGTTGTTCCGCAACGCGCAGTTCAGCGCCGCCAACGCCGTCACCTTCCTCGTGTACGCCGCGCTCGGCGTGATCTTCGTGCTGCTGGTGCTGCAGCTGCAGGTGGCCGCCGGGTGGTCGCCGCTGGCGGCCGGCTCGGCGATGCTGCCGGTCACGGTCCTGATGCTGCTGTTCTCGTCCCGCGCCGGCGCGCTGGCTCAGCGGATCGGGCCGCGACTCCCGATGACGGTCGGGCCGCTGCTGTCGGCGGGCGGGGTGCTGCTGATGAGTCGGGTGGGCGCCGGTGCGTCGTACCTGATCGACGTGCTGCCGGCGGTGCTGCTCTTCGGCGCCGGCCTCGCCCTGATGGTCGCGCCGCTGACCGCGACCGTCCTCGACAGCGCCGCCGACCGGCACGCCGGCGTCGCGTCCGGCGTCAACAACGCCGTCGCCCGCACGGCCGGTCTGATCGCGGTCGCCGTGATCCCCCTCGCGGCCGGCATCGCCGGCGCCGACTACACCGATCCCGCGGCGTTCGGCGCCGGCTTCGAGCGGGCGATGCTCATCAGCGCCGGGCTGCTGCTGGCCGGCGCCGCGCTTGCCGTCACGTTCGTCCGGCGGCCGCTCGCCGCCGAGGGACTGCCGGCCGCGGGGGAGGAGCACCGGCTCCACATCGAGGCGTGCGTGCACTGCGGGGTGAGCGGGCCCCAGCTCCACCCGGCCGACCACGACCACTGAGCTGGGAAGGAGCCGGTCAGGTCACCGCGGTCGGCGCCTCCGCGATCTTCACCAGGCGGACCTCGGGCCTGGCCGGCACCTGGTCCGGGAGGAACCAGCGGAAGGCCAGGTTGCCGCGCGGGTAGTCGACCGTGGACAGCGCGTTGGGGTGCCCGAGCTGGCGCCGGGCGACGACCAGGGTGACCGTGCCGTCGCCGTTGGCCACCGCCTGGGTGCCGTTGACCGAGCTCCGGGCGTCGGCGACGCAGTGGGTCGCCATGAACTGGTTCCAGATCACGAAGTTCCAGAACCGGCAGGTGGGCGGGCGGTAGGTGATGACCAGCGCCTCGTCCTCCTCGAGCACGAAGCTGCCGAAGGAGTACGCCGCGTCGCGTGCGGACCAGCCGAAGTTCGCGTCGAGCACCTGGTAGGGCTCTCCGAACTCGTTCGCGCGCTGCGTGATCTCGTGGCCGACGGTGTGCTCGTCGTCGCTGCGGACCCCGACGGTGAGCGGCACGATCGCGAACATCGTCCGCAGCCAGGCTGCGCTCGCGCGCAGCGCCGCTGCAGTCTCGTCGGAGCCGTGCCGGATCGGCTCGGGCTCGTCGTACACCTCGATCTCCCAGGTGATCCGCCGGCCGGTGAGCGGGTCCGCCTGGTAGTCACGCGTCAGGAGCACGGCGGCCTCGGGGAGCGGTCCGAGGTCGAAGGTGAAGCTGCCGTCCGGGCCGATCTCGATGTCGTCGTCCCGCACCAGCGCCACCACCCGGTCCGACCAGGTGCCGGGCGCCGGCTCGTTGTAGGCCGTCACCGAGAAGTAGACGCTGTCGCCCCGGTTGCCGCTGATCCGGTAGCGCCGGGTCGGGTCGATCGGGCAGAGCGCGTAGTAGGCGTCGGTGTTGTCGCCGCCCCACCGGCGGTCGCGCCGGAACGGCGTGTTGACGTCGACGAACTGGGGCCGGCTGGGCTCGGCGAAGAGGTAGGTGTCGAGCGCGACGCCGAGGGTGGTGAGGATCTGGCGGTAGCCGTCGGCGACGTGGGGGTCGTCGGTCACCGCGCGGTCGCCCTCGAGGAAGGTTCGGTCGAGGTCCCGCAGGGTGTCGAGCAGGTGTCGGAAGGCTTCGGTCGCCTCGTTGGTCACGGTCGGACTCCCTCCAGGAGGATCGCCGTGAGCCGGTCGGCCCAGGCGTCGTCGAGCTCGTCCGGCTCGAGCATCACGCCGAGCAGGACGGCGCCGATCATGAGCCGCATCAGGTCCTCGGCCCGGACGTCGGCGCGCACCTCGCCCGCGTCGGCGGCGCTCCGGAACCGGTCGTCGACCGCCCCGAAGACCCCGGCGAAGCGGCTGAGCAGAGCGGTGTGCAGGGCCGGGTGGCTGGAGAACTCGGCGAGCAGGCCGGGCAGCGCGGCGGCGGCCACCGGCGTGGTGAACGCGTCCCGGGTGCCCCTGACGATGCCGGCCAGGTCGGTGCTCAGGTCCTCGCCGAGCTGCAGGTCGACGACCAGCTCGTCGGGGAACGCGGCCTCGTAGACGAGGTGGGGGAGCGAGGGCCACCGCCGGTAGAGGGCCGCCTTCGTCGTACCGGCGCGGCCGGCGACCGCGGCGACGGTGAGGCGTTGGTAGCCCACCTCGACGAGCAGCGCGCGGGCCGCCGCCAGCGCCGCCTGCTCGATGCGCGGGTCCCGCGGCCGACCGGCGCCACGCTGCGTGTCGGCTGCCTCGCTGGATCTGGTGGTCATCGGCCCTTCCCCTATATCGAGTCTGACCGTATCGTAATCGCGACGTGAGGAGTAGCCATGCAGCAGGAGAGCGCGACCGTCGTCCTCGACGACCTGGTCGACCCGCGGTTCAGCCCGGAGGGGCAGGAGCTGATCGGGCTGATGGAGCAGGTCGCGGAGCTCTGCCCGCTCGACAGCGCGACCCTGCACGCGCAGGCCTCTGCCGAGCTCGGCCTCGACGACTTCGGGCCACAGGACTATCGAGAGCGGATGGACCTGCTGCTCGAGTGCTACCGCTCGGTGCCGGGGCTGTCGCCGGCCGGCCAGGTCAACCTCTACGCCCAGTTCGTCCAGCTGCTGAAGAACCGTCTGCTGCTGGCCGACCTGATCCGGCGCGAGCCCGAGGTCCTCGAGACCGAGCTGGTCCCGCCGGTGATGATCGCCGGCCTGCCGCGCACCGGCACGACGCACCTCCAGCAGCTGCTCGCCGCCACCGGCCTGTTCCGCACCCTGCCCTACTGGGAGAGCCTGGAGCCGTTCCCGCTGCCGGGTGAGCGCGGCGTCGAGCCGGATCCGCGGATCGGGCGCACCGCCCAGGCGATGCACGCGATGCACGCCGCCCTTCCGCACATGATCCTCATGCACGAGATGGACGGCCCCGAGCACGTGCACGAGGAGATCGCACTGCTGGCCTGCGACTTCTCGACGATGTTCTTCGAGACGCTGACCGACGTGCCGCGCTGGGTCGACCACTACCGGGCCCACGACCAGGCGCCGCACTACTCCTACCTGCGCCTGCAGCTCCAGGCGCTCCAGCACCTCGATCGCGGACGCGGCGGGCGCCGGTGGCTGCTGAAGTCGCCGCAGCACCTCGAGCAGCTGCCGGTGGTCGCACAGGTCTTCCCGGGCGCGACCGTCGTGATCACCCACCGCGACCCGGCTCACGTCGTCACGTCGCTGGCGACGATGGTCGCCTACACCGAGCGGATGTTCCGGGCCGCGCCGCTCGACCCCCACGACACCGGCCGGCGCTGGGCCGACCGGCTCGAGGTGATGCTCGACGCGCTGCTGCGCGACCGCGACCGGCTCGGTCCGGACACCTCGATCGACCTGCCGTTCGACGAGCTCATGGCCGACCAGGAGGGCGCGCTCGAGCGAGTGCTGGCACTGGCGGGGGAGGACTTCGCGCCGGCCGCCCGGGCCGGCGCCGCCGACTACCTCGCCACGCATGCCCGCGGGCACCTCGGTCGCGTCGACTATCGCCCCGAGGCCGTCGGTCTCGATCCCGACGAGCTGCGCGCGCGGGTCGCGCCGTACTCCC
>NZ_JACEHF010000248.1 GCF_014180685.1 Nocardioides pelophilus | reverse complement strand
GGGCGGCGGGGCCGGTGGCGCGCCACTGGCGGCGCAGCCAGGCCGGGCGGCGGTCGGGCAGGTCGGCGGCGACCAGGTCGGACAGCCACCGCGCCTCGGCGGCGTCGGCGTCGGCGAAGGCATCGCGGGGAGGCTCGGCGAGCCAGGACCGCTCGAGCCGGTCGCGCTCGTCGACGAAGCGGGCGAGCGAGGCCGGGTGGTCGCGGAGCACGCGGCGGTGCAGACGCTCGTGGCGCCACCAGAGGTACGCCGGGTCGGAGACGTTGCTCGGCATCGGCTCCGGGTCGACCTGCAGCGGGACCTCGACCCGGACCGGCTTGAACAGCGACGTGCACGGCGCCGACGTCGCGGTGACCCAGTGGACCGGCGCGGCGCGCAGGTCCGCCACCCAGGAGGCGGTCGACTGGGTCGAGGTGACGAGCCCGCCGGCGTGCGCGCACGGAGCCGAGAGGGCGCCGTTGACGAGCGACCACTGCGGCCCGCTCCCCGGCCCGTGGTCGCGCAGTGCCCGGAACAGGTCGGCGGGGGCCGAGGCGCTGCTCGCCGCGGCCTCGGTGCGCTCACGTCGTACGGCGCACGCGGCGACCCGGCCGCGCACCGGGTCCGCGTGCATCCGCGCGAACGCGGGGATGGTCAGTCCGTTGCTGATCGACCGGCCGGGGCCGCGCACCTCCTCGGTCGCCCACCGCCGGCCGGCGGTCTCCAGCACGATCGCCCGATCAGGATCGGCCACGATGAAGGAGTTGTCGTAGGTGAACCGCGGGTGCTCGTGGCTGCACGCACCGCCCTGGCCGTGCTCCTCGAGCAGGTCGACGATGGTCGCGACCGCCGCCGTGGCGTCGGTCGCGCGCTCGAGGGCGAGCCGCAGCAGATCCATGCCGAGGAGTGCGCCGTCACCGCGGTCGCCGGTGCGCCGGGTGAAGACCGCTTCGTTACCTATCACGACACCGTGCTCGTTGGCGCCGATCTCGGCGCCCCACATCCACCACGGCTGGCTCAGGAGCACGGCGTGCGTCCGTGGCGCCTGGTCGATCTCCGCCCAGGTGCACTGCAACCGGGTTCCTGCGGGGTGCTCGGCGGCCGGCAGCCACCGCAGGACCTGTGCCTCGCTCGGGTCGCGGTCGCTGTTCTTCGCGAACAGCACCCCCTCGTCGGTGATGCCGACCATCGTGTCGCACACGACGCCGACCGTACTTCCTCCCGGCGTTCCCGCCGATAGTCAGCCGGGAGGATTCCCTCGGTCGCACGGCGCACGCCCGCCGACAGGGGTCTGACCGCGCGCGAACGGGGCACTGTGCAGGCGACCGCCCGTGCGGGATGGTTTGTCCAGCAGACCGGCCGCGCAGCCACTCGACCCAGGAGGACCGATGACTGAAACGCCTGACCAGCCCCTCAGCGACGACGACATGACCACGGAGCCGACGGCCAGCTCGGGTCCCGGGGTCGGCGGCGACGCCGACGGCACCGACGGTGACGCCACCGACACGACCGACGGCGACACCACCGACAGCGACGGCACCGACAGCGACGCCAGCGACAGCGACAGCGACGGCAGCGACAGCGACGGCACCGATGGTGACGCCAGCGACAGCACCGACGGCGACGCCAGCGACAGCATCTGAGTGTCCGCGCTCGACCTGCTGACCGGTGACGCCCAGACCTTCCTGGCGAAGGTCTGGGCGTCACGGGTCCACCTCCACCGCGCCGACCCCGGTGTGCTGACGGGTCTGCTGTCCCTCGAGGACGCCGACCGGCTGCTCACCTCGTCGGCGATCCGGACCCCGTCGATCAGGATGGCCAAGGACGGAGCGGTGCTGCCCGAGTCGGCGTACACCCGTGGCGGCACGCTGTCCGGCAGGCCCCTCACCGGCCTCGTCGACGCCCGCAAGGCGCTCGCGCTGTTCGACGACGGAGCGACGGTCGTGCTCCAAGGCGTGCACCGCTACTGGCCGCCGCTGACCGAGCTGATCGCCGAGCTCGAGCTGGAGCTGGGGCACCCCTGCCAGGTGAACGCCTACCTGACGCCGCCCGGTTCGCAGGGCTTCGCGGTGCACTCCGACTCCCACGACGTCTTCGTGTTCCAGACCGCCGGCTCGAAGCAGTGGGAGGTCCACGGCGAGGACGGCGTGGAGGACGTGCTCCTCGAGCCGGGGCTCTCGATGTACCTGCCGACCGGCACCCCGCACGCCGCGCGGGCCCAGGAGCAGGTCTCGCTGCACGTGACCGTCGGCATCAACCAGCTCACCTGGCGAGGCCTGGTCGAGCGCACCCTCGCGCAGGTGGTCGCGGACCTCCCTGACCACCACCTGCCCGCCGGCTACCTCGACGACCCGGCGCTGGTGTCCGGGCCGCTGGCCGAGCGCCTGGAGCAGGTCGCCCACGACGTACGCCGCATCGACGCCGACGCCGCCGTCGCGACCGAGATCCGCCGCTTCCTGACCTCCCGGCCGCCGCGGCTCTCCGGCGGGGTGAGCGACGTGCTCGCCCTCCGCGCGGGCATCGACGACCGCACCCGGTTGCGCCGGCGTCCCGGTCATCCGTGCGTGCTGCTCGACGCCGGCGAGCGGGTCGAGGTGCTGCTCGGTGACCGGTCGATGACCGTCCCGGCCTGGATCCGGCCGGCGCTGGAGGAGATCCGCGCCCGTCCGGCGTTCACCGTCGGCGACCTCGCCGAGCACCTCGATCCCCAGAGCCGGACGGTGCTCTGCCGGCGCCTGGTCCGGGAAGGGCTGCTCGAGGCGGTGTCCTGACGACGTGCCCAGCACCCCGTCGAAACGCTTCTCCTGCGCCGCCGCCAGCGTGCTGCGCGAGGAGCCGGTGGCCGGCACGGCCACCCACGTGCGCACCTGGCTCCTGCTCGAGCACTCCGGTCCGTGGGGCAACGACGCTCTCCTCGACGCCCGGCTGCCCGACGGGCTCGGCCCGGCGCTCAAGCAGCAGGCGAAGGCCTACCGGGCGAAGATCCTGCTGGTCCGGCGAGCCCGCGCGAGCAGGGATCCCGAGCGCCTGAACGTGTTCGCCGCCTACGCCGACCCGCGCCGGCCGCGGATCGAGCACGGCACGGTCACCGACCTGCGCGAGGTCCTCGACCTCGACCTCACCTCGTTCCGCGACGGTGGCTCCACCGGGTTGCAGACCTACGACGGCGCCCTGTTCTGCGTGTGCACCAACGGGCGTCACGACGCCTGCTGCGCCGAGTTCGGCCGGCCGGTCGCGATGGCGCTCGACGACGCGCACCCGGAGCAGACCTGGGAGGTCTCCCACATCGGTGGGGACCGTTTCGCCGGCAACCTGGTGGTGCTCCCGGAAGGTCTCTACTACGGGCGGCTCGACCCGCAGCGCGCGATCAGGGTCGCGAGCGCCCACCTCGCCGGCGAGCTCGACCTCGACCACCTGCGGGGGCGGTCGTCGTACCCGATGGCCGTGCAGGCCGCCGAGGCCTACCTCCGGCGCGAGCTCGGATCCACGGGGATCCGCGACGTCGCCCTGGTCCGGCGCGCGGGAGAAGGCGACACCACCGTGGCCACTTTCACAGCGGCGGGCGCGACGTACGCCGTGCGGGTGCGGACCCACGTCGACGCCGCGAGCGCCACCCGGCTGACGTGCAAGGCGCATCGGGACAACCCCGTGCCCCGGCACGAGCTGCTCTCGGTCGAACGCATCACCTGACGCTCTCGTCGGATAGCGCGAACAGCAAGGGGATCGCGGTGCTAGCGTCCGCCCGGAAGCGCGAGGGGGCGACATGAGCGAGACGCCGGCAGGACCCGGTTGGTGGCAGGCGTCGGACGGACGCTGGTACCCGCCCGAGGCCCACCCGTCGGCCCGGCCGTCCGTGCCGCCGCCCCCGCCCCCGCCGCCGGCGATGCCCACCATGCCGGCAGGAGGTCCGCCCCAGGGCCCGCCGCAGGG
>NZ_JACEHF010000247.1 GCF_014180685.1 Nocardioides pelophilus | reverse complement strand
GGAGCCGGCGGCCGACGCCGTGCTGACCGGCCGGGAGCGGGAGGTGCTCTCGCTGGTCGCCGAGGGACTCACCAACCGCGAGATCGGGAAGCGGCTGTTCATCAGCGAGAAGACCGCCAGCGTCCACCTCAGCAACCTGATGACGAAGCTGAACGTCTCGAGCCGCACCGAGGCGGTCACCGTGGCCCACCGCCGCGGACTGCTCGACGTCCTCTGAACTGCGCGAATTCCTCAGGCCTCGGACGGGCCCTTAGGCCGAGTGTCGTCGTCATGCCGATCCGCACCCTGCGGAGGCGACGAGGAGGAACGAGATGGGTACATCATCCGCGCACGAGCGGCTCGTGCAGCAGGTGGCCGGAGCGGTCGTCGACGGCGGCGACCCCGCCGCAGCGGCCGAGGCGGCCGGCTTCAACACGGCGGTGACGCACCGCCCCGCGGTGGTCGTGGCGGCGACCGACGCGGCGGACGTGGCGGCCGCGGTCCGCTACGCGAACGACGAGGCACTCGCGGTCACGGTCCAGGCCACGGGCCATGGCGCGGTGGAGCCGGCCGACGGCACGGTGCTCGTGTCCACGAAGCGGATGCAAGGGGTCCGGGTCGACCCGGTGGCGAGGGTGGCCCGGGTCGAGGCAGGGGTGGGTTGGCGGTCGGTGATCGACGCCGCCGTGCCCCATGGGCTGGCGCCGCTGTCCGGGTCGTCCTCGGGGGTCGGGGTGGTCGGCTACACGCTCGGGGGCGGGATGGGCCACCTCGCGCGGCGTCACGGCTTCGCGGCGGACCACGTCCGTTCTCTCGACCTGGTGACCCGGGAGGGCGAGGTCAGGACGGTGACCGGGGCGAACGACCCGGAGCTGTTCCGCGAGATCCGCGGCGGACAGGACCGGTTCGGGATCGTCACCGCGCTCGAGTTCGACCTCTTCCCGGTGCCGCGGTTCTTCGGCGGGGCGATGATCTTCACCGGACCTGCCGTCGGCGACGTGCTGCACTCCTTCGCCGCCTGGGCCGAGACGTTGCCGGAGGAGGTCACCACCTCGGTCGCCCTGCTGCGGCTGCCGCCGGTCGACGACGTGCCGCCGCCGTTGCGCGGAGTCGTCAGCCTGGCGCTCCGGTTCGGCTTCACCGGCACTCCGGAGCGGGGCGAGGCTCTGCTGGCGCCGATGCGCCGGGTCGCGACACCGGTGCTGGACTCGATCGGCCCGATGTCGTTCGCCGCCGTGGACGGCATCCACATGGACCCGACCGACCCGATGCCCGCCGTCACCCGGGGCGGGCTGCTGCACGGGATGCCGGCCGACCTGGTCGACACCCTGCTCGCCGTCGCGGGCCCCGGCGTCGACGTACCACTGGCGGTGGTGGAGCTGCGGCTGATGGGCGGCGCGCTCGCGCGGCCCGCTGCGGTCCCGAACGCGGTGACCGGGCGCGAGGGTGCGTTCTCGCTGGTCGCCATCGCGCCGGCGCCGCCGCCGCTGGTGGACGCCGCCCATGCCGTCACGAGCGGGGTGGTCGACGCGCTGCGCCCGTGGTCGACGGGCACGATGCTCGCCAACTTCGCCGGCCACGCCGCAGCCGACCTGGCAGCAGGTGCGCGATGAGCCGCCCGGTCGTCGTCGTCGAACCGGGTCAGGGACACCGGGTCGGCAACGTCGAGTTCCTGGCGCGGACCGCGGACACGCCGTACTTCAACCTCGGGATCGTCGTGCTGCGCCCGGGGCAGGGCGTCGAGCGGCACGTGCACGAGGCCGAGGACGACTCGTTCCTCGTGCTCGACGGCACGCTGTCGGTCACCATCGGCGACGACCGCGAGGTGGCGGCGAGGGCGGGCACGTTCGTGCTCATCCCCGACGGCACGCCCCACGCGCTCGCCAACCGCGGCCCCGAGGACGTGCGCATCCTCAACGTCCACGCGCCCGGAGGCTTCGACCGGCGGATCGGGCTCCGATGAAGACCCGGCACGACTCCTTCGCCACGGTCGCGGCACTACTCTGCGAAGGTGACCAGCACCTGGGGAGTTGCCGAGACCGCGGCCCGGATCGCGGCCGGAGAGCTGACCGCCGTCGAGGCCGTCGAGACCTGCCTCGCGGCGATCGAGTCCGAGAACCCTGAGCTCAACGCGTTCTCCGTCGTGCTCGCCGAGCGGGCCCGGGCGGAGGCGGCCGAGCGCGACGCGGCCGCTGCGCAGTCGGAGCCGCTGGGCCCGCTGCACGGCGTACCTGTCGCCATCAAGGAGGAGAACGACGTCGAAGGGTGCGTGACGACCTTCGGGGGCCGCGCGAACAGCACGCCCGTCGGCGCCGACTCCGAGGTGGTGCGCCGGCTCCGCGCCGCGGGCGCGGTGATCGTCGGCAAGACGTCGATGCCCGAGTTCGGGGCGTGGCCCTACACCGAGCCGATCAGCCTGGGGCCGGCCCGCAACCCGTGGGACCCGGCGCACACGCCCGGCGGCTCCAGCGGAGGTACGGCGGTCGCGGTCGCCTCGGGCATGGTGCCGGTCGGCATCGGGGGTGACGGCGGCGGCTCGATCCGGATCCCTTCCTCCTTCTGCGGTCTGTTCGGGCTCAAGCCGCAGCGCGGCCGGGTGTCGACCGCCCCCAACCCCCACCTGTGGTGGTCGCTCGGGACGATCGGCCCGCTGACCAGGACGGTCCTGGACTCCGCGCTCGTCTACGACGCGATCCGCGGCCACCTCGACAGCGACCTGTACCGCGCGGGCGAGACCGGCAGCTTCGTCGAGGCGGCGTCCCGGGAGCCCGGGAGGCTGCGGATCGGGTGGACGGTCAAGGGCACCAGCGTCGGCGTCCGGCCGGACCCGTTGCACGTGCAGGCGGTCGAGGACACCGCCCGGCTGCTCACCGAGCTCGGGCACGACGTGCGCGAGATCGACGCGAAGCTGCCCGATCCGACGGCCGCGTTCGTGCCGCAGTTCTTCGCCGGGATCCGCACCGAGGCCGACGCGGTGGAGCACTACGCCGAGCTGGAGCCGTCGATCCGGCAGGCCTACCGCCTCGGTTCGTGGGTCC
Organism: Nocardioides pelophilus; assembly: GCF_014180685.1. Classification (GTDB taxonomy): domain Bacteria; phylum Actinomycetota; class Actinomycetes; order Propionibacteriales; family Nocardioidaceae; genus Nocardioides; species Nocardioides pelophilus. Next base: position 921 of record NZ_JACEHF010000247.1, on the reverse strand, counting down.
GGCCCGGCGTCGTCGACTGGGCGCTCCGGCAGACCGAGAAGGTGAGCGCCAAGGCCAACCGGGTCTTCGACCGGTGCGACGTGCTGCTGACGCCGGTCACCGCCAACCGGCCGCCTCGAGTGGGGGTGCTGAAGGGCGCCAACGTGCTGACCGCGGCGCTCAAGTCGCAGCCCGCGATCACCTACACGGCGATCTGGAACGTCACGGGCAACCCCGCGGCCGCCGTACCGTGTGGCCTCGGGCCGGACGGCCTGCCGCTCTCGGTGCAGCTGGTCGGGCGGCTCGACGACGAACCGACCCTGCTCAGCCTGAGCGCCCAGCTCGAGGCGGCGCGACCGTGGCCCCTCGTGGCCGCCCGGAGCGTATGAGGTCGAGCGGGACGTCATACGTCCGCGCGGGAGCAGGTCGGCGGACGTATGACGTTGCGCGGGACGTCATACGCCCGAGCGGCGATAGGTCCGCGGACGTATGACGTCCCACCGCCCGCGCCCGCAGATCGGCAGCAGCGGGCGGGTATCGCTGAGCGTCGTACCTGAGGTTTCGGCCCCGATGCGGGTGCAGATGGGGCCGGAACTTCAGGTACGTCGTGTGTGATGGGCGAGCGCGTCTCGGCGCGAGGGTGCGCGCGTCTCGATACGTCCTCGCGCCGGAGAGCTCGGGCTACCGACGGACGGCGATCCACGCCGGCAGCGGCGAGGTGCAGATCGCCCAGGTCGCCCGGGGCTCCTCAGCCGGTGAGCTCGGCGACGCAGGCGGCCAGGCCCTCGTCGTCCTGGTCGGCGCCCTGGCCGGCATCCTCGCCGGCTTGGAGGGGCGGCAGCACGACGCCGTCCGCGAGGCCGCCATACCGCTGCTTCAGCAGGGCGGGCAGCTCGTCGTAGCGACCGCTGACGACGAGGGCGTCCAGCACGGTGTCGTCGA
>NZ_JACEHF010000246.1 GCF_014180685.1 Nocardioides pelophilus | reverse complement strand
GGGGCGCTCCGCTCCACGCTCTACCGCCCCGCCGTCGACGATGCGGGCAGCCTCCGGATCGCCGCGGCGGTCGGCGTCAACGGCGACGTGGGGGCGAAGGCACGCGCGCTCCTCGACGCGGGCGTCGACTGCCTGGTGGTCGACACGGCCCACGGCCACCAGGACCGGATGCTGGAGGCGCTCCAGTCCGTGCGCGCGCTCGACCCCGCGGTTCCGGTCGCCGCCGGCAACGTGGTCGACGCCGACGGCACCCGGGCCCTGATCGGGGCCGGGGCCGACATCGTCAAGGTCGGGGTCGGGCCCGGGGCGATGTGCACCACCCGGATGATGACGGGGGTGGGACGGCCGCAGTTCTCGGCGGTGCTCGACTGCGCCGCGGCCGCGCGCGACCTGGGCGCCCACGTCTGGGCCGACGGGGGAGTGCGGCACCCGCGCGACGTCGCGCTCGCGCTCGCGGCCGGCGCCTCCGCGGTGATGATCGGCTCGTGGTTCGCCGGCACCTACGAGTCGCCCGGCGACCTGCTCCACGACGCCGACGGGCGACCGTTCAAGGTGTCGTTCGGGATGGCGTCGGCGCGCGCGGTCGCCGGGCGCACCGCGACCGAGTCCGCTTTCGACCGCGCCCGCAAGGGCCTCTACGAGGAGGGCATCTCGTCCTCCCGGATGTACCTCGACCCGACGCGACCGGGTGTCGAGGACCTGATCGACGAGATCAGCGCCGGGGTGCGCTCGGCCTGCACGTACGCCGGCGCGGGAACCCTCGCCGAGCTCCACGAGCGGGCGGTCGTGGGCGTCCAGTCCGCGGCCGGCTTCCACGAGGGCCGTCCACTGTCGACCAGCTGGTGACCGACGTGACCCGCTACCTGGTGGTGGCCGCGACCCGCGCCGAGGCGGCGTACGTCCNCCCGCGCCGAGGCGGCGTACGTCCCGGAGGCGCTGCCGGTGCTGATCACCGGCATCGGCAAGACAGCGGCGGCCACCGCGGTCGCCGGAGCGCTCGCGGCGTACGACGACCTCGCCGGACTGCAGGTCGTCAACATCGGCACCGCCGGCGCCCTGCACGACCACCACGAGGGCCTCCACGAGCCGGGCGTCGTGCTGAACCATGACGTGAACGCCGACGCCATCCGCGCGCTCGGCTACGACCCCGAGGAGCGGCTCCGCTGCGGTGCGGGGGAGATGGTGCTCGCGAGCGGCGACGTGTTCGTCACCGACCCGGTGGTGCGGGCGCGGCTGGCAGCCCAGGCCGACCTGGTCGACATGGAGGGCTACGCGGTGGTCTACGCCGCCCGGCGCTTCGGGGTCCCGGTGCGGCTGGTCAAGCACGTGTCGGACAACGCCGACGAGAGCGCGATGGACTGGCCGACGATGGTCGACCACAGCGCCCGAGCCCTCGGTGACTGGCTGAGAACGTCCTTGTCGATGGTGAAGCCTGAGTAAAGCCCTGACAACGAAGCGGCATTTTCTGCTGACAAGGGTTACCTTGCCTGCATGCTCCCTCCCCGTCGCAACATGGGGATCTCGTTGATCCTCGCCCTTTTGCTCGGCCTCACCGTCCTTGCCGGACCGTTGTCGCCAGCCAGCAGCGCCGCTCGCTCGGCGCCCCTCCCTCGTGCGGCCGTGGCCGCCGCTCCGACCGATCCGGTCTTCAGGTCCGTCAGTGGCGGCTCGCGCGTCACGGTCGCCGGCGTCGTCCGGTCCGAGCTCACCGCCGCGAGCAGCCTGCGGGTGACCGAGCCCGGCCGGAGCTCCGCCAACGACATCGCATCGGTCAACCTGCTGAACGGACTGCTCACCGCTACCGGTGTCACCACCCGGCAGCGCACCACCCGCACCCTCAGCGGCGGCACGACGATCACGTCCGAGGCGAAGATCGCCGGCGTGAAGCTGCTCGGCGGTGCGATCACCGTCGACGCGATCGAGACCAAGGCGACCGCCACCCTCAACGGCGACGAGGTGAAGCGGACGGGCGGCACGAAGCTCGTGAACCTGAAGGTCCGTGACAACGACCTGCCGATCACCGTCCCCAAGAACACCACGGTCACCATCCCCGGCCTGGCCACGGTCGTGATCAACGAGGTCAAGGGGCAGATCGGCGGCGACGCCCTGATCAAGTCCGTCGCGACCGGCATCAAGGTCACGCTGCTGTCGTCGTTCGGCCAGCTGGAGAAGGGTGCGGTCATCGAGATCACCCCGACCAAGGCCATGATCGAGCTGCCGGTGCCGATCGACGGGGTGCCGGTGTTCGGCGTCTCCTACTCCTCGCGCACCCGGATCCAGGTGGGCGACGCGGTCAAGCTCAACGCCGGCCCGACGTCGGCGATGATCATGCCGGCCGGTGGCACGAACGGCCTCACGCTCACCAACGCCACTGCCAAGCTCAACCTGCCCGGCCTGGTGAACGCCTACGCGCTGAGCGGGTCCGCCAACGGCACGGTGACCAGCGCCGAGACCGAGGGCACGCTCGTCGGCAAGGTCGCCGACGTCTCGCTCCTCGGCGGGGCGATCACCGTCGATGCCGTCACAGCGACGGCGCACCTCGAGCTGCAGGACGGCGGCCAACCCAAGATCACCGGAGGCTCCCGCCTGGTCGGTCTGACCATCAACGGCAAGACCTTCCCGATCTCGGTCGCTCCGAACACGGTCGTCGAGATCCCGGGTCTGGTGAAGGTGATCATCAACGAGCAGATCAAGCAGACGTTCCCGTTCAACGGGATCGCGGTGCGGGCGTTGCACATCATCGCCCTGCCGGACGCTCCGAAGGAGATCATCGGCCTCGACGTCGAGGTGGGCGTCGCCGCTGTCTGGGTCAACAGCTGAGCCGTCGAGCTCGAGAGCGCCGCCGGTCCGTACGGGCCGGCGGCGCTCTGCGTCTCAAGGGTCTGCGTCTCACAGGTCTGCGTCTCACGGGTCTGCGTCCAACAGGCGTGGGTCTGACAGGATTGGCGCCGTGGAGGCGATCGGTCGGTTCGTCGTGCTCGAGCGGCTCGGTGTCGGGGCGCACGCCGCGGTCTATCGCGCCGAGGACCCGGTGCTCGAGCAGTTCGTCGCGCTCAAGGTGCTGTCGACGCAGGTCGCCTTCGATCCCGACGGCCGGGCCCGCTTCATCAAGGAGGCGCGGCTGATGCGGAGGATCGAGTCGCCGCGCACCGCCACCGTCTACGACGTCGCCCAGCTGCCGGACGGCCGGCCCTACCTCGTGCTGGAGCTCGCCGAACGGGGGACCCTCCAGGACCGGCTCGACGAGCTCGAGCAGAGCGGTGGCCTGGTGACCGTGCCGGACGTCCGTGCCGTTGCCGCGGCGCTGGGCGCGTCGCTCACCGCGATCCACGAGCGCGGCGTCGTCCATCGCGACGTCAAGCCGTCGAACATCCTGATCGCCCCGGCCCGGTCGGGCCACGCGCCGGACGCGCCGCCCGACGGCGTGCTGCTCCGCGGCGACGACTTCCTCGTCCTGACCGACTTCGGACTCGCGAAGGCGCTCGAGTCCACGCGCCGGGTCACCGCTGCCGTCGGCACGCCCGCGTTCATGGCCCCGGAGCAGGCGGCCGTCGGCGCGCCGATCGACGGCCGCGCCGACATCTTCGCGGCGTCGGCCGTCGTCGCCGAGGTGCTCGATCGGACGGGCGTGCCGCGCCACCCCCGCGTCGCCGCAGTCCTGGAGCGGGGCATGGCGCGCGACCGCGAGGCCCGGCACCCGGACGCCGACACCTGGGCCCGCGACCTCGTCGCCGCGCTCGACAGCAGCCTGGCGCCAGAGACCTTCGTCCGTCCGGCGCCTCCCGCCCCCCAGCAGGCGCACCAGCAGGCCGGCGTACCCGTGCCGGCGCAGCCGGTCGCCTCGTCGGCAGTACCCGTCCTCGACCACCGGCCGCGGCCCGCCACGGTCCCGCGCGGCTCGTTCTTCCCCGGCGGCCCGGTGCTGCTGGCCGTGCTCGTCGCGGTGGCGATCGCGGTCGCGCTGGTGGTCCTGGTGGCCCTCGACTACGCCGGCGGCGCGCAGTGATCGGCCCGGACCTGGTGCAGGC
>NZ_JACEHF010000245.1 GCF_014180685.1 Nocardioides pelophilus | reverse complement strand
CCTACCACCGCCGCCGCAGGCAGGCCGCTCTCGGACGGTTGACCCCCGTCGAATACGAGTTGATCATGACCCCACCCGCCACCCAGGCGGCCTAACCCCAACTGTCACCCGTTCGTGCAGCAGACCCTTACCCACCGGTCGCCGCGGTACGCGACGGTCACTTCGTGCAGCCCGGGGCCAAGCTTCCGGGCTGTGATGGGCGCGGCTGCCACACCGTCTACCAGTTCCGCGCCTCCAAGAACCACACCTCCGGCGGTGAGAAGCACTCGTCCCGTCGGCCGAACGGCTCCGGCATCGACGGTGACGTGCATCTGCGTCCCTTTGCCGTAGTCGAGGGCAGTGTCCGAACCGCCGACCACCGAGGCTCGACGCAGAGCGGTCGCTTCTACGGCGGGGCCAGCGCCGACGCTGTTGTTGGCCTGGACCGTGTACGTGTAGTCGGTGCCCGGGTCCACGAGGTTGATCCTCTGGGACCTCTCCCACGGATTGACGATGGCACCCAGGATGGCCTCGGTGGGGTCGTGCGGCGTGGCACGAACGCGGTAGGAGGTGATCTCGGCGCCGCCGTCGCTGGCCGGAGCAGCCCAGGTCACGGTCGCCCAGCGGTCGTTGTCCAGGTCCAGCTTCACCCGAACGTTCCCAGGCTCTCCCGGCACGACCGCTGGCGGCTCCTCGAACACCGCTTCTACGGCGGGGCCAGCGCCGACGCTGTTGTTGGCCTGGACCGTGTACGTGTAGTCGGTGCCCGGGTCCACGAGGTTGATCCTCTGGGACCTCTCCCACGGATTGACGATGGCACCCAGGATGGCCTCGGTGGGGTCGTGCGGCGTGGCACGAACGCGGTAGGAGGTGATCTCGGCGCCGCCGTCGCTGGCCGGAGCAGCCCAGGTCACGGTCGCCCAGCGGTCGTTGTTCAGATCCAGCTTCACCCGAACGTTCCCAGGCTCTCCCGGCACGTCACCGAAGAACACGCCGAACGAAGCCCCGGGCCACGGGGTCGCGTGCGCCGCCGTGTTCAGGCCTGGCGCGCCGAAGAGCAGTAGCGCCGGCGTCAAGGCCAGCACCGTGGCAATGTTGAGCAGGCGTCGTGTCGCCATGTTTTTTCCCATCCCATGCCACCCCCCTGGCGGAACAATCATCCCTGATGTTGAGTCCTTCTAAGGGAAAACGCGAAAGCCTATGAGACTGCCGAACCGGCTGATGGTTGACAGCTGCGTCGGTTGATTCATGACACTCCTGGGGATGCCGGGGCGGCGTGCGGACCGGGGCGTCGGCCTTGTGGCCTCGCCGTGGAGCCGTCGGCAAGTGAGCTGGACCACCCGCCGAGCCGCTGACCGTCGAACTTGGCGTTTCCGGTGCTGCCGGGACTCGAGTAGGGGACGCTGTGTCGCACGGAGGCGACCTGGTCGGTGGGGCCCGGTCCGCCGTGGGGGCAAGGGGCATGCGATGGACGGCATGGATGGTGCGACCTTCGGCCGGTACGTGGTGTCGGGCAAGGTCGGCGAGGGTTCGCTGGGCGTGGTCTACCGGGCGCGTCACCAGGAGCTGGAGCGCGACGCTGCGGTGAAGGTGCTGCGTCCAGCGGTGCGGAGCAATCCGGCTGCGGTGGCGGGGATGGTCGCGGAGGCGGCCACGTTGGCGCGGTTGGACCATCCGAACATCGTGGCGCTGTACGACTTCGTGCAGGAGCCGCAGCGGACGTGGCTGGCCGAGCAGTGGATCGAGGGTGCGCCACTGGACGCGATCTTGGACCAGCACGGGCGGCTGACCCCGGAGCAGGCCCTCGGTGTTGCGGCGGGTGCACTGGCAGGCCTGGCGCATGCTCACGACAGCGGTGTGGTGCACCGGGACGTGTCGGCATCGAACGTGTTGGCGGAAATGGCGGGCACCAGCATGTTGGTGGACTTCGGGCTGGCATCCCCCGTCGAGGGCGAGTCGGGGTCCGGGTCGTCGGGGGTGGTCGGCACGCCGGCGTACCTCTCCCCGGAGGCGGCCAGCGGTCGGCCGGTCGGGAAGCCGGGCGACGTGTACTCGGCAGCGGCGTTGACCTACCACCTGCTCGCGGGGTCCCCGGTCTTCGACGGCTCAGCGTGGGAGATGGTCGCTGCGCACCGGGACCGACCCGCGCCGGTGCTGCGGGACCACGGTCCGCGGCTGGCCGGGCTGCTGGAACGGTCGCTGGCCAAGGATCCAGCGGTGCGACCACCGGACGCGGGTGCGTTCCTGGCCGAGCTGGAGGAGGCGGCCGCGGAGAGGTACGGCGCGGGTTGGCGCGCGCGGGCCTCCATCGCCGGTCTGGTCGCCAGCACGGTGAGCCTCGGTGCCGGCGTCGTGGCCGGTGCTGCCGGCGGGGCGGCACCGACGGTCGTGGCCGAGGGCCTGCCGCAGACGGTCACGGCAGTGACCCAGGCGGCGGTGACCACGGGACGCCGGGTTGGGACCAAGACGTTGATCGCGGCCGGAGCAACAGCCGCGGTGGTCGTCGCCGGCGTGGTCGCCGGACTCACCCTGACCGGCAACGAGGACGACGACTCCACCGGAGCCGGTGGCGCTCCGACGTCCTCCGAGCCCACCGCCAGCGAGGAGGAGCAGCGGGAGGAGGCGCGTGCCGAGAAGGAGGAGCAGCTCGAGACGAGTGCTCCTTCGGGTGAGTACGCGTCCGTCTGGACGACGATCAACGTGCAGCGGGACGGCACGAGACAAGATCCCGTGAGATTCAGGGGCTCGTGGACCTTCCAGGCACCGGACTGCACCGCAAGCGGCTGCCGGGGGACGGTCCGGTCAGACAACGACTCATCCCTCGAGGCCAGGTGGAACGGCCGGACCTTGGTGGTCTCCGCCTCTTCGAACGTCGAGCGCAGTGCCAAAGCGGGCTGCATCGACCCCGAGACCGGAGAGGTCTCGCCCGTGCCGGAAGCAGCCGCCCGGTGGACGAGGACCTCCCGTTACACGCCCGCTGTGATTACGGCCGGCCCCGACGGAGGGATGCCTCGACGCTTCACCTTGAAGTTCACGAGCACGTTCACGTGGGAGGTCTTCGGCACCTGCGAGAAGGGTCCCAGGGACATCGTCAGGCAGGAGTCCACCGGCGTGTTCACCCGGAGCTCGTGAGGCGATCGTGCCCGGAGCCCCGTCGTCCGCATCCGTGCCAGCCGGCTACCGGTACCTCCGCCATCTCGGGGCGGGTGGCTTCGGCGACGTCCACCTCGCCGAGCACATCGCTACCGGACGGCCGGTTGCGATCAAGTACATCCAGCAGCACCTGCTCGCGGATCCCGAGGTGTTGGCCCGCTTCCGGCGGGAGGCGCAGATCCTGGCCGCCACCGACGTGCCCACCGTGGTGCGGGTCTACGACCTGGACACGGCGGGCGATCCTGCGCACCTGGTCATGGAGTACGTGCCCGGCGTGACGCTGTGGGACCTCATGGAGCGGGCGCCCCTCCCGGCCCACCAGGCGCTGATGGTCCTGCGCGACGTCGCCGACGCGCTCCGTGTGATGGCGGAGCGGGGGCTCGTGCACCGCGACATCAAGCCGTCCAACGTGTTCGTGCTGCCCTCCGGACGCGCGAAGCTGGGCGACTTCGGGCTGGCCCGGGCCGTTGCCGACGACGCGGGATTCCGGACGGCCGGGGCGCCGGCCGGCACGCCGGCGTACTTCCCGCCGGAGGTCAGCTCGGGAGACGCCGAGGCCACGATCGAGAGCGACGCGTACTCGTTCGCCATCATGGCGTACGAGGCACTGACCGGCTCGCGGCCGATCACCGCACCGGACGCCATCTCGCTGATCACCGCACACTGGACCCAGCCTCCCCGTCCGGTGACCGACGCGCTGCCCGGCTTTCCCCCGACGGTTGCGCCGGTGCTGATGCGAGCTCTCGCCAAGGCGCCAGAGGGGCGTCCGCTGCCGCACGAGCTGATGGCCGCCCTCGACGCCGTGCCGGCCGACGCGTGGCCGACGAACGACCGCCCGCCGGTGCCGGTGCCCGAAGCGCCGCCGCTCGAGGACGGGACGGGAAGGGGCGTGGCCGCTGCCGAGGAGGAAGCAGGAGAACCGGTGCCGGTTGCCGATGGCCGGGCCGCGCCGACCGTGCGCGCCGGGGCCACACCGCCGCCCCCGGGCCTGCAGTCCGCGCCGGTCACCGTGGCGTCGCCCGTCGCACCGCGCGAGGAGCTCTTCCAGGTCCCGGCGGCGAGCGGCGAGCGCCGGCGCGGCGGGCGCCGGGCGGTTGTGGCGGCAGC
>NZ_JACEHF010000244.1 GCF_014180685.1 Nocardioides pelophilus | reverse complement strand
GGTCGGCCCGACCGCAGCCGACGGCACCACCGCGATCGTCCGCGGGTCACCCTCGACGGCTCGCACCGCGCGCTCGGCAGCGGGGCCGTCGAGACCCACCACGACGTCGAGCCCCCGCCAGCGACGGACCTCGCCGCCGAACAGCCGGTCGGCGCTGCGCCGGCTGAGCCGCAGCTGCGGGCGGGTCGCATGGCCGATCACCACCAGCTCCTCCGACGGCGCAGCGTCGGGGTCCGACGTGTCCGACGGGTCCGACGGGTCCGACGGGTCCGGCGGGCCGGCCGACGGCGAGCTGCCGCCCTCGACCGGGTCGTCGTCGCCGGAGCAGGCCGCGACCAGGGACAGCAGCAGCGCGGCGACCAGCAGGAGAACGTCGTACCGCCGGGGCCGCGCCATGGCCCCTACCGTACGGCGGCCCACGCAGTGCCGACCGACCGCCAGCCGACTGTCAGCCGACGCGGACCGTGACCGTGTTGGACGCGTCGCCGCTGGCGTTGTCGACGACCCGGAACTTGTTGACGCCGGTCCGGGCGGACTGGACGTAGGTCGAGAAGGTCTCGCCGCTCACCGGGATGGTGGCGTCGAACTCGGCCCACCGGCCCTCCTCGAACCGCTGCACCTGGAGGATCGCGCCCTCGCCGCCGGGATAGATGCCGGTGAGGTCGATCCGCTCGAAGTTGCCGACCGCCGTCTGGCCGGCCTGGAGCGTGATCGCCGACGGCTCCTTGGTCGTCTCTGACTCGGTCGGCTCGACGTCCTCGGTCTCGATCTCGTCGGTCTCGTCGGTCTGCAGGGTGACCTGGGGTCCGTTGCCGGTGGTCTTCGACGGCCGCGGGATGACGGCCGACTCGTTCTCGGTCGCGTCGACCGCGCTGGTCGAGTCGCCCCCGAGACCGAGCATCCGGGAGCCGGTCAGCGCGACCCCGGCGAGGACCAGCCCGACCGCCAACGAGACAGCGAGCAGGGCCACCAGGCCGCTGATGACCGGCCTGACGGTCTTCTCCTGCTCGTCGTCGCTCACGGCGCCATTGTCACGGACCGGTCCAACCGCGGCCAAACCCTTGCAGTTGGCCCCGCAGTTGGCCCCGCAGCTGGCCCTAGAAGCCGCGGGTCCACACGACCTGCTCGTGCAGCCGGCGCGACCGCCAGCCGGCGTCGGTGCGGGCGAAGGTGTGGTGATAGATCCCGCCCACCTCGACCAGGCGCTCCCCTCCCGCCCCGTCGCTGATGAGCATCGGGTTGTGGAAGTACGCCGTCACCCGCGCCTCGTCACGAGGGTTGCCGAACGAGATCGCGACCTGGCCGAGCGTGTGCATCCGTTTCGCCGAGAACGCCGGGAGGTTCTCGGCGAGCCACGGCTTGACCTCGGGGTAGGCGCCGACGGTGCCGCCGCTCTCGCTGTAGTCGATCTGGGCATCGGGCGTGAAGACCGTGTCGAGCCGGTCGAACTCCCCTGTGTCGATCGCGATCGTGTAGCGGATGAGGGCGTCGTTGATCTCGGCGCGGTCACTCAGCTCGGCGATGTCCATGCGCCCACCCTCTCAGCGGGGCTCGAGGACGACGACGGGGATCTCGCGGTCGGTCCAGGCCTGGTAGTTGTCGAAGTCGGCGTAGAGGTCGACGAGCCGCGGCCAGAGCGCGGCCCGCTCCGCGGGGTCGGCGACCCGGGCTCGGACCTCGCGCCGACGCTCGCCGCGCAGCGCGACGACGGTCTCCGGGTGCGCGACGAGGTTGTGGAACCACTGCGGGTTCTTCGGCAGGCCGCCCTGCGAGGCGACGATCACGAGCCGCGGGCCGTCCGCCAGGTAGAGCAGCGGCGTCGTGAACTGCTTCCCGCTCTTGCGACCCACGTGGTCGAGCAGCAGTGTCGGCACCGGCTTCTTCCACCCCGCGCCGATGCGCCACTTGCTGCCGATCCGCCCGTTGGTGAGCCGGTAGACCGGCACGTGCAGGCGCGCGCCGTACTTGATCAGCTTTCCGACGATCGGCTTGTCGAGGCCCGGAGGGCGTTCCTTTGCGTCAGGCACGAGGTCCACTCTGGCAGAAATCTAGAACACGTTCTACACTTCGAGACGCTCGTTCGTGCCTCACGAGCTCCTCAGTGACCGAAAGGCCGAGATGCGCTTCTCCTTTGCCGAGGGCATGACCCATGCCTCGTACTACGCCCCGCTGGCCCAGGCCTGCGAGGCGGCGGGCTACACCTCGATGACGATCGCGGACAGCCTGATCTATCCGCAGGAGTCCGACTCGAAGTACCCCTACACCGACACGGGCGACCGTGAGTTCCTCCTCGGCAAGGAGTTCATCGAGACGTTCATCCTCTGCGCGCACCTGTTCGCGGTCACCTCGACGTTGCGGCTCACCCCGTTCGTGCTCAAGCTCCCGATCCGACCGCCGGTGCTCGTCGCGAAGCAGGCCTCGTCGCTGGCGTTCCTCTCCGGCAACCGGCTCAGGCTCGGCGTCGGCCTGTCGCCGTGGCCCGAGGACTTCGCCGCCCTCGGCGTGCCGTGGGAGAGGCGCGGCAAGCGGATGGACGAGTGCATGGACATCCTGCGTGGCCTCATGCAGCCCGGGCCCGAGCCCACGTTCTTCGGCTACCAGGGCGAGTTCTTCCAGATCGAGCCGCTGCAGCAGTGTCCCGCCCCGACCGAGGAGGTGCCGCTGCTGGTCGGCGGCCACTCCGACGCCGCCCTGCGCCGCGCCGTCCGCAAGGGCGACGGCTGGATGCACGCCGGCGGCGACGGCGAGGAGCTCGACCGGCTGCTCACCCGGCTCGCCGAGATCCGCGCCGAGGAGGGCGACACCCGCGACGACTTCGAGGTGCACGTCATCTCCTACGACGCCTACACGCCCGACGGCGTGAAGCGGCTCGAGGACAAGGGCGTCACCGACTGCATCGTCGGCTTCCGCGTCCCCTACATCAAGGGGCCGGACACCGAGCCGCTGGAGACGAAGATCAAGCACCTCGAGCAGTACGCCGAGAACGTCATCGCGAAGGTGAACGCATGAGCCGCCGCTGGTTGAGGTGCGAGCGCAGCGAGCCTCGAAACCAAGGCGCCGACCGCTGCCGCTGGTTGAGGTGCGAGCGCAGCGACCCTCGAAACCAAGGCGCCGACCGCCGCCGCTGGTTGAGGTGCGAGCGCAGCGACCCTCGAAACCAAGGCGCCGACCGCCGCCGCTGGTTGAGGTGCGAGCGCAGCGAGCCTCGAAACCAAGGCGCCGACCGATGAGCGAGGCCTACGGACTGACCAAGGTCCTCGCCGACGCGATCGCGGAGGCCGAGGAGCTGATCGCGAACGCACCGTTCATCCGCACCGAGGCGGACCGACTGGAGGGCTACGACTACCTCAGCGGCCGGATCCGGATGGCGATGCAGACGGCGTTCGACTACGACCTCGAGCACCCGCTCTTCGTGAACCCGACCCACCAGTTCTCCCGGCAGGGGCTCGACAACCCCGACGCGATCTACTTCAACGCCTACCTCCGCGAGGGGGTCGAGTACGTCGTACGCGGCCAGCGCGGGACCTCCGCCGACCTGTCGTTCCAGGTGATGGGCGGGGCCTACACGGCGACCTCGGCGGCGACCAGCCTGCTGGCGTTCGACGACCGCGAGCTCGACATCGCCGACGACGGGACCTTCGAGTTCACCTACGTCGCCGAGCCGGGCGCGAAGACCCTGATCGTGCGCGAGGTCTTCAACGACTGGGACAACGAGGAGCGCGGCACGCTCACCATCGAGCGGCCGGACACGCGCGGGAAGCCGCGGAAGCCGCTCACCCGCGAGCTGATGGCGAAGAAGTACGACGTCGCCGCCCGCTCCCTGATCGGGTCCATCCAGACCTGGTTCGCCTTCCCCCAGTTCTTCCAGTACAAGGAGCCGGTCAACACCCTCACCGTCGCGCAGTCGACACCCGGCGGCCTGGCGTCGCAGTTCTCCTCGATCGGCCACTACGAGCTGGCCGACGACGAGGCGATGATCGTGTCGGTCCCGCGGTGCGACGACTGCACCTACCAGGCGATCCAGATCGGGTCGGACTGGTACGCCTCCACCGACTACGAGTCCCACCAGACCTCGCTCACCAAGGCGCAGGCGGTCACCGACCCCGACGGCATGATGCGGTTCGTCATCTCCGAGCGGCCGCCGGCCGACGGCGCGCCGATCGCCAACTGGCTGGAGACCACCGGCCATCGCACCGGCCCGATCATGCTGCGCTGGCAGCGGCTCGAGCGCGGCCTCACCGAGGCCGACGGCCCGACCGTCCAGGTCGTCAAGGTCGCCG
>NZ_JACEHF010000243.1 GCF_014180685.1 Nocardioides pelophilus | reverse complement strand
CGACCCTCGCCGGGCGAGCACGACCCCGGCGTACAACGCGTCGCCGCCGTTGTCGCCGGAGCCGACGAGCAGCAGCACCCGGCGTCCGTAGCCGCCGCCGAGCAGGTCGAGGACGGCGTGGGCCAACCCGTGGGCCGCTCGCTGCATCAACGCGCCCTCGGGAAGCTGCGCGAGCAGTGTCGCCTCGGCGGCCCGGACCTGTTCGACCGTGTGGGCTCGGATCACGGCCCCACGCTAGCCGCGCCGAATGCCTCGCACCTGACCTACCGGTCGCGATTTCGCGGAATCACGACCCGCAGGTCTGGTGCGACGACTAGAAGAGGCGGCGAGGCCGAACGCGGTCTCGAAGCGCGAGCCGGTCGCCCACCGCACCGCGGAGGCCGTGCCCGGTCATGACTCCAGGACCACCATCGCCGAGGCGATGCCGGCGTCGTGCGACAGCGAGAGGTGGATCCGCTGGACGCCGAGCGCGTTGGCTCGCGCCTTCACGGTGCCGCGGATCTTGAAGACCGGGCGTCCGGTCTCCTCCCGGATCACCTCGGCGTCGTGCCACTCCATGCCGCGCGGGGCCCCGAGCGCCTTCGCCAGGGCCTCCTTCGCCGCGAACCGGGCGGCGAGCGAGGCGACGGGCAGGACCCGCTCGGCCTCGGTGAAGAGGCGTACGGCGAGGGCCGGCGTGCGCTCGATCGACGCGGCGAACCGGTCGAGCTCGCAGACGTCGATGCCGACCCCGATCACCGCCACGTCATCACCCGATCGTCCCGGTCACTCGACGGTGACGGACTTGGCCAGGTTTCGGGGTTGGTCGACGTCGTGGCCGAGCGCGGTCGCGAGCTCGCACGCGAAGAGCTGGAGCGGCACGATCGCGACCAGCGGCTGGAGCAGGACGGGGACCTCGGGGAGCCGGATCAGGTGGTCGGCGTACGGCTCGATGGTCTCGTCGCCCTCCTCGGCCAGGCAGATGGTGAGGGCGCCGCGGGCCCGGACCTCCTGGATGCCGCTGATCATCTTCCCGTGCAGCTGGTCGCGGCCGCGGGGTGGTACGACGCACCAGACCGGCAGCCCGTCCTCGATCAGCGCGATCGGCCCGTGCTTGAGCTCGCCGGCCGCGAAGCCCTCCGCGTGCAGGTAGGCCAGCTCCTTGAGCTTGAGGGCCCCCTCGAGCGCGACGGGGTAGCCCGCGTGGCGGCCGAGGAACAGCACCGAGCGCGTGCCGATGTGGGCGCGCGCGAGGTCGTAGACCGCCGCCGCCTGCCCGAGGACGGTCTCGATGTGGCCGGGCATCTCCTCGAGCTGGCCCATGATCTCGTCGATCTCGTCGCCGTAGCGGGTGCCCTTGACCTGCGCGACGTAGAGCGCGAGCAGGTAGCAGGCGACCAGCTGGGTCAGGAAGCCCTTGGTCGAGGCGACGCCGATCTCGGGCCCGGCGTGGGTGTAGATCACGGCGTCGGACTCGCGCGGGATCGAGGAGCCGTTGGTGTTGCAGATCGCCAGCACCCTGGCCCGCTGGCTCTTGGCGTGGCGGATCGCCTGCAGGGTGTCGGCGGTCTCGCCGGACTGGCTGATCGCGACGACCAGCGTGGTGTGGTCGACGATCGGGTCGCGGTAGCGGAACTCGGACGCGAGCTCCACCTCGACCGGGGTGCGTGTCCAGTGCTCGATGGCGTACTTCGCGACCATCCCGGCGTAGAACGACGTGCCGCACGCGATGATGATGATCTTGTCGAGGTCGCGGATCTCCTCGTCGGCGAGCCGCATCTCGTCGAGCTGGAGGAGCCCGCCCACACCGCGCCGGCCGATCAGCGAGTCGGCGACCGCCCGTGGCTGCTCGAAGATCTCCTTGCGCATGAACCAGTCGTGGCCGTCCTTCTCGGCGGCCGACAGGTCCCAGTCGACGTGGAAGTGCTTGGCCTCGACCGGGGTGCCCCAGAAGTCGGTGACGGTCACCTGGTCAGGGGTCATGATCACGATCTGGTCCTGACCCAGCTCGAGCGCCTCCCGGGTGTGCTCGATGAACGCCGCGACGTCGGAGCCGAGGAAGTTCTCCCCCTCGCCGAGGCCAACGACGAGCGGGCTGTTGCGGCGGGCCGCCACCACCCGGTCGGGGTCCTCGGCGTCGACCGCCACGAGGGTGAACGCACCGTCGAGCTGCTGGCACACGCGCTGCATCGCGGTGGGGAGGTCGACGCCGGACTGGACCTGCAGCTCGACCAGGTGGGCCGCGATCTCGGTGTCGGTCTCGGAGAGGAAGACGTGGTCGTCGGCCTCGATCCGGGCGCGCAGCTCGGCGAAGTTCTCGATGATCCCGTTGTGCACGAGCGCCACCCGGCCGCTGCCGCCCGTGTGCGGGTGCGCGTTGACGTCGTTGGGCGGGCCGTGGGTGGCCCAGCGGGTGTGGCCGATGGCGGTGTGGGCAGCCGGGAGCGGGGTGTCGGCCAGCACCTTCTCCAGGTTGGCCAGCTTGCCGGCACGCTTCGCGACGGTCAGCTCGCCGTCGTGGACGACCGCGACGCCCGCGCTGTCATAGCCGCGGTACTCCAGCCGCCGGAGACCGTCGACGACGACGTCCTGGGCACGCTGAGGCCCGACGTAACCGACGATCCCGCACATGGCGCACCACTCTACGGGCTGCCGAACCCCGCGCCCGACCGTCCCTCCGGTATCGGGTGCTGCGACAATCGCGCCCATGGCGATGGCCGAGGCAGGCGCAGCGGGCACCGGTGACGAGCCGCAGGAGCCCGCACGGGAGGCGTCGCCGTACCTCGAGCTCGAGCGGGCCACCTGGGCGGCGCTCGCCTCCGAGACCGAGAGCCCGCTCACCGAGGACGAGATCCTCGCCCTGCGCGGCATCGGCGACGCGCTCGACCTCGACGAGATCGTGCAGGTCTACCTCCCTCTCTCGCGCCTGCTCAGCCTGCGGGTCGAGGCCGCGGGAGCGCTGCACCGGGCCCAGGAGGAGTTCCTGCACCGGGCCACGCCGCCGCGCACCCCGTTCGTGATCGGCCTCGCCGGCTCGGTGGCGGTCGGCAAGTCGACCGCGGCACGCGTGCTCCAGCAGATGCTGGGCCGCTGGCCCGCCCACCCGAACGTCGCCCTGGTGACGACCGACGGGTTCCTCTACCCGAACGCCGAGCTCGAGCGCCGCGGCCTGCTGGAGCGCAAGGGCTTCCCCGAGTCCTACGACCGCCGCGCCCTGATGAAGTTCGTCGTCGACATCAAGTCCGGCAAGGACGAGGTGCTCGCGCCGCGCTACTCCCACCTGATCTACGACGTGGTGCCGGACGAGAAGGTCGTCATCAAGCGGCCGGACATCCTGATCCTCGAGGGTCTCAACGTGCTGCAGCCGGCGCGGGCGCGGGCCGACGGGCGGACCGGCCTGGGGCTGTCGGACTTCTTCGACTTCTCGATCTTCGTCGACGCGGCCGTCGCCCACATCCGCGACTGGTACGTCGACCGCTTCCTGCGGCTGCGCGAGACCGCCTTCCGCGACCCGGACTCCTACTTCGCCAAGTACGCCCAGCTCACCCACGACGTCGCGGTCGACGAGGCCCGGCGGATCTGGGACACGATCAACGGCCCGAACCTCGAGCAGAACGTGCTCCCCACCCGCTCCCGGGCGACCCTGGTGCTGCGCAAGGACGCCGACCACTCGGTGCGCTACGTGCGGCTCCGGAAGATCTGAGGACCGGTCGGCCGATCCTCAGCGACCCACCGACGCGCGCAACGCGACCAGGTCGAAGGGCCACACCTTGCCGCCGGCGCGGCAGTAGAACCTCGCGTTGGCGTCGTCGACCTGGAACGCACCGGGCCAGTGCTCGCCGTCGATCGAGTAGGTCTCGATCGCGGCCTTGCCGTCGGCGTTGGTGAAGGCGGTCCGCTGCGCCGTGCGGTACTTCGCCTCCGGGTCGTCGACGCTGCACTCGACCGGCACGGAGTCCTCGGCCGCGAAACCCTCCAGCACGAGCTGGAAGAAGGTGCACGACCGGTCGTCGTAGACGCAGGCGGCGTCGACCGGGACCAGGTCGAGCACCTGCGGCCGGGACCGCTTGCAGAGCTCCCGTCCCGGGCCCGGAGTCCGACCGGCGCTGTTCGCGGCCACCAGCCGGACCGTTGCACACTGCGGCTCTCCGCCCACCCGGGTCGGGAGGGAGAACCGGGGGCGGACCGACTGCCAGTCGCTGCCGGTCCGTCGCTCGACCAGGTAATCGAGACCGGTGCTCGTGCGAGGGACCCGGACCGCGAAGGTGACCTCGAGGTCTCCGGGCTCGGCGCGGACATCGGGTTCGCCCGGTGGCTCCGGCGCCGTGATCGCGTCGGACGTCGCCGTCGACGCTGCCGGGGACGTCGCCGCCGACGTCCCCTCGGCCGCCGGGGCGTCGGG
>NZ_JACEHF010000242.1:1621-4694 GCF_014180685.1 Nocardioides pelophilus | reverse complement strand
GACCGCCGGGCGTGGCACGCCCGGCGGTCGACTCAGATCGACTTCTCCGCGTTGGCGACCCGGCGGATCCAGGACGAGCGAGAGCGGCTGCCACGCTGCGCGGCGATGCCCTTGCGGGTCCGGTCCTTGCGGTACTCCATCTCGGAGAGAACGATGTAGGTGTCCCTGGGGATCATGGTGTGCTCCTTGTTGTTCGACGACATCACAGAGGTTCGTCGTCTGAGGTAGGGCCTCACATCGGGCAAGTGCCTTATCTCGGGCATGAGGTAGGCGTTGCCGGGGCGGCCGGGCTACCTCAGACCGGCTTGTCGAGCGGTGAGATAGTGCCCGGATGGAGTTCGCCGAGGTCGTACGCCGCCGCCGGATGGTGCGCAGCTACACCGACGAGCCGGTCGACCCGGCGGTGGTCGAGCGCGCCCTTGAGCACGCCACCCGGGCGCCGAGCGCGGGGTTCTCCCAGGGCTGGGCGTTCGTCGTGCTCGACCGTCCCGAGGACGTGCGCCGGTTCTGGTCCGCGTCGACCGATGACGTCGACGACCCGGACCGCTGGCTCGCCGGGATGATGCGGGCACCGGTCGTCGTCGTGCCTTGCAGCGTCAAGGCGGCCTACCTCGAGCGCTACGCCGAGCCGGACAAGGGGTGGACGGACTCCGTCACCGGCGGGCCTCTACGGCGGTGGCCGATGCCGTTCTGGGACCTCGACACCGCGATGGCGGCGCTGCTGATCCTGCAGACCGTGACCGACGCCGGGCTCGGCGCCTGCTTCTTCGGGATCGTGCCCACCCGCGAGCAGGAGGTACGACGCGCGCTGGGCCTGCCCGACTCCGGCGATCCCCACCCGATCGGGGCGATCACGATCGGTCACCCGGCCCCGCGCGGCACCGGGGCGTCGGGCTCGGCGAGCCGGCGGCGCCGTACTCCGTGGACGGAGGTGGCCCACCGCGGCCGCTACGGCGCCGGCTGGCACCCGACCGGTGAGGGGGGTTGATGCGCCCCAGCCCCGTGATCACCCACCTCTCGCCGGAGGAGCTCGACGCGCGCGAGCCGGTGCTGCCCCGCGTCGCGCAGATGCTGCGCCCCTACCGCCGCAAGATCGCGCTCGTCCTCGTCGCCGTGCTGGCCTCGGCGGCGTTGACGTCGGTGGTGCCGTTCCTGGTGCGCGCGGTCTTCGACAACGCGCTCTTCCCGCTCGACGGCAGCCCGCCGGACCTGGGTCTGCTGGGCTGGCTGGTCGCCGGCATGTGCGTGATCCCGGTCGTCACGGCGCTGATCGGGATCGGCCAGAACTGGCTGACGTCCACGGTCGGCAACTCGGCGATGGCCGACCTGCGCGGCGACCTCTTCGAGCACCTGCAGAAGATGGAGCTGGCGTTCTTCACCGCCACCAAGACCGGGGCGATCCAGAGCCGGCTGGCCAACGACGTCGCGGGCGTGCGCACCGTGCTCACCGACACCGCGACGACGATCGTGCAGAACTCGGTGACGGTGACCGCGGCGCTGGTGTCGATGCTGGTGCTGTCGTGGCAGCTCACGATCCTCACCCTGATCCTGATGCCGTTGTTCATCTGGCTGCAGCTGCGGGTCGGGCGGCGGCGGCAGCGCCTGGCTCGGCGCACCCAGGAGTCGCTCTCGGAGATGACGTCGATCACCGAGGAGGCGCTCAGTGTCTCCGGCATCCTGCTCGCCAAGGTCTTCAACCGCTCGCCCCAGGAGGTCCAGCGCTACCGGGAGGCCAACCAGCGGCAGACCCGGCTGCAGGTCGAGCAGGCGATGACCGGCCGCACCTTCTTCGCGGTCGTGCAGACCTTCTTCGCCATCACGCCCGCCTTGATCTACCTGGTCGCCGGCTGGATCATCACCGGCACCTCCGTGATCGGCACCGACACCCTCACCGCCGGCACCCTGGTCGCGTTCACCACCCTGCAGAGCCGGCTGCAGATGCCGCTGCTGCAGCTGATGCGGGTCAGCCTCGACGTCCAGACCTCGCTCGCCCTGTTCCGCCGGATCTTCGAGTACCTCGACCTCGAGCCCGCGATCACCGAGCGCCCGGACGCGGTGTCGCTCGACCACGACACCATCCGCGGGCGGGTGGAGCTGCGCGGCGTGTCCTTCCGCTACCCCGAGCCGCGCGCCCTGTCCGGCGCGGCCAACCGCGACCGGTTCGGCGACAGCGGAGTGCGGATCGGGTCCGACGAGGAGGCCGACCGGCCCGCGGGCGACGGGTGGGCCCTGCGCGACGTCTCGTTGGTGGTCGAGCCGGGCGAGCTCGCCGCGATCGTCGGGCCGTCCGGCTCCGGCAAGACCACGACGACCTACTTGGTCCCCCGGTTCTACGACGTCACCGAGGGAGCGGTGCTGATCGACGGCCACGACGTCCGCGACCTGACCCTCTCGTCGCTGGCCGACGCGGTCGGCATGGTCACCCAGGAGCCCTACCTGTTCCACGGCACGATCCGCGACAACATCGCCTACGCCTGCCCGGACGCCCCGGCCGAGGCGATCGAGCAGGCCGCACGCGACGCCAACATCCACGACCGGATCATGAGCTTCCCCGAGGGCTACGAGACGATCACCGGCGAACGCGGCTACCGGCTGTCGGGCGGCGAGAAGCAGCGGCTCGCGATCGCCCGGGTGCTGCTGAAGGACCCGGCAATCCTGATCCTCGACGAGGCGACCTCCGCGCTCGACACCGAGACGGAGCGGCTGGTGCAGGAGGCGCTGGAGCGGGCGACCCGGTCGCGCACGACGATCGCGATCGCCCACCGGCTCTCGACCATCCAGTCGGCCGACGTGATCTACGGGCTCGCCGAGGGCCGCATCGTCGAGCGCGGCACCCACGAGGAGCTGCTCGCCGACCCCGACGGCCTCTACGCCCGGTTGTACGTCGAGCAGTTCTCCCGGCCCGGCGGGCCGCGTCCGTCGTACGACGAGCGGCGGGCCGACGTGCCGCTCTGACCGACGTCACCGCCGCGGTAAGCCGGCGTTAAGTCCGCGCTCAGCGCCGCTCGGGAGTCTCCTCCCAACAGCCCGACCAGGGCCCACCCCGAGGAGAACCCGATGAACAAGCTCAGCA
>NZ_JACEHF010000242.1:0-1594 GCF_014180685.1 Nocardioides pelophilus | reverse complement strand
CCGCTGCTGTCGCCGGCGTCGGCGTCGGCGCCTCCCCTGCCTCCGCCGACGACCAGACCCCCGGCCGGAGCGACGTCACGGTCGACACCCGGGGCGCCGAGACGATCTCGGGCCGGGCCGCGGTCGACGCCCTCGCCGGTCAGCTGGCCGAGGTGGCGGAGCGGCACGGCTTCACGGCCCGCAAGCTGGAGCAGACCCTGCTGCACGACAAGACCCTGAAGCTGACCGACGACGGCTCGCTGGTCTACGCCGACGAGCCGCTCAGGACGGGACAGTCCTCGATCACCGACAAGATCACGACGCCGCTCTACCCGACCTCCCAGACCTTCGCGCTACACTCGCGGGGCAGCTCGCCGTACAAGCTCTACCTGGACTTCACCGGCAACACGACGTCGGGCACCCAGTGGAACAGCCAGTTCAACGGGGGCCGGGCGATCGTCTCGGCGCCGTTCGACATCGACGGCAACCCGGGCTCGTTCTCCACCCGCGAGCACGCCATCATCCAGGCGGTCTGGCTGCAGGTCCGTGAGGACTACGCGCCGTTCCACATCGACGTCACCACCCAGGACCCGGGCCTCGACGGCCTCCGGCGCACGTCCTCCAGCGACTCCGCCTACGGCGTCCGCATGGTCATCAGCCCCTCGGCGTCGTGGTACCCCAACGCCGGCGGCGTCGCCTACCTCAACTCCTTCGGCGAGGTCCGCTCCGGCACCGAGACGACCGCCTTCGTCTTCACCAACACCTCCAACGCCGCGAAGTACGTCGGCGAGGCGTCCAGCCACGAGGCCGGCCACACCCTGAGCCTCAGCCACGACGGCACCTCGAGCCAGACCTACTACGGCGGCTCGGGCAACTGGGCGCCGATCATGGGCGTCAGCTACTACAAGCCGGTGACCCAGTGGAGCAACGGCTCCTACGCCGGCGCGAACAACGGGGAGAACGACGTTGCGAAGATCGCCGCCAAGGTCCTGTACGCCGCCGACGAGTACCCCAACTCGTTCAGCACCCCCGGCACGCTGCCGGCCGGCACCGCCCGCTACGGGATCATCAACTCCGGCGACGTCGACACCTTCAAGTTCAGCCTCACCGGCACCCGCACCCTGCGCATCCAGACCTGGGGCAACACCGGACCGGTCGACACCAACCTGAACATGCGCATCACCCTCCGCAACTCCAACAACCAGGTGGTCGGCTCGTGGTCCCCGACCGGTGACCTGCAGTCGGCGACGCCGGCGCTCACCCTCCAGCAGGGCACCTACTACGTCCAGGTCGACGGCCCGGGCGAGGGCGTCTACAGCAGCTACGGCTCGCTGGGCTTCTACGGGATCCAGCTCGACTGGGCCTGATGCGAAGGGATCGACCGGGCCTTCGGGCCACCTGATCCGGAGCGGGACCGCCGTGGGGGGCGGTCCCGCTCCTGGCATTTCCGCTGCCGGGCAGCCGTCACGAGTCGGCGGGGAGCCGCACGCCCGCCAGGACGTCGACCAGCAGGGCCCGGACGGAGGCGGCAGGGGCCACCGTCCCGAGCGTCCACGCCCGGGACGACGCCGCCTCGCCGAGCTCGGTCCGCGCCCTCGACAACGCCCCGGCGAGG
>NZ_JACEHF010000241.1 GCF_014180685.1 Nocardioides pelophilus | reverse complement strand
GGCGACGGGTTCCTGGCCGTCGACGACCGCATCTTCGAGGGCACCACGGGCCTGGACCGACTCGATGCGCGCGGCCGGCGGGTGGCGGAGCTCGGCACGGTGGCCGGCGCCCCGGTGCTGAGTGCGGACGGCGCGACGCTGCGCTGGATCACGTTCACGCCCCTGGAGGTCTCACCCTCGGAACGACGGCCGACCCGGCTGCACGTGGCCGACGTCGCGACCGGCGAGATCCGGTCGCGGGTCATCCGCCGCGACGTCGACGCCCTGCCCGCGGTGCCGCAGCGCGAGCGCGTCCCGGCCGTCGTGACGAAGGGCGGCGAGCTGGTCGTGGTGGACGACGCGACCGGCGAGCAGGAGCTGGGCCGGATCCCCTCCCCGGGCTCGTGGACCCGCCGGGGTCTCTGGTCAGCGGCATGGGAGGACCGCCGCCACCTCCTGGTCGCGGTGGTCAGCGGCCGCGGTGGTGAGCGAGCGGCCGCGATCGTCCGGTTCGACCTCCGCACCGGCGCCGCGGAGCTCGCGGTCGACTGGCTGCCGATCCAGGACGTCTTCTACGTGACCTTCGAGACCCAACCCTGATCCGCTCGGGTCAGGGCTGCTCGGGCCGCGGGGGCTGGTCGCCCGGCAACGAGTCGGCCTTCACGGCGCCCCGCTGCCCGAGCGGCTCGTCCGGACCCACGGTCGTGTCCTTCGCGGTCTGCTGCTCGGCCTCGGCGTTGATCTCGGCGCCGAGCAGGACGACGTACATCGTCAGCCAGAGCCACAGCAGCAGGACGACGACGCCGGCGAGGGCGCCGTACGTCTTGTTGTAGGAGCCGAAGTTGTCGACGTAGAGCGAGAACCCGAGGCTCGCCACCAGCCAGAGGACCGTCGCGACCACCGCGCCGACCGACACCCACCGGAACTCGGCGTCGTCGCGGTCGGGCGCGACGCGGTAGAGCACCGCGAGGCCGGCCGACATCGCGGCCACGAGCCCGAGCCACCGCAGCGCCTCGAGGCCCCAGCGCACGGGCCCGGCGTCGACCAGGTTGTCGAGCAGCGCGGGCGCGACCGCGACCAGCGAGATGGTCACCACGACGAAGACGATGGCCGCGAGGGTGAGCAGGAAGGAGAGCCCCTTGCGCTTGACGAAGCCGCGGGTCTCCTCCTCGTCGTAGGCGATGTTGATCGCGGTGAGGATGTTGCCGACCCCTCCGGACGCGCTCCACAACGCGAGCACGAGGCTGATCAGCAGGCCGAGCCCGAGCGAGCCGGACGACGTCGACGTGATCGCCTCCAGCTGGGTGGTCAGCAGGCTGGCCGAGTCCGCGGGCAGCGCCGCCGTCAGGTCGTCGACCTGTCGCTGCACGTCGGCGGGATCGCGGACCAGGCCGTAGAGCAGGACCGCCGCGATCATCGCGGGGAAGAGGGCGAGGAACGAGTAGAAGGCGACGC
Source organism: Nocardioides pelophilus (assembly GCF_014180685.1). Taxonomy (GTDB): domain Bacteria; phylum Actinomycetota; class Actinomycetes; order Propionibacteriales; family Nocardioidaceae; genus Nocardioides; species Nocardioides pelophilus. The sequence continues at coordinate 3,294 of NZ_JACEHF010000241.1, read as the reverse complement.
CGGCCGCGAGCAGCGGCACCTGGTCGGACTTCGCCTCCTTCCAGGCCCGCTTCACGACCTGGACCCAGCCACGCCGCGGGATCTCGGCCGGGCTGTCGGCTTGCTCCCCCTGCACCCGGTCCCGGGTCCGCGTCATCTGCGCCGTCATGCCCCGTCGGTACCCGACGGCGGGCGCTCCAAGCCCCGGCCCGGCGGACGACGCGCGGCCAATTGCAACCAATCTCCGACCAGTCGCGTCCTTCACCCGACACAGTTCCACCAGGTGCCGCTGCCAGCGGCTCAAGCAAGGAGACCACCATGGCGCGACCGCGGGGGGCAGACGGATGAGCCGGAAGGACCGCGAGTCGCAGCGGGACGCCGAGTTCACCGAGTACCTCGCCGTACGGCAGCCGAGCCTGCTGCGTACGGCGTACCTGCTGACCGGCGACCGGCACCAGGCGGAGGACATCCTGCAGACGTCGCTGGCCAAGCTGTACCTGGCGTGGGACAAGGTCCACGATCGCGGCGCCGTCGACGCGTACGTCCGCCGGATCATGGTCAACGAGAACAACTCGCTGTGGCGTCGTGCCTGGAAGAAGCGGGAGTACGCCACCGAGGTGATCCCCGAGGGCGACCCGCACCACGACGCGTACGACGACGGCACCAACGACCACCTGTGGCAGGTCGTTCAGACGCTGCCGCCGAAGGCCCGGTCGGTCGTGGTGCTCCGCTACTACGAGCAGATGTCCGAGGCCGAGGTCGCCGACGCGCTCGGCATCTCCGTCGGCACCGTCAAGTCCCAGTGCAGCCGGGCGCTCGCCACCCTCCGTGAGCGCGTGCCCGCCGAGCTCCACCCCCGCTACGGCGAGGAGTCCCCGTCATGAACCACCCGAACGATCCCACCAGCTCCGACACCCCTTGGGAGGAAGCAATGAGCCGCGACTTCGACGCGCGCGTCCGCGACCTCCACGAGGCCCCGCTCGACGTCCTGTCCGTCAAGGGCAAGGCCCGCAAGATCCGCCGCAACCGCCGGGCGGCCGTGGCCGGCAGCGTCCTCGGCGTCGCCGCGATCATCACCCCGATCGCAGTGCTCAGCAACGGCGGCACCACGCAGACGAAGGAGCCCGGCTTCGCGCCCTCGCCGACCGAGTCCCAGACGGTTTCGGACCCCGTCGCCGACGACGCCATCGACTATGTCGTGGGCGGTGTCTGGCACCAGGCCGACGGCGACGACGTGGCGTTGCCGGACGGCAACTACTACAACGCCGCGATCTGGGGCGACCGCCTGGTCGCGATCGAAGCGGGCGCCGAGGTGTTCGGAACGATCGACATCTTCGACGACGCCGGCGACCTCGTGGAGTCGATCGACAATGCGGCCGGCTTCGCCGTCAGCTCCGACGGCACGATCCTGAGCTACACCACCGGCGACGGCGACCTGATCGCCCGCTGGGGCGACGGACCCGACGACCGGGAGATCCTCGCCTCCGACGTGCTCGGCTCGGCGGGCGGTGAGTCGTACGGCGGTGAGCCGGTCTCGGTCATCGGCAGCGCGCCGTGTGAGGCCGAGGCCGGCGACTGCCTGGTGCGCATCAACTCCGACACCAACGGCTGCCGCGGCATCGGGTCGAGCGACGTCCCGCTGCCGGACGACGCGCTGCGCTGCTTCGACGAGCAGGACGCGCTGCTGTCCGCCACCACCGAGATCCGCGACGACGGCGTCACCTGCGGCGGCCTCTGGTCCGCCGACACCGCGACGTACCTGTGGCAGAACTGCGACTACCAAGCACAGGACATCTCGCCCGACGGAGAGCACGTCGTGGGCGCCCCGAGCCAGTACGACGGACTGGGCTACCGCGAGATCTCGATCCTCGACGTCAGGACCGGCGAGGAGTCCGGCCGCTACGCACCGGAGGGCCAGGCCTCGTCCATCTGGTCCGAGGTCGCCTGGACGACGGCGAACACGCTGCTCCTCTCGGTGTACGACGGCGCCAACTGGCACCTGATCGAGCTGGCACCCGACGGTGCCTTCACCGAGCTCGGCGACCCGATCGCCGGCGACGAGTTCGACAGCCCGTACCTGCTGATCCGCCACTGAGCCCCCACTGAGCCCCCACTCAGCCACCCCAGACCGAAGGAAAGACCGATGACCCTCAACCGCCACTCCCGGATCGCCGTCGCGGCGGTGATCGCCCCGCTCGCCGTACTCGCTGTCGCCTGCGGCAACGACTCGGGCAACGGTGACGACGCCGCCTCGGACCCCACCAGCGCGACGTCGTCCGACCCGACCACCCCGGCGAGCGACCCGACCACCTCCGAACCGACGGAACCCCCGAGCGAGCCGGCCGACCCCAGCGGCGTCGACTACGTCCTCGACGGCGTGTGGCACCAGGCCGACGGCGACGAGGTCGACCTGCCGGAGCAGGACTACTACGGCGCCGTGATCTGGAACGACCAACTGGTCGCCACCCGGGTCAGCGGCGAGGTGTTCGCTGCCGCCGACGTGATCGCCGCCGACGGCAGCGTCGTCGAGACCTTCGACACCACCTCCACCGTGGCCGTCAACGAGGCCGGGACCACGATCGCCTGGATCGACACCGACGGCGAGGTCATGACGGCCTGGCAGGGCGACCAGGTGTCCATGGGCAGCGTCGACCTCTCCGCGCCCGGCGAGACGGTCGCGTACTTCACCGCGGCCGTGACCGGCGGCCCGAACTGCTACGAGGTCGAGGACGGCTGCGTGGTGTTCGTGAACTCCGGCGTCGGCGAGGCCGAGACGTTCGACTCCCACGGCATCAACGACAACCCGGTGCCGTTCGTCGTCGAGTTCAGCGACGTCTCCGGCGACAACCTGGTCAGCTTCGTCGACAAGATCGAGGACGCCGGCTCCTGCGGCGGACTCGTCGACCTGGAGCAGACCGACAACCGGCCGGAGTGGCGGACCTGCGACTACGAACCCGCGCAGATCTCGCCGGACAGCACGCACGTCATCGGCCTGCCGAGCTACTACGACGGCCTCGGCATCCCCACCGTCACGGTGCTCGACGCCAAGACCGGCGAGCCCACCGGCCAGTACTCCGTCGAGGGCGGCTTCATCTCCCAGTGGGCCTGGTCGACCGACGGCCACGTCGTCTTCGACGCGTACGACGGCGCCCGGTGGCACCTGTTCGCCATGGCCCCCGACGGCGCGGTCGCCGAGATCGCCGAGCCCACAAAGGGCAAGGAGTTCAACAGCCCGTTCACGGTCATCGACCACTGACCTCCACGCAGCCACCGGCCGGCCCGACAAGCTCGGGCCGGCCGGGTGCGTCTCCCCAC
>NZ_JACEHF010000240.1 GCF_014180685.1 Nocardioides pelophilus | reverse complement strand
AGTCGGCCGCGCCCGACCGCCGGAAGAAGCGCCGCGACCGGGAGCGCGAGGAGCCCTCGGAGACGGCGACGTCGTCCGAGGCCGTCCCGGCCGCCGACGAGATCACCGACGGACCGCCGTCGAGCGACCTGGCCACCGACAGCTCGGGCGACGACGACGGTGCGCTGGCCACGTGGATCGGGCTCGGGCTCGCCGTACTCGTGCTCGGCGCGGCCGGCCTGGTGACGGTGCTGCGGAGGCGTGCGGGGTGAGCTGGTGCCGGTGAGGCTGGCGCGCGACCTCCACCCCGTCGCCTGGTGGTGCTGGGCGGTAGGTCTCGCCGTCGGCGCGTCCTGCACGACCAACCCGCTGCTCCTCGGGCTGCTGCTGGCGGTCGCGATCGTCACCGTCCTCGCCTGCCGCAGTGACCAGCCGTGGGCGCGGTCGTTCCGGCTCTACCTCTGGCTCGGCGTGATCGTCGTGGTCGTCCGGGTGGNCGTGGTCGTCCGGGTGGCGTTTCGGGTGCTGGTGGGCGGCAACGACGCCGGCCACGTGCTGGTGTCGATGCCGGAGGTCCCGCTGCCGGACTGGGCAGCGGGCGTCAGCCTGCTCGGCCCGTTCAGCCGTGAGGAGCTGCTGGCCGCGCTCTACGAAGGGCTGCGGCTCGCGACGCTGCTCATCGCGGTCGGCGCGGCCAACGCCCTCGCCAACCCGAAGCGGCTGATGCGGTCGCTGCCGCCGGCCCTCTACGAGGTCGGCACCGCGATGGTCGTCGCGATCACCGTGATCCCCCAGCTGGCCGACAGCGCTCGGCGGGTGCGGGCCGCCCAGCAGCTGCGCGGCGGCGAGCACGGTCGGTTCCGGCGGGTGCGCGGTCTGCGGCGGCTCCTGGTCCCGATCCTCGAGGACGCGTTCGAGCGGTCGCTGTCGTTGGCCGCCGGCATGGACGCCCGCGGCTACGGCCGCAGCGGTACGGCGACCGCCGGCCAGCGCCGGACCACGGGTGCGCTGATGATCCTCGGGCTGCTCGGCATCTGCGTCGGCGTTTACGCGTTCCTCGACTCGACAGCGCCGCGGGTGCTGGCGTGGCCGATGCTGGCGCTCGGGGTGACTGCGGCGCTCGGTGGGTTCGTGCTCGCCGGTCGTCGGGTCCACCGCTCCCACTACCGCCCGGAGCGGTGGCGGGCCGCGGAGGTGCTCGTCGCGCTGTCCGGGCTCGCGGTCGGCGCAGGTCTGTGGTTGGTCCAGCGCGCGGATCCGCTGGTCGCACATCCGGGTGTGCTCGTCGTACCGGAGCTGAGCCTGGTCGCGGTCGTCGCCGTGCTGCTCGGCATCGCTCCGGTCTTCGTCGCGCCGCCGCCCCTCACCGCGAAGAACCGGGCGCCTCTCCCGCCCCTGCCCGTCGCGGGCGAGCCCGCCAAGGTGGCGGTCTGAGGTGTTCGAGCTGCGCGGCATCACCTTCAGCTACGGCGAGCGGCCGGTCCTCGACCGTGTCGACCTGGCGATCGACCACGGTGAGCTGGTGCTGCTCGCCGGTCCGACCGGCGTCGGCAAGTCGACCCTGCTCGGTGTGGTCGCCGGGTTGGTGCCGGCGTTCACCGGCGGCACGCTGACCGGCGATGTCGTCATCGACGGCGAGAGCGTGCTCGAGGTCCCGGCCCGGGAGCGGGCGCACGTCGTCGGCTACGTCGGGCAGAACCCATCGGCGTGGTTCGTCACCGACACCGTCGAGGAGGAGCTCGCCTTCGGGATGGAGCAGCTCGGGCTGGCCGCGCCCACGATGCGCCGCCGGGTCGAGGAGACGCTCGACCTGCTCGGCATCGCCGACCTGCGTCACCGGGACCTGCGGACCCTGTCCGGAGGGCAGCAGCAGCGAGTGGCGATCGGATCCGTGCTGACCACCCACCCGCGACTGCTCGTGCTCGACGAGCCGACCTCCGCGCTCGACCCGACCGCGGCCGAGGACGTGCTCGCCACGCTGACCCGGCTGGTCCACGACCTGGGGGTCTCCGTTCTCGTCGCCGAGCACCGGCTGGAGCGGGTGGTGCCGTTCGCCGACCGGCTGTGCCTCATCGCCGAGGGTGGCCAGGTGCGGATCGGCGACCCCGCCGAGCTGCTGGTCGACTCCCCGATCGCGCCGCCGATCGTCGAGCTCGGCCGGCTCGCCGGCTGGTCCCCCTTGCCGCTCACCGTGCGCGACGCGCGCCGTCGTACCGCCGACCTGCGGGCGCGCATCGGTCTCTCCCCGGCCGCGGCGCCGACCGTCGTCGCACCTGAACTTTCGGCCCCGAAATCGTCCGAAACAGGGCCGGAAGTTCAGGTACGACGCCTCACGGTCACGCACGGCTCGGTGGCGGCGCTCCTCGATGTCGACCTGACGCTGCGGCCGGGCACGGTGACGGCGTTGATGGGACGCAACGGCGCCGGCAAGTCGACGTTGCTGTGGGCGATCCAGGGGCGGCACGCGGCCGACCGCGGCACCGTGCGCGTCGGCGGCGAGGACCCGCACCGGCTGAAGCCCGACGCGCGGCGTCGTCACACGGGACTGGTGCCGCAGAGTCCCGCGGACCTGCTCTACCTCGAGACCGTCGCCGACGAGTGCGCGGCCGCTGACCGTACGGCGTCCGCCGCCGCCGGCACCTGTGCCGGACTCCTCGACCGGCTAGCCCCGGGCATCGCCCCGTCCGGTCATCCCCGGGACCTGTCGGAAGGCCAGCGCCTCGCGCTCGCCGTGGCGATCGTGCTCACCGCCGGACCACCGGTGCTGCTGCTCGACGAGCCGACCCGCGGGCTCGACTACCCGGGCAAGCACGCGCTCGCCGAGATCCTGCGTGACCTCGCGGCCGACGGGCGCGCGATCCTCGTCGCCACCCACGACGTCGAGTTCGCGGCCCAGGTCGCCGACGACGTGGTGGTGCTGGCCGAGGGCGAGGTCGTCTCCAGCGGGCCGGTGCGCCAGGTCATCGCCGAGTCGCCGGCGTTCGCGCCCCAGGTCACCAAGGTGCTCGGACCCGGGTGGCTGCGGGTCGACGAGGTCGCCGCGGCGCTGGCCGCGGCCGAGGTCCCGTCGTGAGCGCGACCGACCAGCGGGTGGCCGTACCTCTGCGGGTGCGGTCCGTCGTGGTGCTGGGCCTGGCCTCCGTGGTCGGGCTGATGATGCTCGCCTGGCCGCTGCTGCTCGAGGCCGACCCGACCGAGCGGGTGGACCCGCCGTTCCTGTTCCTCGCGCTGCTCCCGGTGATCCTCGCCGTCGTGCTCGCGGAGATCAGCGAGGGGGGCATGGACGCCCGGGTGCTCGCGATCCTCGGAGTGCTGACTGCTGTCAACGCGGTGCTCCGCGGCGTCAGCGCCGGCACCGCCGGCCTCGAACTGGTCTTCTTCCTCCTGATCCTCGGTGGACGGGTCTTCGGCCCCGGCTTCGGGTTCGTGCTGGGATGCACCTCCCTCTTCGCGTCGGCACTGATGACCGCCGGTGTCGGCCCGTGGTTGCCGTTCCAGATGCTCGTCGCCGGCTGGGTCGGCATGTTCGCCGGACTGCTGCCGCGACGTGCGTCGGGTCGCGCAGAGATCGCCATGCTCGTCGCGTACGGCGTGCTCGCGGCCTACGCCTACGGTCTGCTGCTCAACCTGTGGGGTTGGCCGTTCATCCTCGGTATCCAGGTGCCGGGCCAGGACTCGACCGAGCTCTCCTACGCCCCGGGCGCCCCGCTCCTGGAGAACCTGCACCGGTTCCTGCTCTACACCGTGCTCACCTCGACCGGCGGCTGGGACACCGGCCGCGCGATCACCAACGCCCTCGCCATCGCCCTGCTCGGACCCGCGGTCCTCACCACGCTGCGCCGGGCTGCCCGGCGGGCGCGGGTGGAGCGCCGGGCCTGATCTCGGCCAGCGCCTTGGTTTCGAGGCTCGCTGCGCTCGCACCTCAACCAGCGGCGGGCGCGCGCTGGCTGGTGGTCGAGGAGGTCGCGCAGCGACCGTCACGAGACCCCCTGTCTCGGTGGTCGAGGAGGTCGCGCAGCGACCGTCACGAGACCCCTGCCCGCACGTCCTGCGCCGCCGGCGGTCGCGCCGGCTAGAACGGACAACACGGCTGCGCGCCGTCGTGGGTTGCGGTGCTTGGGCGCGCTGGGTGCCCGGGTTGCAGGAGGCCTGAGGTACTCGCTGTGGTTCGGGCAAGAGGACGCCGGTAGGTACATCGCGGTGGTCGACGCCTTGGTTTCGAGGCTCGCTGCGCTCGCACCTCAACCAGCGGCGGGCGCGCGCTGGCTGGTGGTCGAGGAGGTCGCGCAGCGACCGTCACGAGACCCGTGTCCGGGTGGTCGAGGAGGTCGCGCAGCGACCGTCACGAGACCCCCGGGCGTGCCTGTGGCCCCGCCGGTGGCGGGGTCCAGGGGGTGGTGGTCAGGGAGCGGGTTCGGTCCAGCCGGGGTCGGCCCAGTCGGGAGGATCAGGATCCGGATCTGGATCGACTGGTCGGGGTGGGTCGAGGACTCGGGTTCCGGTGTGGTCGACCAGCCAATGCTGTCCGTGGGGACTGGACCACAGGTAGGTCCCGGGCTGGATGATGACGTAGCGCCAGTAGCCGAAGGTCTTGGCCCGGTGATGTCGCCGACACAGGGGCACGAGGTTGCAGGGGCAGGTAGAGCCGCCGGCGGCGTGCGGATGCGCGTGGTCGAGGTCGCAGCGTTCGGTACGGCGGTTGCAGTGCGGGGCACGACAGGTGTGGTCGCGCAGCTCGACGCGGCGCCGGAGCCGGTCGGGGATCTCGTAGGAGTCGACCGGGACATGGTCCT
>NZ_JACEHF010000024.1 GCF_014180685.1 Nocardioides pelophilus | reverse complement strand
CGAGCGGGACCTCCTTGGGGCACGCGGCCGCACACTCGCCGATGTTGGTGCAGCCGCCGAAGCCCTCGTGGTCGTGCTGGGCGGTCATGTCGACCACCCGGCTCCACCGCTCCGGCTGGCCCTGCGGCAGCTCACCGAGGTGGGTGATCTTCGCGCCGAGGAACAGCGACGCCGAGCCGTTCGGGCACGCGGCCACGCACGCGCCGCAGCCGATGCAGGTCGCCACGTTGAACGCGCGGACGGCGTTGTCGCGGGGGACCGGCACCGAGTTGGCCTCGGGGGCCGAGCCGGTGTTGGCCGAGATGTAGCCGCCGGACTGGATGATCCGGTCGAAGGCCGAGCGGTCGACGCACAGGTCCTTGAGCACCGGGAACGCGCCCGAGCGCCACGGCTCGATGGTGATCGTGTCGCCGTCCTTGAACGAGCGCATGTGCAGCTGGCAGGTGGTGGTCACCTCCGGCCCGTGCGGCTCGCCGTTGATCATCAGCGAGCACATGCCGCAGATGCCCTCGCGACAGTCGGAGTCGAACGCGATCGGCTCCTCGCCGAGCTCGTTGAGCTGCTCGTTGAGGACGTCGAGCATCTCCAGGAAGCTCATGTCCTCGGAGATCCCGGCCACGTCGTAGGTGTGGATCTTGCCCTTGTCCTGACTGTCGCTCTGGCGCCAGATCTTGAGGGTCAGGTTCATCGTCCCGGCGCTCATTTGTACGACCTCTGCTTCATCTCGATGGCGGTGTAGACGAGCTCTTCCTTGTGCAGGATCGGCGTGCCCATCTCGTTCGACCCGGGGTCGCCGTTCCACTCCCACGCGGCGACGTACGCGAACTCGTCGTCGTGGCGAAGAGCCTCGCCGTCCTCGGTCTGCGACTCGCCGCGGAAGTGGCCGCCGCACGACTCGCGGCGGTTGAGGGCGTCGATGCACATCAGCTCGCCGAGCTCGATGAAGTCGGCCACCCGGCCGGCCTTCTCCAGGCTCTGGTTGAGGGTGTTGGCCGAGCCCAGCACCTTGAGGTCGGTCCAGAACTCACGCTTGAGCTCGCGGATCATGTCGATCGCCTTGCGCAGGCCCTCGGCCGTGCGCTCCATGCCGCAGTACTCCCACATGATGTTGCCGAGCTCGCGGTGGAAGCTGTCGACGGAGCGGGTGCCGTTGATGGAGAGGAACTTCTCGATCCGCTCCTGCACCGAGTTCTGGGCCTCGACGACGGCCGGGTGGGACTCGTCGACCGGCTCGAACGGCCCGTCGGAGAGGTAGTCGCGGATCGTGTGCGGCAGCACGAAGTAGCCGTCGGCGAGCCCCTGCATCAGGGCGGACGCGCCGAGGCGGTTGGCGCCGTGGTCGGAGAAGTTGGCCTCTCCGGTCACGAACAGGCCGGTGATCGTCGACTGCAGGTCGTAGTCGACCCACAGGCCGCCCATGACGTAGTGCACGGCGGGGTAGATCCGCATCGGGACCTCGTACGGGTTCTCGCCCGTGATCCGCTCGTACATGTCGAAGAGGTTGTCGTACTTCTCGCGGATCGCGTCCTCGCCCAGGCGCTCGATCGCGTCGGCGAAGTCGAGATAGACGCCGCGCCGGAAGTCGCCGACCATCGGGCCGACGCCACGACCCTCGTCGCACATGTTCTTCGCCTGGCGGGAAGCGATGTCGCGGGGCACCAGGTTGCCGAAGGACGGGTAGATCCGCTCCAGGTAGTAGTCGCGGTCCTCCTCCGGGATCTCGCGCGGGTCCTTGGTGCAGTCCTCGGCCTTCTTGGGCACCCAGATCCGGCCGTCGTTGCGCAGCGACTCCGACATCAGGGTCAGCTTCGACTGGTGGTCGCCCGAGACCGGGATGCAGGTCGGGTGGATCTGCGTGTAGCAGGGGTTCGCCATGTAGGCGCCCTTGCGGTGCGCGCGCCACGCGGCGGTGACGTTGGAGCCCATCGCGTTGGTCGACAGGTAGAAGACGTTGCCGTAGCCACCCGAGGCGAGTACGACGACGTCGGCCAGGTGCGTCTCGATCTCACCGGTGACCATGTTGCGGGCCACGATGCCGCGCGCCCGGCCGTCGACCACGATGACCTCGAGCATCTCGTGGCGGGTGTACTCGGTGACGGTGCCGAGCTTCACCTGGCGCTCCATCGCCTGGTAGGCGCCGATCAGCAGCTGCTGACCCGTCTGGCCGCGGGCGTAGAACGTGCGCGACACCTGGACGCCGCCGAAGGAGCGGTTGTCGAGGAGGCCGCCGTACTCGCGGGCGAAGGGGACGCCCTGGGCGACGCACTGGTCGATGATGTTGGTGCTGACCTCGGCCAGGCGGTAGACGTTCGACTCCCGCGAGCGGTAGTCGCCGCCCTTGACCGTGTCGTAGAAGAGCCGGTGGACGGAGTCGCCGTCCTCCTTGTAGTTCTTGGCCGCGTTGATGCCGCCCTGGGCGGCGATCGAGTGCGCCCGGCGCGGGGAGTCCTGGTAGCAGAAGGACTTCACGTTGTAGCCGGCCTCGCCGAGCGTGGCGGCCGCCGCGCCGCCGGCCAGGCCGGTGCCGACGATGATGATCGAGAGCTTGCGGCGGTTGGCCGGGTTGACCAGCCGGGCCTCGAACTTGCGGGTCTGCCAGCGCTCGTCGATCGGGCCGTCGGGGGCCTTCTTGTCGGCGATCGGGTCGCCGGCGGTGTAGTAGCCCGCGGCGTCGTCGTACTGCCCGGGCGACGGCTCGTCGTGCGATCGGTCGGACGTGAGGGTGGTGTCCGGCATGTCAGTCATGTCAGGTCTTCCGTTGGTAGCGATCGTTGCTGACAGAGGTCAGTCGATGATGCCGGTGAGGACGGCGATCGGGACGAGCGAGAAGCCGCCGGCGATGAGGATCGCGATCGAGAACGAGATCGTCTTCGCGCGGGCGCGGCTGGCCGCGGTGCTCGTCAGGCCCAGCGTCTGGAGGGAGCTCCACACGCCGTGGTGCAGGTGTGCCCCGAGCATCGCCATGGCGGCGAGGTAGATCAGCGTCATCCACCAGACGTCGAAGGTGTCGACGAGCAGGTTGTAGGGGTCGCCTGCTGCATCACCCGTCTCGCCGCTCCTGACGTTCACCTTGCCGAAGGTGAAGTTGACGAGGTGCCACACGATGAAGAGGAAGAGGGTGAGGCCGCCCCAGCGCATCAGCCGGCTGGCCGGGATGGCGCCGGTGTGCTTCTTGACGACGTACTTGACCGGCCGCGCCTTGCGGGCGCGGCGGGTGAGCTCGATCGCGCACGCCACATGCACGACCAGCGCGAGCAGCAGGCCGCCGCGCATGATCCAGATGAACCCCATGTGGGGGAGCATCGGCTCGCCGAGCTCGCGCAGGTGGTGCGCGTACTCGTTGAAGGCGTCGTGGCCGGAGAAGGCCTTGAGGTTGCCGTACATGTGCCCGAGCACGAAGCCGACGAACGCGAGGCCGCTGAGGGCCATCAGGAGCTTCAGTGCGATCGAGGTGCGCGATGCCCGCGCGCCCTCGACGAGGGTCGGCCTGGTCATTACTGGGTCTGCCACGGCTGGTCACGCTACCGCGCACGTCTGGGGGCCGGGTAACCAGTCCGGTGTGAGGTTTGTCCGGTTAGGACACCCTCACCCGATTTCGCGTCTTTGGGCGCGGACAGGTCGGTGTGGCCCCTTTCACAATCGAAGCCTGTTGTGCAGACTCAGGGCTCGGCGAATCCGCCCGACATCCGGAGGTGCAGGTGACGACTGGCGTTGACGGCCCTGGTCGAGCACAGATCGAGGAGCGGACGCTCCGCACGGACCGATGGTGGTTGACACCGCTCGCGACGTTCATCGTCTTCAGCGGGTTCGTGGTCTTCGCGACCGTCCGTGCGTTCATGGGACGGGACTACTTCGCCGAGCCCTACCTCTCGCCGTTCTACTCGCCCTGCCTGGGCGACTGCGTCGAGGGCGCGTCCGACTTCGGCCAGCCGTTCTCCTGGTGGCCGCTGTCGGCGGCCCTGATCATCCTGATCTTCCCGCTCGGCTTCCGGATGACCTGCTACTACTACCGCAAGGCCTACTACCGGGCGTTCTGGCTGTCGCCGCCGGCGTGCGCGGTCGCTGAGCCGCACAGCGCCTACAGCGGAGAGACCCGGTTCCCGCTCCTGGTGCAGAACCTCCACCGCTACTTCTGGTACGCCGCCATCGTGGTCGGCCTGATCCTGACCTTCGACGTCGTGCTGGCCTTCCGGCCGATGCCGGACGAGTACGCCGTCGGCGACGGCGAGACGTCCGGCGTGCACATGGGGCTCGGCACCCTGCTGATGGCCGTGAACGTCGCGCTGATCTGGCTCTACACGCTGTCGTGCCACTCGTGCCGGCACATCGTGGGCGGCCGGCTGCGGCACTTCTCCAAGCACCCGGTCCGCTACAAGCTCTGGACCTGGGTGTCGAAGCTCAACGCCAGCCACCCGCGCTACGCGTGGTACTCGCTGTTCTCCGTGGCCGTGGTCGACTTCTACATCTACCTGCTGGCCACCGACGTGATCGACGACCTCAGGTTCTTCTGACCACCCCGCAAAGGTTCCAATGACTCAAGCGCACAGCAACACCAGCCGACACCCGATGACCGGCAACGAGATGTCCGGTGACGCCGAGGGTGGCATCGAGCGCCGCCAGTACGACGTGATCGTGATCGGGGCCGGCGGGTCCGGCCTGCGCGCCGCGATCGCCGCCCACGAGGCGGGCGCTCGCGTCGGCGTCGTGTGCAAGTCGCTGCTCGGCAAGGCCCACACGGTCATGGCCGAGGGCGGCGCCGCTGCCGCGATGGGCAACGTCTATCCCGAGGACAACTGGCAGGTGCACTTCCGCGACACCATGCGTGGCGGGAAGATGCTCAACAACTGGCGGATGGCCCAGCTCCACGCGCAGGAGGCGCCCGAGCGGGTCATGGAGCTCGAGGACTGGGGCGCCCTGTTCGACCGCACTCCCGACGGGCTGATCAGCCAGCGCGACTTCGGCGGCCACCGTTATGCCCGGCTCGCCCACATCGGCGACCGCACCGGTCTCGAGATGATCCGCACGCTCCAGCAGCGGCTGGTGCAGCTCGGCATCGACGTCTTCATGGAGTGCACGGTCACCGACCTCCTCAAGGCGCCCTCGGATGACGGGCAGGGGGCCATCGCCGGTGCCTTCGCCTACTGGCGCGAGTCCGGCCGCTTCATCGTGTTCGAGGCGCCCGCTGTGGTGCTGGCGACCGGCGGGTTCGGCAAGGCGTGGAAGGTCACCTCGAACTCCTGGGAGTACACCGGCGACGGCCACGCCCTGGCCCTGCGCGCCGGCGCCACCCTCATCAACATGGAGTTCGTGCAGTTCCACCCGACCGGGATGGTCTGGCCGCCGTCGGTGAAGGGGCTGCTCGTCACCGAGTCCGTGCGCGGCGACGGCGGCATCCTGAAGAACTCCGAGGGCAAGCGGTTCATGTTCGACCACATCCCGGAGTACTTCCGGGCCGAGACGGCTGACTCCATCGAGGAGGCCGACCGGTGGTACGACGACAAGAAGAACAACCGCCGTCCCCCTGAGCTGCTGCCCCGCGACGAGGTCGCCCGGGCGATCAACGCCGAGATCAAGGCCGGCAGGGGATCGCCGCACGGTGGCGTCTTCCTCGACATCGCGTCCCGACGTACCCCGGAGTTCATCCGCAAGCGGCTGCCGTCGATGTACCACCAGTTCAAGGAGCTGGCCGACGTCGACATCACGGCCGAGCCGATGGAGATCGGCCCGACCTGCCACTACGCGATGGGCGGCATCGAGGTCGACCCCGACACCGAGCTGTCGGTGGTGCCCGGGCTGTACGCCGTCGGCGAGTGCTCGGGCGGCATGCACGGGTCCAACCGGCTCGGTGGCAACTCGCTGTCCGACCTGATCGTGTTCGGCCGCCGAGCAGGCGATGCCGCGGCGTCGTACGCCTCGTCGCTGTCGTCACGGCCCGGGATCTCCGATGCGGACATCACGGCGGCGAAGGCGAGCGCGCTCGCGCCGTTCGAGCTGGAGGGCCGCGAGAACCCGTACACGATCCAGCAGGACCTCCAGCAGGCGATGAACGACCTGGTCGGGATCATCCGCGAGGGATCGGAGCTGGAGCAGGCGCTCCAGGAGGTCGAGCGGCTCAAGGAGCGCGCGGCGAGCATGTCCGTCGAGGGGCACCGGCAGTACAACCCCGGCTGGCACCTGGCGATCGACCTGCGCAACATGCTGCTGGTCGGGGAGTGCGTGGCGAAGGCGGCGCTGGCGCGGCAGGAGTCGCGCGGCGGCCACACCCGCAACGACTTCCCCGGCCCCAACCCCGAGTGGGGCGGCAAGAACCTCGTGCTGCGGCTCAACGCCGAGGGCACCGGCGTCGACCTGACCGAGCAGGCCATCCCGGCGATGCCCGACGACCTGAAGAAGTTCTTCGAGGAGTGACATGGGCTACGAGCTGAAGATGCGGGTCTGGCGCGGCGACGCCAGCGGCGGGTCGCTGGGTGACTACGCGGTCGAGGTGTCCGAGGGCGAGGTCGTGCTCGACGCGCTCCACCGGCTCCAGGCGACCCAGACCGGCGACCTCGCGATCCGGTGGAACTGCAAGGCCGGCAAGTGCGGGTCGTGCAGCGCCGAGATCAACGGGAAGCCGCGGCTGCTGTGCATGACCCGGCTGTCCGACTTCGACCCGGCCGAGACGATCACGGTGACGCCGATGCGGGCCTACCCCGTCATCCGGGACCTGGTCACCGACGTGTCCTACAACTACGAGAAGGCGCGCGAGCTGCCGGGCGTCGAGCTCGGCCCGCGGGATGCCGACGGCAAGCGCCGGATGATGCAGGTCGACGTCGAGCGGGGCCAGGAGTTCCGCAAGTGCATCGAGTGCTTCCTGTGCCAGAACACCTGCCACGTGACGCGTGACCACGAGGACAACAAGCCGGCGTTCGCGGGCCCCCGGTTCTTCCTGCGCTACGCCGAGCTCGACATGCACCCGCTCGACACCCTCGACCGCCGCGACACCGTGCGCGAGACGGCCGGTCTCGGCCTGTGCAACATCACCAAGTGCTGCACCGAGGTCTGCCCGGAGGGCATCAAGATCACTGACAACGCGATCATCCCGATGAAGGAGCGCGTCGTCGACAGGAAGTACGACCCGCTGGTGTGGCTCGGCAACAAGATCGGGCTGCGCAACAAGGACAACGAAGGTCGCGCAGCGACCTGAGCGCCGCTGGTTGAGGTGCGAGCGCAGCGAGCAGTCGCCGCTGGTTGAGGCGCGAGCGCAGCGAGCAGTCGCCGCTGGTTGAGGCGCGAGCGCAGCGAGCAGTCGCCGCTGGTTGAGGTGCGAGCGCAGCGAGCCTCGAAACCAAGGCGCCCGGGTCAGGCGGCGATCGGCGTCGGCGAGCGGTAGTGCACCGCGACCAGCTCGTCGACGGCGTCGACCCAGGTCCGCCGTACGACTGACGCGCGCGCCGCCTCGCCCAGCAGCCTTCGGTGACCGTCGGCGGCGACCGCGGCCACCGCCCGGCGCAGGTCGCGCGGGTCGGCCGGGTCGTAGAGCAGGCCCGTCTCCAGGTGCCGCACCACGTCGGCGGCGCCGCCCGAGCGCGGCGCCACCGCGGGCACACCGGAGGCCGCGGCCTCGCGCAGGGCGTGGCAGTCGGTCTCGCGCTCGCCCGGGTGGACCAGCAGGTCCAGGGTCGGCAGCGCCACGGTGAGGTCCCCGGTCCCCAGCGGACCGGTGAACCGCGCGCCGGGGAGTCGCCTCTCGAGCCACTCGCGCTCGGGCCCGGCGCCGATGACGACCGGCCGGATCCCGGGGATGTCGGCGAGCTCGGCGAGGCGTCGTACCCCGTGCCGCTTGTGCAGGCTGCCGACATAGCCGACGACGACCTGGCGGCCTTCCTTCGAGCGCGCCCGCGACCAGGAGTCCTGGAGCCACGGGTCGCGCAGCTTCGGGGTGAAGGCGAGCGGGTCGACGCCGGGCTGCCACAGCGTCGCCGCGGCGCCGAGCTCGGCGACCCGCTCGACCATCCAGGGGGCGGTGACCAGCAGCGTGTCGGCGCGGTCGGCGACCTTGGCGCGCCAGTAGTCGGCGGCCAGGTCGAGCACCGGGGACTGCTCCACGACGAGGGTCGGTACGCCGGTGCGGCGCGCGTGCTTGAGCGCCTTGCGTCCCACGAACCGGGGCGACACCGCCTGCACCAGGTCCGGGGCGAACGCGTCCAGCGCCGCGCGGATCTGGCCGCCGGTCGGCTCGAGTGGCCGCACCCGCACCACCTCGCAGCCGAGGTAGGAGGCCAGGCCGGGACCGGGCGCGATGATCCGCACCGTGTGGCCGAGGTCGACCAGCCGGTCGGCGGTCGCCTTGAGCGTCGTCGTGGTGCTGTCGACGGCCGGGTAGAAGCTCTCCGTGACCAGTGCGATCCTCATGGCGCCAGCCTGGGCGCCGGACGTTTCCGGCTCCCCGTCTGGCGATGGACGCCGGGTGAACGCCTGCCGCTGGTTGAGGTGCGAGCGGGGTGCGGCTGCCGCTGGTTGAGGTGCGAGCGAGGCGCGGCTGCCGTTGGTTGAGGGTGAGCGAGGCGTGCCTGCCGCTGGTTGAGGTGCGAGCGAAGCGAGCCTCGAAACCAAGGCGCCCTGTCGGTGGCCGCACCTAGGTTCGCGGGTATGGATATCAAGCTCGAGCTGGTGGCGGTGCCCGTGAGCGATGTCGATCGGGCGAAGGAGTTCTACGAGCGGGCGGGGTTCGTGGTCGACCACGACCACACCGTCAGCGACGAGGTCAGGTTCGTGCAGCTCACCCCACCGGGGTCGGCCTGCTCGATCGCGATCGGGAAGGGTCTCACGACGCTGGCGCCCGGCGCCCTCGACAACCTGCAGGCGGTGGTCGCCGACGCCGACGCGGCTCACGCCGACCTCACCGAGCGCGGCATCGAGGTCAGCCCGGTCGACGACCAGCCGTGGGGCCGGTTCGTGTACTTCGCCGACCCCGACGGCAACCGGTGGTCGCTCCAGCAGCTGCCCAACTGGGGCTGAGCGGGCCTGCTCCTCCGTTCCGCACGACCGTCGCTGTCGGCGTACGGGCGGTCATGCAGGCCGCCGATGATGTAACACGCCGTTCGCCGAGCTGGGCGACCCCTGGCGTCGCTAGGAGACCGCTGCAAGGGGGCCGGACCGACGTCAACGTCCTGCAAGTACGGCGTACGCCCCGCAAGTACGGCGTACGTCCTGCCAGGCCCGCGGACGGTCCCGCAGGTCCGCGAACAGCGTGTTACATCCGCCGCCGGCGCGCGGCCACGCCGTGCCAGAACCCCGCGCGACACGCGCCCGGAGCGTCTCAAACCTCACACTGTGTAGCGACTGCCACACGGCGGTTCGTAGGGTGCGGCTATGACTGACCTCGCCGACAGCGCCTCGGATGACGCGGTCGCGGCTCCGCTCGCGCTCGCGCAGCCGGAGGACCGGCACAGCAGGGAGGAGTGGGAGGCCGCGACTGCGGCCGTCCTGCGGAAGTCCCGCAAGCTCACCGACGCGGACGCCGACGCGGCGGTCTGGGACAAGCTGACCCGGACCACCCTCGACGGCATCGCGATCCCGCCGCTCGGCGTCCCCGGTGCTCCGGACCCGGCGGTGCGGCCGACGCGTACCGGGGCATGGGACATCCGCACGCTGGTCTCGCACCCCGACGCCAAGCTCGCCAACGAGGAGGCGCTGGTCGACCTCGACGGTGGCGCGACCAGCCTCTGGATCGCAGCCGACGAGACGACCGACCTGCCGACGGTGCTCGCCGACGTGCTGCTCGACCTCGCGCCGGTGGTCCTCGACGCGCCGACCGCGCCCACCGCGACCGCGCGCGCCCTGCTCGCCTACGCCGGCGAGCGCCACGTGAAGATGCACCCCGACAGCAACCTCGGCGCCGACCCGCTGGGCGCGATGCTGCGCGACCTGCCGCTCGCCGTCGACGAGGCGGTCGGCGAGCTCCGGGACCTGGCGTCCCAGGCCGCGGCCGCCGGTGTCCGGGCGATCGTGGTCGACGCGACCGCCGCCCACGACCTCGGTGCCAGCGACGTCCAGGAGCTCGCCTGGTCGGTGGCCGCCGGTGTCGCCTACCTGCGCTGGCTCACCGACCACGGCCTCGACCTCGAGGACGCGGCCAACCTGATCGAGTTCCGCTACGCCGCCACCGACGAGCAGTTCCCGACCATCGCCAAGCTGCGCGCGGCCCGCCAGCTGTGGGCGAGCGTGCTGCACCACTCGGGGCTCCCGACCGACGTCGTCGTGGAGCAGCGTCAGCACGCGGTGACCAGCCGGCCGATGCTCAGCAAGTACGACCCCTACGTCAACATGCTGCGCGGCACGGTCGCGGCCTTCGCCGCCGGCGTCGGGGGAGCAGACGCGGTGACCGTCCTCCCGTTCGACGCCGCCCTCGGCCAGCCGGAGGGCTTCGGCCGCCGGATCGCCCGCAACGTCAGCCACCTGCTCATCGACGAGTCCCACGTCGCTGCGGTCGCCGACCCCGCCGGTGGTGCGTACGCCGTCGAGCAGCTCACCGCCGATCTCGCCGCCGCCGGCTGGGCTGCGTTCCAGCAGCTCGAGGAGGAGTGGGAGACCGGCCACGACTTCACGCCCTTCCGCGACCGGATCGCTGCCACGGTCGCCGAGAGGGAGGCCCTGATCGCCCGTCGCAAGCGGCCGCTCACCGGCGTGACCGAGTTCCCGAACCTCGCCGAGGAGCTGCCGGCCCGCGAGCCCGACCCGCTCAACGACCGGGTCGCCCGCTACGGCGCCTCGTTCGAGGCGCTGCGTGACGAACCGGTCGCGACGCCCGTCTTCCTCGCCACCCTCGGCACGATCGCCCAGCACACCGCCCGCGCCACCTTCGCCGCCAACCTGCTTGCCGCAGGCGGCATCGCGGTCGACGTGGCCGGGCCGACGTCCGGTGTCGACGAGCTGCTGGCGGCGTACGGCGGACAGCCGGTGGTGTGCCTCGCCGGCACCGACGCGGCGTACTCCGAGTGGGGCGCGGCCGCCGTCGAAGCCCTGCGCGGTGCGGGCGCCCAGCACGTGATCATCGCCGGCAAGCCGGACGCCGTCGCTGCCGAGGTCGACGACGCCGCGGCGATCGGCGTCGACGCCCTTGCCTTCCTGACCTCGACCAGAGAGAAGCTGTCGTGAGCATTCCGAAGAGCTTTGCGGGACTGCCCCTGGCCGGTGCCGACTCCGGGTCTCGTGACGGTCGCCAGAGCGACCTCCTCGACCTCCGGGCTACGTCAGGAGAGGGCTGGCTGAGCCCCGAGGGCATCGAGATCAAGCCGTCGTACGACGCTTCTGATGTCGCAGCCCTCGCCGCCGACGGATCCCTCGACACCTGGCCGGGCCTGAGCCCGTTCCTGCGCGGGCCGTACCCCACGATGTACACGACCCAGCCGTGGACGATCCGGCAGTACGCCGGCTTCTCGACCGCCGAGGAGTCCAACGCCTTCTACCGCCGCAACCTCGCGGCCGGCCAGAAGGGCCTGAGCGTCGCGTTCGACCTGGCCACCCACCGCGGCTACGACTCCGACCACCCGCGCGTGCGCGGCGACGTCGGCATGGCCGGTGTGGCGATCGACTCGATCTACGACACCCGCACGCTCTTCGACGGCATCCCGCTGGACCAGATGAGCGTCTCGATGACGATGAACGGCGCGGTGCTCCCGGTGCTCGCGCTCTACATCGCCGCGGCCGAGGAGCAGGGGGTGAAGCCGGAGCAGCTCTCGGGGACCATCCAGAACGACATCCTCAAGGAGTTCATGGTCCGCAACACCTACATCTACCCGCCGACGCCGTCGATGCGGATCATCTCCGACATCTTCGCGTTCACCAGCCAGCGGATGCCGCGGTTCAACTCGATCTCGATCTCCGGCTACCACATGCAGGAGGCCGGAGCGACCGCCGACCTCGAGCTGGCGTACACGCTGGCCGACGGCGTCGAGTACATCCGCGCGGGGCTCGAGTCGGGCCTCACCATCGACCAGTTCGCGCCCCGGTTGTCGTTCTTCTGGGCGATCGGCATGAACTTCTACATGGAGGTCGCGAAGATGCGCGCGGCCCGGGCGCTGTGGAGCCGGCTGGTCCGCCAGTTCGACCCGCAGAACCCGAAGTCGCTCTCGCTGCGGACCCACAGCCAGACGAGCGGCTGGAGCCTGACCGCCCAGGACGTCTTCAACAACGTCGGCCGCACCTGCATCGAGGCGATGGCCGCGACCCAGGGCCACACCCAGTCGCTGCACACCAACGCCCTCGACGAGGCGATCGCGCTGCCGACGGACTTCTCGGCGCGGATCGCGCGCAACACCCAGCTGCTGCTCCAGCAGGAGAGCGGTACGACGTACACGATCGACCCCTGGGCCGGCTCGTACTACGTGGAGAAGCTCACCCACGACCTCGCCGAGCGGGCCTGGGCCCACATCCAGGAGGCCGAGGCCGCCGGCGGCATGGCCGCCGCGATCGAGCAGGGCATCCCGAAGATGCGCATCGAGGAGGCCGCGGCCCGCACCCAGGCGCGGATCGACTCCGGCGCGCAGAAGGTGATCGGCGTCAACACGTTCCGGCTGCCGGTCGAGGACAAGCTCGACGTGCTGCGGGTCGACAACGACGAGGTCTACCGCCAGCAGATCGCCAAGCTGGAGCGGCTCCGCGCCGAGCGCGACCAGTCCGACGTCGACCTGGCCCTCGAGGCATTGACCCGCAGCGCCGACACCGGTGACGGCAACCTGCTCGAGCTCGCGGTCGCCGCCGCCCGCCACAAGGCGACCGTCGGCGAGATCTCCGACGCCCTGGAGAAGGTCTACGGCCGGCACCAGGCCGTGATCCGTACTATCTCGGGCGTGTACCGGGACGAGGCCGCCGAGTCGGGCGACACCCTGCTGAGCGAGGTGCGCGCCGCGACCGACGAGTTCGCCGAGGCCGAGGGCCGGCGCCCCCGGATCCTGGTCGCGAAGATGGGCCAGGACGGCCACGATCGCGGCCAGAAGGTGGTCGTCTCGGCGTTCGCCGACATGGGCTTCGACGTCGACGTGGGGCCGCTGTTCTCGACGCCCGAGGAGGTCGCGCAGCAGGCGATCGACGCCGACGTGCACATCGTCGGCGTCTCGTCCCTCGCCGCCGGCCACCTCGCGCTGCTGCCCGCGCTGCGTCAGGCGCTGGCCGAGCACGGCCGCGAGGACATCATGGTCGTCATCGGTGGCGTGATCCCGCCCGACGACGTGCCGACCCTCAAGGAGATGGGCGCGGCCGCGGTGTTCCTGCCCGGCACGGTCATCGCCGAGTCCGCGCTCGACCTGCTCGCGAAGCTGCGCGAGCAGCTCGACCACTGATGCAGCTCGACGAGCTCCTCGAGGGGATCCGCGAGGGTCGCCGTGCCCAGGTGGCGCGGGCGATCACGCTCGTCGAGTCGACCAGCCCCAAGCACCGCCAGCAGGCCCGCGAGCTGCTCGCGGCACTGGGGTCGCGTGACGGTCGCGACGGCGACCTCCCCGACCAGCGAGGACCGGCGGTGCGGGTCGGGATCTCGGGCGTGCCCGGGGTCGGCAAGTCGACCTTCATCGAGGCGCTCGGCACCCGGCTGACCCAGGAGGGCCACCGGGTCGGCGTACTGGCAGTGGACCCGTCCAGCATCCGCACGGGCGGCTCGGTGCTCGGCGACAAGACCCGGATGGCCCGGCTGTCCACCGATCCCCACGCGTTCATCCGTCCCAGCCCGTCGGCGGGCACGCTGGGCGGCGTCGCTCGCGCCACGGTGCAGGCGATGGCCGTGCTCGAGGCGGCGGGCTTCGACGTGATCCTCGTCGAGACGGTGGGTGTCGGGCAGTCCGAGGTGACCGTCGCCGGCATGGTCGACACCTTCCTCTTCCTGACCCTCGCCCGCACCGGCGACCAGCTCCAGGGCATCAAGAAGGGCATCCTCGAGATCTCCGACGTGATCGCGGTCAACAAGGCCGACGGTGATCGCGAGCAGGAGGCGAGGGGAGCGGCGCGCGAGCTCGCCGGCGCGCTCCGGCTGGTGCGCGGGCACGGCGAGTGGGCGCCTCCCGTGGTCACCTGCTCGGGTCTCAACGACGTCGGGGTCGACGACGTGTGGCAGCGGGTGCTCGAGCACCGCGACCACCTCGGGGCCGACGGCCTCGCGCGCAAGCGCGCCGAGCAGCAGCTCGACTTCACCTGGGCGCTGGTCCGCGACGAGCTCGACCAGCGGCTGCGCCACTCGAGCGGGGTCAGGGCGGTCCAGGCCGAGGTCCGCGCCGCCGTGCTCGCCGGCGAGCTGACGGCACCGCTTGCCGCCGACCGGATCCTCGAGGCGTACGACGAGGGCTAGGCTCGCCCTGATGTCCACCTCTGCTGACCCGAGCGCCGCCGGCGCGGGTGCCGACCCGAATGCCGACTCCGTCGAGCACGTCATCAACCATGTCGTCGACAAGCACGGCGACGACCTGCTCGACCTGCGGCGTGACCTGCACCGCCATCCGGAGCTGTCCTGGGACGAGCGGCGCACGACCGACCGGGTGGTCGAGATCCTCGAGCGCACCGGCTGGCGGGTCACGCGAGCGGTGCGCAGCGGTGCCGTCGCCGAGATCGGCGACGGTGAGCGGGTGGTGGCCCTCCGGGCCGACCTCGACGCGCTGCCCGTCCAGGACCTGACCCAGGACCCGTGGGTCAGCACGGTGCCCGGGGTGGCGCACGCCTGCGGCCACGACGTCCACACCGCGGCGCTGATCGGCGCCGCCCACGCGCTCGCGGAGGTCCACGGACGCGGACTGCTCCCGGGCCGGGTCCGGCTGCTGTTCCAGCCCGCCGAGGAGGTCATGCCGGGGGGTGCGGTGCACCTGGTCAACCACGGCGCGCTCGAGGACGTCGAGCGGATCTTCGCCCTGCACACCGAGCCCGCCGTCGACGTCGGCACCGTCGGGGTCCGCACCGGTCCGATCACCAGCGCCGCCGACCGGATCGAGGTCCGGCTCGAGGGCAACGGCGGCCACACCTCACGCCCCCACCTGACCGGCGACCTCACCTTCGCGCTCGCCAAGATCGCCTGCGAGCTACCCGCGGTGCTGAGCCGCCGGATGGACCCCCGCTCCGGCGTCAGCGTCGTGTGGGGACTGCTGCGTGCCGGCTCCGCCCCCAACGTGATCCCGGACCAGGGCATCGCCGCCGGGACGGTGCGCATCCTCGACTCCGTCGCCTGGGCCGCCTGCGAGGCCGTGGTGCGGGAGGCCGTCATCGACATCGTCCGCCCGTACGGCGTCACCGCGTCGGTCGACTACCTCCAGGGCGTGCCGCCCGTGGTCAACGACCCGACGAGCGCGCGCCTGATCGCCGAGGCAGTCGACCGGGTGCTCGGCATCCATCACCGCACCGAGGTCCCGCAGAGCCTCGGCGGCGAGGACTTCGGCTGGTACCTCTCGGGTGTGCCCGGCGCGATGTTCCGGCTCGGCACCCGCACGCCGGGCGGCGCGACGTACGACCTGCACCAGGGAGATCTCCGGATCGACGAGCAATCCGTCGGCGTCGGAGCCCGGGTCCTGGCCGCAGTGGCGCACCGCACCCTGGTCACTACTCGGTAACAAAGAAGAAATTTCCGTTGCAACGCCCCCTGCGGAGGAAACTCGCCGTTAGTGTGCATCGGGATGCCCCGCCGCGGGGCCCGACGAGTACGAAATATCCAGGAGGACGCCGTGATGAAGACGGCTCGAATCGCTGCGGTGGCTGCCATCGCAGCACTCGCCCTGACGGCATGTGGTGACAGAGAGGACGACGGCGACAACGGAAGCGACAACAACTCGCCGTCCGAGAGCGAAACCACCTCGGAAGCCGCCGAGCAGTACCCCGACTTCAAGGCGTGCATGGTCTCCGACTCCGGGGGCTTCGACGACAAGTCGTTCAACCAGACCTCGCACGACGGCCTCGAGAACGCGGCCGCCACGTACGGCGTCCAGACTGCGGAGGCGGAGTCCTCGGACCCGTCGCAGTTCGCCGACAACATCGACTCGCTGATCAACCAGGACTGCAACCAGGTCACCACGGTCGGGTTCCTCCTCGGTGACGCGACCCGGGCCGCCGCGGAGGCCAACCCCGACGTCGACTTCGCCATCGTCGACTTCGAGTTCACCGACGCGGAGACCTTCGAGCCGAACCCGCCCGAGAACGCCAAGGGCCTGACCTTCGACACCGGCCAGCCGTCGTTCCTCGCCGGCTACCTCGCGGCTGCGAAGTCCGAGACCGGCGTGGTCGGCACGTTCGGTGGTCTCAACATCCCGACCGTGACCATCTTCATGACCGGTTTCGCGCAGGGTGTCGACTACTACAACGAGCAGAACGACGGTGCGGTCGAGGTCCTCGGCTGGGACCCGGCGAACCCCGAGGGCGGCTCGTTCACGAACGACTTCGAGGACAAGACCGCTGGTCAGTCGCTGGCCGAAGAGATGATCGGCCAGGGCGCTGACGTCATCTTCCCGGTCGCCGGTCCGGCCGGCCTCGGTGGTCTCCAGGCCGCCCAGGACAACGACGTGTGGGGCATCTGGGTCGACACCGACGGCTGCGTCTCGGCCGCCGAGTACTGCGACTCGCTCCTGACCTCGGTCGTGAAGGGCATGGACGTCGCGGTGGAGCAGGCGATCCTTGACTCCGCGAGCGGCACGTTCACCAACGAGGTCTACCGCGGCACGCTCGCCGACGGTGGCGTCAGCCTCGCGCCGTACGGCCCGAACGCCGACGTCGACGACGACCTCGCTGCTGAGATCGAGGAGATCAAGCAGCTGATCATCGACGGCGAGATCACCGTCGGCTGATCACAGCCAGTTGAGCGACAGGTCGGGGTGGTTCTTCCACCCCGACCTGTTCGCACTCTTTGATGACCCGCCGATGACCACCGTCGAACAGGTGACTCCATGCGACTCGAGATCAAGGGCCTGACGAAGAAGTTCGGCTCGTTCACGGCGAACGACAGCATCGACCTCGTGGTCGAGCCCGGTGAGATCCATTGCCTGCTCGGCGAGAACGGTGCCGGCAAGTCCACGCTGATGAACATGCTCTACGGCCTGCTCACGCCGACCGAGGGCGAGATCCTGCTCGACGGCCGGGCGGTCACCTTCGACGGGCCGGGCGACGCCCTGGCCGCCGGCATCGGCATGGTCCACCAGCACTTCATGCTGGTCCCCGTCTTCACCGTCGCCGAGAACGTCATGCTCGGGCACGAGCAGACGTACGCCGGCGGCGTGCTCAACCGCAGCGCCGCCCGCAAGCAGGTCCGCGAGCTGTCGGACCGCTACCGGCTCGCGGTCGACCCGGACGCGCTCGTCGAGGACATCCCGGTCGGCGTGCAGCAGCGGGTCGAGATCATCAAGGCGCTGGCCAGCCAGGCACAGGTCCTCATCCTCGACGAGCCGACGGCGGTGCTGACGCCGCAGGAGATCGACGAGCTGATGGGCATCATGCGCGAGCTCAAGGCGCAGGGCACCTCGATCATCTTCATCACCCACAAGCTGCGCGAGGTGAAGGCGATCGGCGACAAGATCACCGTGATCCGCCGCGGCAAGGTCGTCGGCACCACTCCGCCCTCGACGAGCGAGGCCGAGCTGGCCGAGATGATGGTCGGCCGAAGCGTCTCGCTCGTGGTCGACAAGGACGAGGCCACCGCCGGAGCCCCCGTGTTCACGGCCGAGGGCATCACCGTGATCGACCCCCGCGGCCACATGGTCGTCAAGGACGTCTCCTTCGAGGCCCGCGCGGGCGAGGTGCTCGGCATCTGCGGCGTGCAGGGCAACGGCCAGACCGAGCTGATCAAGTCGTTGCTCGGGCTGATCCGGCCCGACGCCGGCCGGGTCGAGCTCGACGGCAAGGACATCAGCCGGCACGGGCCGAAGGAGAGCTTGGCCGCCGGCATCGGCTACATCCCCGAGGACCGCTCCCACGACGGGTACGTCGGCGCGTTCAGCGTGCGCGAGAACCTGGTGCTGGACCTCTACCGGACCGACGAGTTCTCCGCCGGGCCGGCGCTCAAGCTCGACAAGATCGCGGCGAACGCCAAGGCCCGGATCGCGGAGTTCGACATCCGCACCGAGTCCCCGGACGCACTGGTCTCGTCGCTCTCCGGCGGCAACCAGCAGAAGGTCGTCGTCGCCCGGGAGTTCTCCCGGCCGCTCAAGGTGCTGATCGCGTCGCAGCCGACGCGGGGCGTGGACGTCGGGTCCATCGAGTTCATCCACAAGCGGATCATCGCCGAGCGGGACCGCGGCACCGCGGTGGTCATCGTGTCGACCGAGCTCGACGAGATCTACGCGCTCGCCGACCGGATCGCCGTCATGTACGACGGCCGGATCGTGGCGACCGTGACGCCCGACATCCCGCGGGAGCAGCTCGGCCTGCTGATGGCGGGTGCCGCTCCCGAAGGAACGGAGGTGGCGTCATGACGGCGATGTCCCCGGCTCCCGAGGCGATCGTGCCGGAGCCCGACGCCGACAAGCCCGAGGTCCGCGACCTGCGCTCGTGGCTGCCGACGGTTCGCGACACGCTGCTGGCGATCCTGCTGGCGCTCGCGGTGGGTGCCTTCCTGATCGCGATCTCCGACGACGAGGTCATCGAGGCGATCGGCAACCTGTTCACCTACCCCGGGTCGTTCTTCATCTACGCCGGCGACATCCTGCGCTACTCCGGCCAGGCGATCTGGGAGGCCTACTCCGCCCTCGTCGACGGCGCCGTGGGCTCGGGTTCCTCGCTCCAGCGGACCCTGGAGCGGTCGGCTCCGCTGATCTGCGCCGGGCTCGCCGTCACGATCGCCTTCCGCGCCGGTCTCTTCAACATCGGCGCCACCGGGCAGATGCTGGTCGGCGCGCTCGCCGCCGGCTACGTCGGCTTCACCTACGACCTCCCGCCGGGCGTGCACCTCGTCGCCGCGGTCACCGCCGGCGTGCTCGCGGGCGCGCTGTGGGGTGGCATCGTCGGCGTGCTCAAGGCCCAGACCGGCGCCCACGAGGTGATCACGACGATCATGCTCAACCAGGTCGCCCGGTTCACGGTGCTCTACTTCCTCGCCAAGGACGCGTTCCAGCGGCCGGGGAGCGACAACCTGCTGAGCCCGGCAGTCGCCGACAACGCGACGTACCCGACCCTGTTCGGGCTCCACCTCGGCATCCCGCTGGCGCTGGTGGCGGCCGTCGGCGTGTGGTGGCTGCTGGAGCGGAGCCGTCTCGGGTTCGAGATGCGAGCAGTGGGAGCCAACCCGGACGCGTCGCGCACCGCCGGCATGAGCATCTCCAAGGTCTACATCTCGACGATGGCGATCGCCGGGCTCCTGTCCGGGCTCGCCGTCACGATGATCCTGCTCGGGCTCCAGCAGTCGGTGACCGACCAGGTGGTCGGCTCGGTGGGCTTCGACGCGATCACCGTGGCCCTGCTCGGACGGGCGACGCCGCTCGGCACGGTCCTCGCCGGCCTGCTCTTCGGAGCGCTCTCCGCAGGTGGGCTCGGGATGCAGACGTCGGCGGGCGTGCCGCCCGAGCTGATCCAGGTCGTCCAGGCCCTGATCGTGCTGTTCGTCGCCGCTCCCGCGCTGATCCGTGGCCTGGCCCGGATCCGCCGGCGCAAGAAGACCGCAACCGCCGAGCCGAAGGGAGCAGCGGCATGACCGACGTGCTCGAGACTCCTGCCACCGCCGGTCCGGAGCCGGAGGTCCGCGACCGCGCCGACGTACGACGCCAGATCAAGCTGGTCGTCGTGCTCGCGCTGGTGCTGCTGGCCGAGGTGTGGTTCAAGCTGGCCATCGACGACCCGACCGTCTACCAGCTGTTCAAGGGCCCGCGCACCAAGGAGAACCAGCCGGTCGAGTTCGACGGCACCCTCGTGTCGTGGATCGCGGTCGCGCTGACCGCGATCGCCCTGCTGCTGGCCATCGTCAACCGGTTCCCCCGCGGCGTCCCGGGCGTGCTCGTCGCCGTGGCGGTCGGCGTCGGCTTCTACGGCGCCTTCCTGATGTGGGCCTACGCGGACCCCACCGGCACCTTCTCGCCGGCCATGACCAACCCGATCCCCGGCACCATCCGGATCGCCACGGCGCTGGTCTTCGGAGCCCTGGCGGGTGTGCTCTGCGAGCGGGCCGGCGTGATCAACATCGCGATCGAGGGCCAGTTCATCGCCGGCGCGTTCTTCGGGTCGGTCTTCTCGAGCTTCGCGGTGGTGTCGATCGCCTCGATCCCGCTGTTCTGGTGCCCCGTCTTCGGCCTGCTCGGTGGCGTCCTGGCGGGTGTCGGCGTGTCCGCGATGCTGGCGTTCTTCGCGCTGCGCTACCACGTCGACCAGGTGGTCGTCGGCGTGGTGCTGGTCGCCTTCGGCTACGGCATCACCAGCTTCCTGCTGGGGCAGATCCCCGACGACCGCGAGGACCAGTTCAACAACCCCGGCCTCCTCGAGGCGGTCGACATCCCCGGACTGGTCGACATCCCGTACATCGGTGAGGCGCTGTTCGGCCAGAACCTGCTGGTCTACATCGCCTACTTCTCGGTCCCGCTGGTGTGGTTCCTGCTCTTCCAGACCCGGTGGGGGCTGCGGGTGCGGTCGGTGGGCGAGCACCCGAAGGCCGCCGACACGGTCGGCATCGACGTCAACCGGACCAAGTGGCAGGCCGTGCTGCTGGGCGGCGTGTTCGCCGGGCTCGGGGGAGCCTCCTTCACGCTGAGCACGGGGGCCTTCGACAAGGAGATGACCGCCGGCCTCGGCTTCATCTCGCTCGCCGCCGTGATCATGGGCCGGTGGCACCCGCTCTACGCGGGCTTCGCGGCGCTGACCTTCGGCTTCCTGCGCAACCTCAAGGACCAGCTGAGCATCCTCGACGACAAGGTCCCCGGTGACCTGCTGTCGGCGCTGCCCTACCTCGCGACGATCATCGCCGTGGCCGGGTTCGTCGGCCGGGTGCGGGCTCCCGCTGCGGACGGCCAGCACTACGTGAAGTCGGACTGAGGAATCCCGTGAGTGTCGACTGGCCTGCCCTGCAACAGGCTGCCACCGAGGTCGCGGCACGCGCCTACGCGCCGTACTCCCGCTTCCACGTGGGGGCTGCCGGGCTCGCCGACGACGGACGGCTGCTGGTCGGCTGCAACGTCGAGAACGCCGGGTACGGCGTCACCCTGTGTGCGGAGTGCGGCCTGGTCTCCCAGCTCCATGCCACGGGTGGCGGTCGGCTGACCCATGCGGTGTGCGTGAACGGCGCGGGCGAGGTGATCATGCCGTGCGGTCGCTGCCGGCAGATCCTCTACGAGGCGGGTGGGCCGGAGCTCGAGCTGCTCACGCCCGACGGCGTCTGGACGATGGACCGCGTCCTGCCCCTCGCGTTCGGTCCCGAGGACCTGGCTGATAAGAACGCCCGATGAGCTCCGAGACCCATGACGCCGTCGAGGTCATCAGCGCCAAGCGCGATGGCGGCACGCTGAGTCGCAGCCAGATCGGGTGGGTCCTCGACGCCTACACCAAGGGCGTCGTGGCCGACGAGCAGATGTCGGCGCTGGCGATGGCGATCCTGCTCAACGGCATGGACCGCCGCGAGATCGCGGACTGGACCGAGGCGATGATCGCGTCGGGGGAGCGGATGGACTTCTCCGCGCTCTCGCGGCCGACGGCCGACAAGCACTCGACGGGTGGCGTGGGCGACAAGATCACGCTCCCGCTGGCGCCGCTCGTGGCCGCTTGCGGTGTGGCCGTGCCGCAGCTCTCCGGGCGCGGCCTGGGCCACACCGGAGGCACCCTCGACAAGCTCGAGTCGATCCCCGGCTGGCGGGCCAACCTGTCCAACGAGGAGATGCTGGCGCAGCTGGAGTCCGTCGGGGCGGTGATCTGCGCGGCCGGTGACGGCCTCGCGCCCGCCGACCGCAAGCTCTACGCGCTCCGCGACGTCACCGGCACGGTCGAGGCGATCCCGCTGATCGCGTCCTCGATCATGAGCAAGAAGATCGCCGAGGGCACCGGCGTGCTGGTGCTCGACGTCAAGGTCGGCAGCGGCGCCTTCATGAAGGACGCGGCCCGGGCGCGCGAGCTGGCCGAGGTGATGGTCGCGCTCGGCACCGACGCGGGCGTGCACACCGTCGCGCTGCTGACCGACATGGACGTGCCGCTCGGCTACACCGCCGGCAACGCGATCGAGGTCACCGAGTCGGTGGAGGTCCTGGCGGGCGGCGGCCCGGCCGACGTGGTCGAGCTGACCCTCGCGCTGGCCCGCGAGATGCTCGCGGGCGCCGGCGTCACCGACATCGACCCGGCGGACCGGCTCGCCGACGGCTCCGCGATGGATGCGTGGAAGGCGATGATCCGCGCCCAGGGCGGCGACCCCGACGCCACCCTTCCCACGGCTCGTGAGTCCCACGTCGTCACCGCGGACGCCGACGGGGTGCTGACCCGGCTCGACGCGCTCGCCGTCGGCGTGGCCGCGTGGCGGCTCGGCGCGGGCCGCGAGCGCAAGGAGGACCCGGTGCAGGCGGGCGCCGGCGTGGTCTGGCACGCCCGCCCCGGTGACGCGGTCACTGCGGGCTCGCCGCTCTTCACGCTGCTCACCGACACCCCGGAGCGGTTCGAACGGGCGCTCGCCGCCCTCGACGGCGGCTACCGGATCGACCCGCCCGGCACGTCGTACGACGCGCGGCCGATCGTCATCGACCGCGTGAGCGGTTCCTGAGGGTCACTGCTCGTCGCGGCTCTCGTCGATCAGGACGACGAGCTCGTTGATGTCGTCGTAGAGGTCGGTGCCGTCGGCCTTCTGCTCCTGGAAGAAGTCGATGATCGCGTCCGGGTCGTCGGCGTCTCCCCGGCCGGTGCGGTCGAGCCACGCGTCGAACTCCGGCGGGACGCCGTGGATCTTCACGTACAGGGCGAACCCGAGCAGGTTGTGCTGCGCGTTGTCGCCCATCGCCTCGTCCCACGACGCGTCGATCTCCTCGAGCCGGTTGATCTCCGAGAGCAGCGCGTTGAACACGCCCAGGGTCGGGCCGGTCAACGGGTGCTTGACGCCCGCCCCGATCGCGCTCTCGACGATGCTCTTGAGGACCCCGCCCAGGTTGACCTCGGCGCCGAGGAGCTCCTCGGTCTTGAGCAGGTAGCCGATCATCTCGGCGATCGCATCCGGGTTGTCCTCCGCCGCGACCCGGGTCTCGATGATCTGCTCCATGAGGCTCTCGGCGTCCGCGTCGACGGTGCGCAGGGCGTCGGTGAGGCCCCGGTGGCTGACGCCGTCCTCCATCACGTCCTCGAGGTACCAGCTGAGGAACCGGGGATCGGTCACGACATCCTCGAGGTGGTCGCGGTAGGCGTCCCAGTAGCGGGTGTCGCTCGGGAAGTGGGCGAACTCGAGCAGGTCCTCGATCTCGTCGCTGGGGTACGCCGCCCCCTCGGTGCCGACGACGCCGTTGCCCCGGTCGCGGTAGGTCTGGAGAGCCTCGCCGTAGAGGTTGGCCAGGACCTGCCACTCGCCGTCGTTGAGGGTGCCGCCGTCGGTGTGGATGTTGAGCAGCCGCTGGAGCACCGTGTCGCGCTGCTCGTCGTCGAGGTGGGTGAAGATGTCGGCGAGGTCGGATCCGGAGCTGCGGGCGTCCCACTGCTCGAGGAGGTCGGTCGACTCCAGGTCGTAGGCGAAGTGGAAGATGTGCGGGACCAGCGTCGACTGGCCGGCGGTCGGGGGACCGTTGTAGACCTCGCCGAAGTTGGCGATGGCGATCGCGTTGATGCGTCCCCTCGCGTTGTCGGAGGCGGCGATGATCGCCCAGATCCGGGCGGAGTAGTCCTGGCCGGTGAAGTCGGCGCTGAACTGCGCGAACGCCGGGTCGTCCAGCGACTCGATGCCGGCCGCGACGGTGTCGTTGAACGCGAGCAGGGCCTCCTGGACCTCCTCGACATGGACCTGGTAGTTCGAGACCGCGTCCTCGACCTGGTTGTAGAGGTCGAGCACGCCCTCGTGCCCGAGGAGGTCGATCAGCTGTCCCGGGTAGTACGGATCGTCCTCGTGCTCGCCGATCGCCGCGAGCGCCTCGTTGATCGCCTCGGCGTCGCCGTCGTCCAGCGCCTCGCGCAGGGCCTCGACGTCGTCCTCGGCCCGGTCACGGGCCTCCTGCTGGACGGCCTCCAGCTGGTTCTGCAGGTACTCGCTGGTGAGCCCGAGGTCGCCGAGCAGCGCGCTGTGGTCGAACGGCAGCAGCGGGTAGCGGCCCTTGCCCTGGTAGTCCTCGAGCGCGGAGGGGGGTACGTCGACCGGCGTGTGCTCGACCAGCGCGGTCCCCAGGTCCCGGGTCTTCCCGCGGAGCAGCGTGCGCAGCGCCTCGTAGTCGTCGTCGATCGCGTCCCGGGTGGTCTGCCGAGCCGTCGCGGCAGCGGAGATCGCGCCGGAGCGGATCGTCTGGAGCTCGTCGCGGATCGCCCGGTTGAGCGGCGGTTCGCCGGCCTCGGTGCGGGTGCCGCGGTCGTAGGACGCGTCCGCTGCGTCCACCGCGTCCTGGTAGGCCTGGTCCGCCGCCGCCCAGCGGCTGTTGAGGTCGGGGAGCGTCTCGTCGAGCGCGGTCCGGTAGTGGCCCTCGAGGGTCCCGATCGCCGTGGCGATGGCTTCGAGGTCGGTGGCGAGCGGACTCTTCATGAGCGCACCGAGGCCGGACATCTCGCCGGTGATCGAGGTCGCCGCCTCCCCGGTCCACTGGTCGCCGATCTCCGCGGGCGTGCCGGCGATGGTCGCGCCCTTGCTGTGCAGGTTGTTGCTGACCGTCCCGAGCCACTGCTTGGCCAGCTTCAGGCCGTCGGGGTCGATGTCGAGCGTGTAGTGGTCGGCCATCAGACCGGCCCGTGTCGCGGCGGCGGGGCGGTGGAACCGCCCGACAGGTCGTACTGCCAGGAGTAGTCCTGGTCGACCCTGGTCAGGTCGACGTGGAGCGCGTTGGTGTTGCCGGCGATGAGCCCGGCGGCCGTCGTACAGACCTCGAAGAGGCTGCGCCACCCCAGCCGCATCGTGTCGCAACCGGTCGCCACCAGGTCCCCGAACTCGCCACATGCTGACTCGACACTGCTCGCCCGCGCGCCGAGCAGCGGATCGGTCTCGTCGAACTCATTGCTGAGGTTGTCGAACCGGTCCTTCACCCGAGCGGCGACGTCCGCACTCATCTGGATCGCCATGGGTTCGGCGTTCCCCCGTCTGCGGGCGGCGAAACGTGTTGGCTGCCCTGCGGCTGGGTAGGTCGCACCTCGGAGCGGCCTCACTAGCATCAGCACGACCGCTCGGGCGGACGGAAGGAAATCTCGGTGCGATTCAGTCTCAGCGTCGTCAACGGTGCGACCGGTCGGCGACGTGACGTGCTCGTCGACGCCGATCCCGAGACCGAGATCGCCGAGCTGTTGCCGCGGCTCCTCGACGCCACCGACGGACAGATGCACCCCGGCTTCGCGAAGCAGGTCGGCGTCTGGGTCGACGGACAGCCGGTCGAGCGGGAGCGCACGCTGCGCGACGCCCGCGTGGTGCCCGGCTCCGTGGTCTCGCTCCACGAGCCCGACGCGTACGACGCCGCGCTGCCGCGCGGGGTCGTCGAGGTGCGGGTCGTCTCCGGCCCGGGCGCGGGGCGGATCCACCGGTTCGGGATCGGCGAGCACCAGATCGGCAACGGCGCCCCGGGGATGTCGCTGCCGGACCTGTTCCTCCCGACCGACGCCCTGGTCATCCGCGTGACCGCCGATGCCGAGGTCGAGATCGTCGAGCGCGCCCGCGCCGTACGCATCGACGGGCGCGACCCGTCGGCGCCCGACCCGGAGCACGACGAGGAGGACGCCGCCGCCGTCGACCTGCTGCCGGTCGAGGCGCTCACCCGGCGCGAGCGCAAGCGCCGCAAGCGCGCCGCGAAGCGGGCGCGCAGGGCCCAGCGCAGGGTCGAGCGCAGGGTCGAGCGCAGGATGAGGCGGAAGGGCGCGCCGGTCGAGGAGGAGGAGGTGTTCGCCGACGTCGGGTGGCCCGAGGGTGCCGACCTCAGGATCGGCGAGACGCTCCTGCAGTGGCATCGGGTGTGGGTGCCCGACGCCGATGCCGGGGCGAGCGAGGAGGTCCTCGGCATCGACTTCAACCGCCCGCCGCGGCTGCTGCCTCCGGAGCGGGAGAGCTCGTTCGTGCTGCCCGCCGAGCCGGTGAAGCCGCGGCGCCAGACCATCCCGTGGCCGGTCGTCGTCGCGCCGATGTTCATGGCGGTGCCGATGTGCCTGCTCTTCGGGAGCTGGCGCTTCATGGCGTTCGCGCTGCTCTCGCCGTTCCTCGCGTTCTTCAACTTCATCGCGCAGCGCAAGGGCGCCGCGACCGAGTACCGCCGACAGATGATCGAGTTCCGCGAGGACACGATCTCGGTGCGGAAGCGGGTGGCGCGCGCGCAGCGGCTGTTCCGCGAGGACCTCCGCCGCGACCGGCCGGACCCGGCTCGGGTGCTGCTCGATGCGGTCGGGCCGGGGCAGGCGCTGTGGATGCGGCGGCGCTCCGATCCCGACTACCTCGAGCTGCGGCTGGGCGTGGCGGACCGCCCCTCGCCGATCCAGGTGTCCGACCGCTCGCTGAAGGAGACCGACGAGCCGCCGGAGCCGGAGACGCTCGGCGACGTACCGGTGTCCATCGCGCTGCGCGACCTCGGCGTGATCGGCGTGTGCGGCGAGTCCGCCGGCGTGGACGCGCTCGCGCGGTGGCTGGTCGGCCAGGCAGCCGTCCTGCACGCTCCCGGCGACCTCGACGTGGTCGTGCTCACCAACGCCGAGCGCGAGCAGCAGTGGGGCTGGACCCGGTGGCTCCCGCACTGCCGGCGCCCGGGAGAGCCGGTGGCCGCCGTGCTCGGCACCGACCAGCAGTCGGTGTCGCGGCGGTTGGCCGAGATCGGCCAGCTGATCGCGAACCGCGCGGGCGACGACAGGCGGGTCAGGCTGCCGGGCGACACCACGCCCCGCCCCGACCTGCTGGTCGTGGTCGACGGCGCCCGACGGCTGCGAGCGCTGCCCGGGCTGGTGACGCTGCTGCGGGAGGGTCCGGCCGCGGGCGTCACGGTGATCTGCCTCGACGAGGACCTTCGGCTGCTGCCCGAGGAGTGCCGCGCCGTGCTCGACGTGCACGAGGGTCTGGTCGAGCTGCGCCGGACCGGGTCCGAGGCGGTCGCGCGGATCCGGCCCGACCTGGTCGAGCCGAGCTGGGCGACCCGGATCGGGCGCGCGCTCGCGCCGGTGCGCGACACCACCCCGAGCGTCGAGGTGTCCGGCCTGCCGGCCTCCGCACGGCTGCTCGAGTGCATCGCCCTCGAGCACCCCACGCCCGAGGGCGT
Organism: Nocardioides pelophilus; assembly: GCF_014180685.1. GTDB lineage: Bacteria > Actinomycetota > Actinomycetes > Propionibacteriales > Nocardioidaceae > Nocardioides > Nocardioides pelophilus. The sequence goes on along the minus strand of NZ_JACEHF010000024.1, from coordinate 8,708 downwards.
GGCCCGTCGGTGGGGCCCCGAGGCCCGGACCGACGTGGTCATCGGCGAGGGGTTCGACGGCCCGTTCCGGCTCGACCTCCGCAAGGACGGACCCCACGCGCTGATCGCCGGTACGACGGGCTCCGGCAAGTCCGAGCTCCTGCAGACCCTGGTGGCGTCGCTGGCCGTCGCCAACAGCCCGGAGCAGCTGACCTTCGTGCTCGTCGACTACAAGGGCGGCTCCGCCTTCAAGGAGTGCGCCCGCCTGCCGCACACGGTCGGCATGGTCACCGACCTCGACACCCACCTGGTCAGCCGGGCGCTGACCTCGCTCGGCGCCGAGCTCAAGCGCCGCGAGCACCTGCTCGCCGTACCCGGGGCGAAGGACCTGGAGGACTACTGGGCCCTCCAGCGCCGCGACCCGTCGCTCCCGACGATCCCGCGGCTGGCGATCGTGATCGACGAGTTCGCGAGCCTCAAGGCCGAGCTGCCGGACTTCGTGACCGGGCTGGTCACCATCGCCCAGCGCGGTCGGTCGCTCGGCATCCACCTGGTCCTGGCGACACAACGCCCGTCCGGCGTGATCTCCAACGACATCCGGGCCAACACCAACCTGCGGATCGCGCTCCGGGTGACCGACGAGTCGGAGTCGAAGGACGTCATCGACTCCGCGGAGTCAGCGACGATCGGCCCCGACCAGCCCGGGCGCGGCTACGCCCGGCTCGGCCACTCCTCGCTGCTGCCGTTCCAGGCGGGCCGGGTCGGTGGGGCGCGCCCCGATGCGCGCCCGGTCGACGACGTCCTGCGCGAGCCGCCGCTGGTCTGGCCGGTCGGCTGGGAGGCCGTCGGGCACCCGGCTCCGGGCCGGCCCAAGCAGGAGGGCAAGCAGACCGACGAGGGCGAGACCGACCTCTCCGTGCTCGTCGAGGCGATCACCGGTGCCACCGAGCTCCGCGGGATCGGACCCCAGCACTCGCCGTGGCTGCCCGAGCTCCCCGCGCCGGTCACCCTGGCGGCCCTGCGGGAGCTGGTCGGCCCCGACCCGTACGCCGACCGGGTGACCGGGTGGTCGGCGCCCTGGGCGCTGGAGGACCACCCCGCCGACCAGGCGCAGCGGCCGCGCGAGTTCACGCTCGGCACGTCCGGGCACCTCTACATCGCCGGCGGCGCCCGGTCCGGCCGGTCGACGGCGCTGCGCACGATCGCGGCCGGCCTCGCCGAGGTCACCCGCTCCCGCGACCTGCACCTCTACGGCCTCGACTGCGGCAACGGTGCCCTGCTGCCGCTGACCGCGCTTCCCCACACCGGCGCGGTCGTGCAGCGCACCGAGGTCGAGCGCGCGAGCCGGCTGCTCGAGCGGCTCGGCGACGAGGTCAAGCGGCGGCAGGACGTGCTCGGCCAGTCCGGCTTCGCCGACATCGACGAGCAGCGGCAGGCGGTGGCGGCGGGGGAGAGGCTGCCGTACGTCGTACTCCTGCTGGACCGGTGGGAAGGCTTCATCAGCGACCTGAGCGAGGTCGACGTCGGGCGGCTCAACGACCGGATGCTCGGCCTGCTGCGGGAGGGTGCCAGCGTCGGCGTCCACGTCATCGTGGCCGGTGACCGCTCGCTGCTGTCGGGGCGGGTCGCCTCGCTCGTGGAGAGCAAGCTGCTGCTGCGGCTGCCGGACCGCAGCGACTACACCAGCGGCGGTCTGAAGGCGAAGGACGTGCCCGACCACCTCGCCGACGGGCGCGGGCTCTGGGCCGAGTCCGGGATCGAGGCACAGGTCGCCGTCCTGGGCGACGACGTCGCAGGGGCGGCACAGAGCGGGTTCGTCCGCGAGCTCGGCGCCCGGCTGGCCGAGGCCGAGCGGGCCGAGGACGCCGTACCCCTCGCGCAGCGGCCGTTCGGGCTCGCCGCACTGCCCCACGAGGTCGACGCCGTGGGCGTGCTCGCGGCCGCCCGGACCCTGCCGACCGGCCAGGTCCCGGTGGGCATCGGGGGCGATCGGCTCGACCTGGTCGGCGTCGACGCCGCGAACACCCCGGTCCTGGTGGTCGGGCCGCCGACCAGCGGCCGCACCAACGCGCTGCGGTTCATCTGCCGCTGGGCACGCCAGGACGGCCGGCAGGTGCTCGGGTTCACCCCGTCCGCCAACCTGCTCACCCAGGAGCTGGGCGACGACGCCGTGGTCGGGATCGACCACACCCCAGACGAGGTCGTCCAACGGCTGCGCGCGCTCGGCGACGGCTCGGTCGTGCTGATCGACGACGGCGAGCGGCTCAAGGAGGGACCCCTCGCGCCGGTCATGGGCGCGCTGGTGCGGCAGGCCCGCGACCGCGGCTTCCAGGTGGTCTTGGGCGGCGGCGTCGGTGAGCTCAGCGCCGGCTTCTCGGGCTGGGTGGTCGAGGCACGGTCCGGCCGCAAGGGCCTGCTGCTCTCGCCGCAGGAGGCCCTGCAGGGCGACGTCTTCGGGGCCCGGGTGTCGCGCACGTCGCTGGTGCCGCGGGTGCAGCCAGGACGGGGCGTGGCGTTCCCGGGCACGGGTGACCAGATCGGCGTGCAGGTGCCGCTGGTCAGGTGACCTCCGACAGCCGGGCCAGGTGGAGGACGAGGTCGCCGTTCAGGGCGACCTCCGCCGGGAGCGCTGCGAGCACGCGACCCAGGACCTCCTCCCGTGCCGCCGGCGGGATCTGGAGGTACGCCGAGACGGTGGCCAGGTGGCCGACGTAGTCGGAGGCCGACAGCACCAGCCGACGCTCGATCGTGGTCTGTCGGACATCGGTGAAGCGGCCGGTGCGCGCCAGCTCGGTGCCGGGCCACTGCAGCTCGCTGTCCTCCGGGGTCCCGTCCGGAGACGGGACGTCGTCATCGGGAACGTGCTCGGACCGGGCAGCGCGGACGGCTTCCTCGACCGCAGGATCGGCGATCTTCAGCTGGCCGCCGAAGGACGCGAACACTCCGCCCCGGTCGAGCAGCGAGGCCACCCGTGACCATCGTCGTTCGGCCTCGGTCCAGTGCATCGAGGCCGCTGCGAACACCAGGTCGTAGGTGCGGGTGACGGGGAGGTCCTCGAACGCGTGCTGCAGCGTCAGGACGGTCGACGGCACGTGCTTGCGCAGCTCGACGAGCATCGCGGCGTCCGGCTCGGTGGCGGTGACCTCGATGCCGCGGGCGGCGAACACGCGGGTCGCCTTGCCCGTGCCGGCCCCGATCTCCAACGCGGTGCGAACCGGTGTCCCGGCGTAGGCCAGGACCTCGTCGACCAGCCGGTCCGGATAGCCCGGGCGGAACCGCTCGTACGTCGACGCCACGGACCCGAAGCTCAGCGCGCGCTCAGTCACCGAGCCATGGTCGCACCCTGCCCACTCACCGTTCGGCGTGCTTCGCCGGGGAAGTCGCGTACTCTGGAAGAGCCGAGGAACCCGCAGACGCCGAGTACCCGTTGTCATTTCGCGGCGATCGACGTTCCCGCCCAGCTGTCGGAGGCTGGCAGATTGGTTCCCTTGGCTTCTCATCGCCTCCCCGCCACGGTCGGTCGTCCCGAGCCTGCCGGTCCTCTCGACGAGTCGCACCGGCCGAGCCTGGTGGCGGTGGTCCGACGGGTCTCGACGAGCCTGCTGATCGCGGTCGTCATCCCTGCGGTGGTCTTCTACAGCGTCTACGTGGTCGCCGGCGTCTGGACCGCGATCATCGCCGCGCTGGCGTGGTCGTACGGCGCGATCGCGTGGCGGGCGGTGACGAGGCGGCGGGTGTCCGGTCTCCTGGTCCTCGCCGCGCTCCTGCTGACCGGCCGGACCACGCTGTCTGTGGTGGCGGACAGCACCTGGCTGTACTTCCTGCAGCCGGTCATCAGCGACGGCGTCGTCGCCGGGCTGTTCCTGCTCTCGCTCGCCAGCACCCGGCCGATGGTGGCGCGGCTCGCCGGCGACTTCTACCCGATGGACCACGAGCTGGCCTCGCGCCCGCGGGTCCGGCGTCTCTTCCGGAACCTCACGATCCTCTGGGCGGTGCTCGGGCTCACGAAGGCCACCTTGACCCTGTGGCTGCTGCAGTCACAGACCCTCGACACGTTCGTGCTGGTGAAGAGCGTCGCCACGTTGACGATCAACGTGCTCGCGGCGGTCGCGACCATCGCCCTGGCGGCCCTGGTCGCGCGCAAGGAGGGTCTGCTCGGTTCGTCGCGCCTCGTCGCCGTGCCTGTCTGACGTCGGGTTCGGCGAGCGCAACCGAGAACAGCACGGCCCGGCACCCTGCGACATCGCGGTGGTGCCGGGCCGTGCTGGTGGTGGTTGGCGGCGTCCTGAGCGCGCCGCAGCCGTCACAGCTTGATTGTGAAGGCCTGGTCGACCTCGGAGAAGGCAGACGAGGCCTTGCCGAGATAGGTCACGAACTCGTCGATGACCGCGAAGAGGTCACCGGACTCCTTGTTCCACCGGCTGAAGATCTCCTGGAACGACGAGCCCGACAGGCCCTTGAAGGCGCCGGACTCGTAGAGGCTCTGGATCTGTCCGGTGGTGGTCTGGACTGCGTTCTCCAGCTCGTTCTTCAGGTCGCCGAGGTTCCTGGCCTGGGCCTCGATGGAACCGTGATCGATGGAGATGCTGCCGTCGGGTCCTGCCATGTCGAACTCCTGTGTGTAGACGAAACGCTGACGGCCTCCGGACTACCCGGGGTGTGACCGGGCAAACATCCGGTCGCTGAAAACGCCGACGGCGCGCTTATCATTCAGGCTGGCCCGGCCACCGCCGGACGTTCACGCAACCCACGGGATTCGTGACGCGTCAGACGGGGTAGGTGGGCTCGCAGTCACATGCGGGCCCGTAGTTGCGGGTCACTCGGAATCTCGGAATCTCGGAGGACGTCGTGAGCAACGACATCAGCGGCAGCGTCGCGGACCGCCAGCGCAGCCGCGCCGGCCGGCGGGTAGCAGCGCCGAACCCCGCCGGACAGATCGCCCCACCGCGCCAGCGGCGCCCCGCGCTCGCGGCGCTGGCCCTGCTACTCATCGTCGGTGGCGCGCTCGTGGCCGGCCTGCTCGCCGTACGCATGGACAGCAGGGTGCCCGTGCTCGTCGCCGCGCAGGACATCGAGCCCGGCGCGGAGATCACCAAGGAGGACCTCCGGGTCTCCCGGGTCGCGAGCGAAGGGCTGGGGCTGATCGGGGAGGAGTACGCCGAGCAGGTGATCGGCGCCTACGCGACGACCGGCATCAAGGCCAACACCCTGCTCGACGAGAACATGGTGTCGTCCAAGAACCCCGTGCCCGACGACCGGGCGGTGGTGTCGGTGCCGCTCGACGGCAAGCTCGCCCCGGGTCGGATCACCTCCGGCGACGTGGTCCAGGTGGTGCGCACGACCGGCACGACCGGCTCGACCGGCAGCAGCGACAAGCCCGAGATCATCGGTACGGCCTACGTCCTCGAGGTCACCGAGCCCGCGACCGACGAGCTCGGGGCGAGCCAGGACGTGCCGACGGCAAGCCTGATCGTGCTCGACGAGGCGGCGCTCGACGTCATCGACGCGGCCAGCGCCGGCGAGGCCGGTCTGGCCATCCTCGACTCCGGCCAGGACCCCGACGTCGACCTCGAGGTGGGCAGCTAGTGACCGTCTACGCCCTCGCGTCGGCCAAGGGGTCGCCCGGCGTCACGACGACGGCCGCTGCGCTCGCCGCGTGCTGGCCGGCGCCCGTCGTGCTCGCCGACGTCGACCCTGCGGGCGGCGACATCATGTGGCGCAACCGCAACGTCTCCGGCGGCCCGCTCGACCCCGACCGCGGGCTGCTCTCCCTCGGCGCAGCAGTACGACGGGGAGCCGCGCAGGCTGACCTCACCGAGCACCTCCAGCAGACCGCGTTGGGCGTCGACGTGCTCGTCGGACTCGCCTCGCCCGACCAGCTGTCCGGGCTCGGCGCGGCCTGGGGCCAGCTCCCCGCCGTCTTCGGCCAGCACCGCACCGACGTGCTCCTCGACTGCGGTCGGATCGTTCCGGGCAGCTCGGCGATGCCCGTGTTCGCCGGCGCCGACGTCGTCGTCCTGGTGGCCAGGCCCGACATCTCGGGCACCGCCCACCTGCGCGAGCGGCTGCGGTCGTTGCGGGGAGCGCTCGGGCTCGGCGGCCCCGGAGGCAAGCCGGTCGGGGTCGTGGTGACGACCTCCTACCGCGACACCCGCAGCGCGGCCGACCTCCAGCAGCTGTTCGACGCCGAGCGGCTGGGGGTGGAGGTGCTCGGGATCGTCGCCGACGAGCCGAAGGCCGCGAAGATCCTCAGCGGCGAGCGGGTCGGCCAGCTGCGCAAGACCCTGCTCGGCCGGTCCGCGACCCAGCTCGCCCAGCGCCTGGTGGGCGTGCACCGGCTCTCCGACCTCGCCAACGGGCGGTGACCGGCATGGACCAGCAGCTGGTGCGCGGCCTGCGGGAGCAGGTCGCCGACATCATCTCCCGCCAGCACCGCGAGGACTCCGACAACCACCTCCCGCCCATGACCGCGGAGGACGAGCGTCAGTTCGCCCGCGCGGTCATCGGCCGGGTGCTCGACCAATACGCCCGCGAGGAGGTGCGCGCCGGGCGCACGCCCCCGACACCCGACGAGGAGCAGAGCCTGGCCGACGGGATCCACGCCGCGCTGTTCGGTGTCGGCCGGCTCCAGCCTCTCCTCGACGACCCCGAGGTCGAGAACATCGACATCAACGGCTGCGACCAGGTCTTCGTCGGCTACTCCGACGGACGCGAGGAGCGCGCCGCTCCGGTGGCCGAGTCCGACGACGAGCTGATCGAGCTGGTGCAGACGCTCGGGGCCTACTCCGGTCTGACGAGTCGCCCGTTCGACACCGCCAACCCCCAGCTCGACATCCGGCTGCCCGACGGGTCGCGTCTGTCCGCGGTGATGGGCGTGTGCCCGCGGCCGTCGGTGTCGATCCGTCGCGCCCGGCTGTCCCGGGTCTCGCTCGACACCCTGGTCGACTACGGCACCCTCTCGCCCGACCTGGCGGCGTTCCTGTCGGCGGCGGTCCGGGCCCGCAAGAACATCATGATCGCGGGGGCGACCAACGCCGGGAAGACCACCTTGCTGCGGGCGCTCGCCAACGAGATCGAGCCCTCCGAGCGACTGGTGACGGTCGAGCGGGCGCTCGAGCTCGGGCTGGGCGAGTTCCCCGACCTGCACCCCAACGTGGTGGCGTTCGAGGAGCGGCTCCCCAACGCCGAGGGGGCGGGCGAGATCGGGATGGGCGAGCTGGTCCGCCGTTCGCTGCGGATGAACCCGAGCCGGGTGATCGTGGGCGAGGTGCTCGGCGACGAGATCGTGACCATGCTCAACGCGATGAGCCAGGGCAACGACGGCTCGCTGTCGACGATCCACGCGAACTCGTCGGCCGAGGTGTTCAACCGCATCTGCACCTACGCGATCCAGAGCGCCGAACGGCTCCCGTCCGAGGCGACCATGATGCTGATCGGCGGCGCGATCGACTTCGTCATCTTCATCGAGCGGGTCAACGAGTTCGCCGACGGCGGCACCCTGCGCCGGATGGTCACCTCGGTCCGCGAGGTCAACGGCGTCGACGGTCGGGTGCTGTCGAGCGAGGTGTTCGCCCGCGGTCCGGAGGGGTACGCCGTCCCGGCGGCCGCGGTGTCGTGCCTGGACGAGCTCGAGGCCGCCGGCTACCGGGCAGGCGCCGCCGCGAGCTGGGTGGAGCGGGTCGGATGACGCTCACCCCAACCACCCTCCTCATCGTCCTGCTCGGCGCGGTCGTCGGCGGGGGGATAGTGCTGCTGGTGCGCTCGCTGGTCGGGTTCCCGGTCGACGACCGGGTCGCCGAGGGCCAGTCGGGCCTGGTGGCGTGGGCAGTGAGCGCCGGCCGTCGGCTGCCGTTCGCGATCGGGGCGTTCCTGCTCATCCTCCTGCTGACGCGCTGGATCGTCGTCGCCGTCGCCTGCTCCCTGCTGGTGCTCTTCTGGGACCGGCTGTTCGGCGGTGCCCGCGAGGCGCGCCAGGGCATCGCGCGGCTGGAGGGGCTCGCAGCATGGACCGAGTCGCTGCGCGACACCGTCGCCGGCGCAGTCGGTCTCGAACAGGCGATCCCGGCGACGGCGTACGCCGCCTCGCCGGCGATCCGCAGCGACCTCACCACGCTCTCCGACCGGCTCCGGGTCCGGATGCCGCTCCAGGAGGCGCTCAAGCGGTTCGCGGAGGAGGTCGACGATGCCGGCGCCGACCTGATCATCGCGGCGCTGATCCTCAACTCGCGGCTGCGCGGGCCGGGGCTCCGTGACGTGCTGACCTCGCTCGCGCGGTCCGCGCGGCTGGAGCTGGAGATGCGGCAGCGGATCAACGCCAGCCGGGCATCGACCCGTCGGAGCGTCACCATCGTGGTCGGCGTGACCGCCGTGTTCGTCATCGGCCTGCGGGTCTTCAACCCGGCCTACGTCGCGCCCTACGGCACGCCGTTCGGACAGGTCGTGCTGATCGGGATCCTGGCGATCTTCGCCGCCGGCGTGATGTGGCTGCGGGCGCTGTCGAAGGACGACACCCCCGAGCGGTTCCTGCACTTCCGGCGGTCGGAGGCGGTCCGATGACGCTGACCCTGGTCATGCTCGCCGGCGCAGTCGCCGGCGCCGGCGTACTCCTCGCGGCGTGGTTGGTGGCGCAGCCGTCCACCTCCGGACCGGTGGCGCTCGCCCTGCTCGACGCCCGCCTCGCGCGGGGGCGCCGGGAGGCGTCGCTCACCGTCGACCGCCGCCACGCCGAG
>NZ_JACEHF010000239.1 GCF_014180685.1 Nocardioides pelophilus | reverse complement strand
CGGGGGTCCCGGCGTCGAACGGTCGCCGCCCGGTGAGGCACTCGAACCCGACCACACCGAGCGAGTAGACGTCGGAGGCCGGCGTCGACGGGTTGCCGCGCGCCTGCTCGGGCGAGAGGTACTGCGGCGTGCCCATCACCGCGCCGGTGCGGGTGATCTGCGCGTCGTCGGCGGCACGGGCGATGCCGAAGTCGGTGACCTTGACCCGCCGGTCCGGGGTCACGATCAGGTTGGCCGGCTTCACGTCGCGGTGGACGATGCCGGCGCGGTGGGCGACGGCGAGCGCGTCGGCGGTCTGGGTCAGCAGGTCGCGCACGACCGCGGGGTCGAGCGTCCGCGCCTGGACGCGGGCCTGCTGGAGCAGGGCCGAGAGCGGCTCGCCCTCGACCAGCTCCATGACGAGGTACGGCGACGCCGTGTCGTCGGGGCCGCCCGGGTTCGACGAGTAGTCGTAGACGCTGGCGATCCCTGGGTGGTGCAGGGCGCCCGCGTTGCGGGCCTCGGTCTCGAAGCGGGAGCGGAACTGCGGGTCGTCGGCGTACTCGTGCTTGAGCACCTTGACCGCGACCGGTCGGTTGAGGCGGGTGTCGGTCGCCCGCCACACGACCCCCATGCCGCCGGTGGCGATCCGCTCGTCGAGCCGGTAGCGGTGGGCTTCGTCGGCGTACTGGTCAGTCATTGATGACCGCCTCCATCACTGCCTTGGCAATCGGGCCGCCGAGCGCGCCGCCCGCGATCTGCTTGCCGGGGGCCTCCTGGATCATGACCGCGACCGCGACCTCGGCGTCCTCGGCGGGTCCGAACGAGACGAACCAGCCGTACGGCGCCAGGCCCGCGACGCCGCGCTGGGCGGTGCCGGTCTTGCCGGCGACGCTGATGCCGGGGATCGCGGCGGGGGAGGCGGTGCCGTCGTCGACGGTCTGGACCATCAGCTCGGTCACCTGGTCGGCGGTGGTCGGGGAGACCGCGTCGCGGATCTCCTCGGGGTCGGTGGTCTCGAGCGTCTCGTACTCCGCCGACTGCACCTCCTCGACGAGGTAGGGCCGCATCAGCGTGCCGCGGTTGGCGATGGCGGAGACCACCATCGCCATCTGCAGCGGCGTCGACTGCACCTCGAACTGCCCGAAGCCGGTCTGCGCCGTCTGGGCGTCGTTGAGCTCCTCGCCGTCGACGCTGGTCGGGTAGACCGACTGCGCCTGCGGGGAGAGGTCCTGCAGGTAGTCGCTGTTGAACCCGAACTTCTCCGCCTGCTCGCGCATCTTCTCCGGCCCGAGCTCGACGGCCATCTTCGCGAACGCGGTGTTGCACGACTGGCCCATCGCGGTCGCGAACGACACCTCCTCCGGGTTGCAGAGGAAGCGGCCCTCGTTGTCGATCACGTTGCTCTCACCGGTGGTGCCGGGCGTCTGCCAGGTCGCGCCGGACGGCACCTGGTCGTCGGCGTCGTAGAGGCCGTTCTCGATCGCGGCCGCTGCGGTGACCACCTTGAACGTCGAGCCCGGGAACAGCCGGGTCTGGATCGCCCGGTTGACCAGCGGCTCCTTCTCGTCGGTGTCGAGGCGGGCGTAGTTGCTCTCGAACGCGTTGAAGTCGTGCGTGGCCAGCTCGTTGGGGTCGTACGACGGCAGCGACACCATCGCGAGGATCCGGCCGGTCTTGGGCTCGATGGCCACGACCGACCCCTCGCCCTCGGGTCCGATCGTCGACAGCAGCGCGTCGTAGGCCGCCTCCTGCGCCTCCGGGTCGAGGGTGAGCTGGACGTTGCCGCCCTTGTTGCTCTGGTTCTGTGCGAGGTCGATCAACCGGGTGACGAACAGGCGCGGGTCCTCGCCGGAGAGCACGGTGTTCTGCGACCGCTCGATGCCGGTCTGGCTGCCGAGGGTGAGGTAGCCGGTGAGGTGGGCGTAGAGCCGGGGCTTGGGGTAGACGCGGAGGTACTTGTACTGGTCGTCGTACTCCCGGCTGCGGGCCAGCGTGATCTGCTCGCGCCCCTCGCCGGTGCGGATGTCGCCGCGCTCGCGGCTGAACGCCGCCTCGGTGACCCGGGCGTTGAGCGGGTCCTCGTTGAGCTCCTTGGCCTGCCAGAACTGGAGATAGCTGACGTTCACCATCAGCGCCAGGAACAAGAACATGCAGAAGATGGCGACGGTGCGGATGGGGCGGTTCACTTCGGCACCGTCTTCACGATCTGGGTCTGGAGCTGGTCGGGGTCCTCGGAGTCGTCGGTGACCTCGGGGACCGGCCGTCGCGCCTGGTCGGAGATCCGCAGCAGCAGCGCGATGATCACCCAGTTGGCGACCAGGGACGAGCCGCCGTACGACAGGAACGGGGTGGTGAGACCGGTCAGCGGGATCAGCCGGGTCACGCCGCCGATGACGACGAAGACCTGGAGCGCGAGCACGCCGGCCAGGCCGGTGGCGACCAGCTTGCCGAAGCCGTCGCGGGAGATCAGCGCGGCCCGGAGGGCCCGCTCGACGATCAGGCCGTAGAGCAGCAGGATCGCGATCACCGCGGTGAGGCCGAGCTCCTCGCCGATCGCCGCCATGATGAAGTCCGACTCGGCCTCCGGCACCCGCGACGGCATGCCCTCGCCGAGGCCGCGGCCGATGAGGCCGCCCCAGGCGAACCCGTAGAGGCTCTGCACCAGCTGGTAGCCGTCGCCGTTGCGGTCGGCGAAGGGGTCGAGCCAGATGTCGACCCGCTGCTGGACGTGGGCGAAGATCCGGAACGCCACCGCCGCCCCGCCGAAGAAGAGCGCGCCGCCGACCACGAGCCAGCCCGGTCGCTCGGTCGCGACGTAGAGCATGATCAGGAACAGGCCGAAGAACAGCAGGCTGGAGCCGAGGTCCTTCTGCAGGATCAGGATGCTGAGGCTGACCCCCCACATCACCAGGATCGGGCCGAGGTCGCGGCCGCGGGGCAGGTCGATGAAGAGCACCCGGCGGCCGGCGAGCGCCAGCGCGTCGCGGTGGACGACCAGGTAGCCGGCGAAGGTGATGACGAGGAGCACCTTCGACACCTCGCCCGGCTGGAAGTTGAACGGGCCGACGTTGATCCAGATCCGGGCGCCGTTCACCTCGTTGCCGATGCCCGGCAGCATCGGGAGGACCAGCAGCGCGATCGCCGCGAGGCCGGAGGTGTAGGTGAAGCGCGCGAGCAGCCGGTGGTCGCGCAGCAGCACGAGGGTGGCGACGAACAGCGCGACGCCGACGGTCATCCAGATCAGCTGCTGGTCGGCCTGTCCGGTGTCCATGGCGAGGTCGATCCGGTGGATCATCGCGAGGCCGATGCCGTTGAGGGCGGCGACGATCGGCAGCAGCACCGGATCGGCGTACGGCGCGACCAGACGCACCACGACGTGGGCGAGGATCACGAGCGCGGCCAGCCAGCCGCCGTACCCGACCAGGTTGGTCGGGACCTCGCCGTCGACACCGAGCCCGACCGCGGCGTAGGCGCCGATGCCGACGATCAGCGCCAGGATGAGGAGGAACAGCTCGGCACCGCGCCGACGGCGGTGCACGAACTGCAGGAGAAGGGCGTTTGCCACGGGTCTCGGACCTACTCCTCGACGCCGTCGGGGGGCATCATGCGCTCGGCCAGGTTGCGGACGATCGCGATGGCGTCCTCGTAGTCGTCGGCCGCGATGCCTTCCTCGACATCGGACTGGGCGGCCTCGGGGAGGTCGCCGACGGGGAGGTCGCTGGTGCGGTAGACGCTCGAGAGGCCCGGTACGCCGTCGATGCCGCGGTAGACGGCGACCTGGCCCTCGTGCTCGCCGACGTAGTACTGCTGCTGGGTCCACCAGTACGCCGACGCGAGCAGCACCCAGACCAGCCCGAGGACCACCGCGGCGGCGAGGATCCGGCGGGCCCAGGTGAAGCGGCGGGGCGGGCGCGGGGCGTAGCGGTAGGCCTCGGGGTCGACCGGGGGGTCGGCCTGGATGGCGTACTCGATGCCGGCGGGCAGCTCGGCGTCGATCGGCTCGAGCTCGCCGGTGTCGCCGGACCGGTGGCCGCGGAACAGGCTGCGNCGGCGCTGCAGCTCGGCGGCGGCGCCGACGACCATCGGCTCGAGGCCGGCGTACACCGGGTCGGCGGCGGCCTGCTCCTCGGTGAGGACGTCGGCGACGACGCAGGTCACGTTGTCGGAGCTGCCGGCGTCGAGGCTGGCTCGGACCAGCTCGATGGCCGCGAACTCGGGGGAGCCGCTGGCGAGGATGTCGGCCATCCGCGGGTCCTCGAGCACGCCGCACGCGCCGTCGCTGCAGAGGAAGACCCGGTCGCCCGGGACGAGCGCGATCGCGAACAGGTCGGGCTCGACCTCGTGCAGACCGTCGAGCGCCTTGAGGATCAGGTTGCGGTGGGGGTGGACCCGCGCCTCCTCCTCGGTGATCCGGCCCTCGTCGATGAGGCTCTGCACGAACGTGTGGTCGCTGGTGATCTGGGAGAGCTCGCCGTCGCGGAAGAGGTAGCCGCGCGAGTCGCCGATGTGGCCGATCGCGACCCGGTGGCCGTCGAACAGGGCGACCGTCGCCGTCGTACTCGTGCCGGCGAGGGCGGGGTCGTGCTCGACCTGGGCGTGGATCGACTCGTGCGCTTCGTGCAGCCCGTCGGTGACCCTGGTGAGCAGGTCGACGGAACCCGGCGCCTCGTCGAGCTGGCGCAGCTCGCCGACCGCGGTGCTCGACGCGATGTCTCCGCGGGCGGCACCGCCGACGCCGTCGCAGACGGCGAGCAGCCAGGGGCCGGCGTAGCCGGAGTCCTGGTTGTCCTT
>NZ_JACEHF010000238.1 GCF_014180685.1 Nocardioides pelophilus | reverse complement strand
GGGGATTGACGTCCCAGCTGGCGCTGAGTGACTCCAGTCGTTCCTGCACGTCCGGCCGGCCGCCGGCCACGGCCGCGTAGCAGCCGACCGCCGCCAGTCGGGCCGCCGCGGCGTCCGGGGGGCTGCTCGGGGGCACCTGCGCCGCGGCGAGGCTGTCGTCGAGCGCGCCGGAAACGTAGAGCGCGACCGCGTGCAGCACCCGCAGCTCGACGCCCGGGTCGCTCCAGCGCAACCCGCTCTCGGTGACTCTGGCCATGGCCGCCCGCAGCACCGGCAGCGAACCGGCGACGTCGCCGTTGTAGTAGTGGAGCGACGCGAGGGAGTAGTGCGCGCGCAGCTCCGCAGCCATCGCCCCCTCGGTCCGGGCGAGGCGCAGCGCGGCTCCGAGCCGGTCGGCGGCGCCGTCCCGGTCGCCCTCGATCTCGTCGACGAAGGCCGCCGTGGTGAGCGCCTCCACCTCCAGGCTCGGCACGCCGACCGCCTGCGCCGTCGCGAGGGCGCGTCGGGCCTGCGGTCCCGCCTCGGCGATCCGGCGGGCCGCCACCAGCGCCCTGGCCAGTACGACGTGGGCGAGCGCCGTGGTGCCCGGGTCCAGCGGCGCCGTCTCAGCCAGCCGCACGGCCTCCTCGGCGTACCCGACCGTCTGGTCGGTCCGGTCGAGAGCCACCAGCTGGCGCACCAGCTCCGCGCGCGCCTCCACTCCCCCCGCCGCGTCGCCGTCCGCGTCGCAGAGGCGAACGGCCTCGCCTGCCCGGTCCACCGAGCGCGAGATCTCGCCGGCCAGTCCGGCGGCCCGCGCCGCCCGCACCGCCACCCGCCCTCGGCTCGCTCCGGCGAGGGCAGCCGCGTCATGGACGCCCGGCCACTCCGCGAGCGCCCGCTCCAGGTGCTGCAGCGCTTCGCCGGGAGCGTGGACGCGCAGCGCCTCCTCCGCTGCCCGGACCGACCAGGCCAGCGTCCTCGGTGCGTCCTGCGCACCGGAGTGGTGGTGCGCGATCTCCGCCGCCGGCGCCGGGCCGGCTGCGCCCGCCTCCAGCGCGGCGGCGTGAGCCGCGTGCAGCCGAGCCCGTTCGCCCGGCAGGAGGTCGTCGTGCACGGCCGCGCGCAGCAGCTCGTGCGGGAACCGGTAGCCGGCTCCGTCGGGCACCAGCAGTCCTTCGGCCACCGCGGACCGCACCGCCTCGTCGGTCGCGGCGTCGCCCAGCCCCGCCACCTGGCGGAGCTGCCGGTCGGGCACGACGTGTGCCACCACGGCCGCGCACCGCACGAGCGTCCGCACCTCGTCGGGGAGCCCGTCCAGCCTGCCGACGAGCAGGTCGGCCAGGACCCGCGGCACCCCGTCGTCCACCCGGCCGGTGCGCGCCACGTCTGCCGCCAAGGTCTGCACGTAGTAGGGATTGCCCCCGGTACGACGCAGCACCTCCGTCGCGACCTCGGGTGCGGTCTCGACACCGGCCCACCGCTCCAGGAACGCCGCGACCTCCGCCTCGTCGAACGGCTCGAGGTCGAGGCGGCGCACCCTCGGCAGCCGGGCCAGCTCGCTCAGCAGCCGACGAACGGCGGGGCGGGCGGCCAGGCCGTCCGTGCGCACGGTCACGACCACCGCCAGCCGCTCCGCGGACATCCGGCTGAGCAGGAACCGGAGGTAGTCGGCCGAGGACGAGTCGACCCACTGGAGGTCCTCGACGACGACCACCACCGGGCCGCGGGCGCGTCCCACGTCCGCGAGCAGGTTGGTCATCGCGTCGAACAGCTGGAGGCGGCGTGCCTCGTCGACCTCGCCGTCGACCGCGTCCTCGAGGGAGCGGTTCGGATCGGCCAGACCGGCGACGAGCGGGAACCGGTCGAGGGCCGAGGAGACGTCGGGAGCTGCTGCCGCCGCCGACCGCACGGCCCGGACCAGGTCGACCAGCGCCAGGTAGGGAAGGCCGGGATCGCCCACGTCGACGCACTGCGCCCGCAGGACGAGCGGCCCCGGGGTCAGGCTCTCGAGCAGCGCGCGGACCAGCCGGGACTTTCCTCCTCCGGCCTCGCCCGCGACGAGCACCGCTCCGGCGATGCCCGTCGCCGCGTCGGAGACAGCAGCCGACAGCACCGAGAGCTCCCGCTCGCGCCCGACGAGCGGCACGTCGCCCTGGGATCCGACCACGCCGGAATCATCGCACCAGCGACGAGGCCGGCGCCGATCAACCGGCGCGGTCGAGCGGGGCCGGGAAGAAGGACTCGATCGGGAGCGCCCGACCGAACAGGTGCCCCTGCACCCGGTCACAGCCGTGCGCCCGGAGGAAGGTCAGCTGGGCCTCGGTCTCCACGCCCTCGGCGATGACGTCCAGCCCGATGTCGTGGGCGGCCCTGATCAGCCAGCCGACCACCCGCGCGGTGCGGTCGTCGTCTGGAAGCCGCCCGATGATGCCCATGTCGATCTTCAGACCGGTCAGCGGCAGGTCGAGCATCCGCTGCAGCGTGGAGTACCCGCTGCCGAAGTCGTCGATGTCGACCTTGACTCCCCCGGCACGCAGGTCCTCGAGCTCCTGGTGGATCGCGGCCACCGAGGTGGCGACGCCGGTCTCGGTCAGCTCGACCGTGACGACCTCGGGCGGGAGGTCCAGGGCGTGGATCTCTTCCAGGACCGCGGCAGCGAACCCCGGTTCGGCCAGCTGCACCGGCGAGACGTTGATCGAGACACCGAACGGCGGCTCGGCCTGTCCGAGGTCGTAGCACCTGCGCAGCGCGCGCAGCGCCTGCTGGGCCGAGTGGCGACCGACCGGCGCGATCATCCCCGACGCCTCGACAGCCGGCAGGAAGTCACACGGGCCGATCACACCGCGCTCGGGGTGCACCCACCGGAGCAGGGCTTCCATCCCGCTCGCCCGGCCGGTCCGCACGTCGATGACGGGCTGGAAGAAGGGCCGGATCTCGCCCCGGTCGAGCGCCTGACGCAGCTCGGCACCCATGTCGACCGACACCGAGTCGTGGCTCCGCAGCCCGGCGCGCAGGTCCGCCCGGCTGAGCTCCATCCGGGCGGCCACCTGATCGGCCAGCACCTGTTGCACCTTCAGGGCGCGGCTGCCGAAGCGGCGGGGGCGCGTGTCGGCCACGCACAGGGCGCCCAACGGGAGGCCGTCGCGGCCCACCAGCGGGACTCCGGCGTACGAGCGCAGGCCGCCCTTCACCAGCTCGAAGTCTCTGAAGCGCGGGTCGGCGAGCGCGTCCGGGACGACCAGCGGCTCGCCGCTGGCCGCGACGTAGGCGCAGAACGCCTCGTCGCGCGGGGTCTCGTTGATGTCCATCCCAACGCTCGCCTTGAACCACTGACGGTCGCGATCGACCAGGCTCACCGCGGCCATCGGGGTGTCGAGCAGCGCTGACGCGAGCTGCACGAGATCGTCGTACGCCTGCTCCCGGGGCGTGTCGAGCAGTCCGTAGGACCGCAGCGACTCCAGGCGATCCGACTCGTTGGGGTGCAGCGGGACCTCGCGGCGGGCGGGAGCCCCCGACACCGCCGGGCGATCTTGACGTGCTGCGTCCTCCATCCCCCCATGGTGCGCCTGCCGAGAACCGGCAGCCAGGGTCCAACGTCCCGGTCCCCTCGGGACCCCAGCAGGCCTCGCTCAGGGGCCGGCGTCGGCTCTGCGCTTCGCCTCCGCCCAGGGGAACCGCTGGCGCAGGGTGGCCCCGCTCGGCACGCCGTCCTGCCCCTTCGCCCACTCGCTGTAGTCGGCGAAGGAACCGGTGCTTCCCGGGGAGCGGAGGTACGCCGCGACGACCGCGACCACCTCGTCGTCCGACCAGCGCCGGCTGGTCGACCGGGTCTTGTTCGTCGCCACCCCGGCCCGGGCGCACGCCTGGTTCCAGGAACCGAGGCGCCGGATCACGAGCGCCAGGGAGGCCGCGTCGTGGCTGCGCTGCCAGGCGTCGTACGCGCCGGAAGCCAGCGGCTCCCCCAGCTCGGCGGCTGCTTCCGCGATGGCTGCGATCAGCTGCTGGTCGGTGTACTCCGGGGTGCGCACCCGGCAACGCTAGTGGTCGCGGTGGGCTCCGGTCATGACTCGGGGTAGCCGAGCCCGGAGGGCAGCCGCTCCCGGGCGAGCCGGGCCAGTGGTACGTCGACGCCGAGCTCCTCGGCGAGCCCGATGGCGAAGGAGAGGTCCTTGTCGGCGAGCTGGCGCAGGTGGTCGAAGGCGCCGTACCAGAACGAGCCGGGCTCCAGCTCGGCCGTCGTGTCGCGGTGCATGATCGCGCCCGGGCCGCCGGTGATCGCGTCGGTGTGACGCACCACCTCGCCCAGTGCCACGATGTCGAGGCCCGCGGCCTCGGCGAGCCGCTGGGCCTCGGTCGCAGCGCTGAAGGCCGTGTAGTGCATGAGGTTGCGCGCCAGCTTGAACCTGGTCCCGGCACCGATCGGACCGGCGTGGACGACCTTGCCCGCCATCTGGTCCATGACCGGCCGGACCGCCTCGAACGCCTCGTCCGTGCCGCCGACCATGATGGCCAGCGTCCCGTCGGCGGCGCCGGCCGCTCCCCCGGACACCGGCGCGTCGACCACGGCCACGCCGTGCTCGGCGGCGAGGGCGGCCAGCTCTGCCGGCGTCGCGGGCGCCACCGTCGAGTGGATGGCGACCGTCGGACCGGGTCCTGCGCCCGACGCGGCTGCCAGCACCTCGGCGAGGACCGACCTGACCTGCTCGTCGGTGTTGACCATGACGCACACCACGTCGCTGTCGGCGAGCTCGGCGACGCTGGCGACCGCCTGCGCCCCCGCTGCGACCAGCTCCTCGACCGGCTCCGGCGCGAGGTCGAAGACCCGCAGCTCGATGCCGGCCGCGGCCTGCCGCCCGGCCAGGCAGGGGGCCA
>NZ_JACEHF010000237.1 GCF_014180685.1 Nocardioides pelophilus | reverse complement strand
CGCCGCCCGGCGGCCGCCGAGACCGCCGACCTGCTGGCCGACCTGGTGGTCGAGGGCGTGCGGACGCTCGCGTTCGTGCGGTCGCGGCGCGGGGTCGAGCAGGTGGCGCGACGGGCGTCCGACCTGCTCGCCGAGGTCGACCCCGCGTTGGCGGGCCGGATCGACTCCTACCGCGGCGGCTACCTCCCCGAGGAGCGCCGGGCGCTCGAGGACGACCTGCGCAGCGGACGGCTGCTCGGCATGGCGGCGACCAACGCGCTCGAGCTCGGCATCGACGTCAGCGGGCTCGACGCCGTGCTGGTGACCGGCTTCCCCGGCACCCGCGCGGCGTTCTGGCAGCAGGTCGGTCGCGCGGGCCGGACCGGCGGCGGCGCCCTCGGCATGCTCATCGCCCGCGACGACCCGCTCGACACCTATCTGGTGCACCACCCGGACGCGCTGCTCGGCCGCCCGGTCGAGGGCACCGTGTTCGACCCGGACAACCCCTACGTCCTCGGTCCGCACCTCTGCGCGGCGGNCCCTACGTCCTCGGTCCGCACCTCTGCGCGGCGGCGCAGGAGCAGCCGCTCACGACGGCCGACCTGCCGCTGTTCGGCCCGACCGCCCGCGGCCTGCTCGACGACCTGGTCGCTGCCGGGCTGCTGCGACGACGCCCCCAGGGCTGGTTCTGGACCGACCGGCGCCGGGCCGCCGACCTGGCCGACATCCGGTCGACCGGCGGCGCGCAGGTGCAGCTGGTCGAGGCCGGCACCGGGCGCGTGGTCGGCACCGTCGACGGCGCTCGCGCCCACGCCACGGCCCACACCGGCGCGATCTACGTCCACCGCGGCGAGACCTGGCAGGTCGAGCGGCTCGATCTCGACGACCACGTCGCCGAGATCCGGCGCGCCGACGTCGACTACACCACGACCGCCCGCGACGTCGCGGACATCGTCATCGTCGAGGAGCGCGACCACCAGCGGTGGGCCAGCTGCCGGGTGTCGTTCGGCTCGGTCGACGTGAGCAACCAGGTGACGTCGTACCTCCGGCGCCGCACCCGCACCGGCGAGGTCATCGACGAGACCTTGCTGGACCTCCCGGTGCGCACGCTGCGCACGAGCGCGGTGTGGTGGACGGTGCCCGATGCCGTTCTCGAGGCGGCGGGCCTCGACCGGGTCGATCTCCCGGGGGCCGCGCACGCCGCCGAGCACTGCTCGATCGGGCTGCTCCCGTTGTTCGCGACCTGCGACCGGTGGGACATCGGCGGGGTCTCGACCGCTCGCCACCCCGACACCGGCGTGCTCACCGTGTTCGTCCACGACGGCCACCCGGGTGGGGCCGGGTTCGCCGAGCGGGGCTACGCCACCGCCCAGGAGTGGCTGACCGCGACCCGCGCGGCGATCGCCTCCTGCGAGTGCGTCAGCGGCTGCCCCTCCTGCATCCAGTCCCCCAAGTGCGGCAACGGCAACGACCCGCTCGACAAGGGCGGAGCGGTGCTGCTGCTCGACGCGTTGCTCGCCGGAGCGCCTCCCCGGCGGTAGCGTGCAGACATGGTGATCTTCGGACTGATCCTGGTGGGCCTCGGCGCTCTGCTCGTCCTGGCCGGGCTGTTCAGCTCGGAGGTGACGTTCGAGGACAACGAGGCGACCGTCGAGCTGTGGAACGTCAACCTGTCGACCGAGGGACTCTTCCTCGCCGGGGTGCTCGCCGCGGCGCTGATCCTCGTCGGCCTGTGGTCGATCAAGCTCGGCGCCAAGATGGGCTGGAAGCACCGCAAGGAGCAGAAGCGCCTCAACGAGCTGTCGGAGAAGCTCGACAAGGTCGAGCTCGAGCGTCGGCGTGACGCCGACGACGACAACCCCAACGCCTGACGGACTGCTCCTTCAGCGGCGGCGAGGTCACCGGACGTCGGTGACCACGCTGCCCTGCTCGTCGACCCGGACCGGCGCGGTGCTGGCCTCGCTGGTGAGCGTCGCCGGCGCGTTCGGGATGGTGACGGGCGTGCCGTTGATCTCGAAGGACAGGGTCCACACCGCGGTGACGCTCGCCAGGTGCGCGGGGCGGCCGTTCCACCGTGCGGTGCCGTCGCTCGAGGCCCGGTCGTAGGAGTAGCTGCACTCCTGCTCGGCCTGCTCGGCCGTGGTCACCCACGGGCAGTCGAACACTCCGGAGCCGTCGCCGGGGTCGACCTCGATCCGGTCGAGGACCGCGGTGGCGACCAGGCCGAACGCCGAGCTGCCGGTGCGGTCGCCGTCGCCGCCGTCGAGCCAGTACCAGACCGGGACGTAGACGAGCGTGCGTCCGTCGGGGCTGGTCTGGAGGGCCGGGATCGTGAGGTCGATCTGGCCGATCGCGGTGAGGGCCTGTTGGTAGAGCGTCGGCGGCTGCACCTCTCCCGGGTCCGACCAGTAGTAGGTCACCACGTAGGGACCGAGGCCGCCCACCACGCCGTAGTCGCACTCGCGGGCGCGCGGCTCGGAGTCCTCGTGCGGCTTCGGTCCGTCGGGCAGAGCCATCGGCGGGTGCCAGCGGATGTCGCGGCAGGCGATGGTGCCGACGCAGTAGGTGAACTGGCCCCACAGCTCGCAGGTCGGCTCGCTCGGGCCACCACCGTCGCCGCCACCGTCGCCACCACCGTTGTCGCCGCCCTCGTCGACGACGGTGCAGCTGTAGTTGCCGTTCTGGTCGACCTGGATCTGGGCGGGCGGCACGCAGACCGGCGGGTCGTCGGCGGTCGCGGGAACCGTGGTCGCGGCGACGAGCACGCCGAGCGTCAACGCCAGCGCTGCGAACAACCTGGTCAGCGCAATCCTGGTCAGCGCAATCCTGGTCAGCGCAATCCTGGTCAGCATGGGCCCTCCTCGATCTGGTTGCCCTCGACCTTCCAGCCGGCGCCGTCACGGACGAGCGAGATCACGCCGGGCGACCGGCCCTGGCTGACCGCGCCGCTCGGAATGGTGCCGCCGATCTCGATGAGGTAGACCCGGTTGCCGTCGATGCAGACGTCGGCCTCGGCCGTGTCGCCGTCGATCGTGATGTCGTCGACCTTGGTGCGCCAGCGGCCTGTCAATGTCAGCCCGTTGTCGAAGAAGTTCTCGGTGTAGGTCGTGAACAGCTGATCGGCCCAGGCATCGGTCGCCACCGCGGTGAGCGCCGGGGGCATCTTCTGCTCGCGGTTCATCGAGGCCAGGGCCTGGTCGTAGCCGGCGAGCGTCTTCTCGATCGCGGCCTCGTCGTCGACCGGCGCCGAGGTCGAAGGAGCGTCGAGCGACGGCGCATCGCCGGTCGTGTCGTCGGCGTCGCCGTCGGAGCCGCCGCAGGCGGTCAACGCCAGCAGGGCCGCGGTGAATGCGGCCGCGGTGCACTTCGCGCGTTTCATGGAGTCCCCGTACCCGTCCGGTTGTTCCTGTGCCTGAGGAGGCTAACCCGATCCGGGCTCGGTAAACACATCACCCGATCCCTCGGCCGGCCCGGCGCGGGCGGCCGCCGACAGGTCGTGGGGCTGGCCCAGCCAGCGCGGGCCCGGGACCACGACCTCGACGGTCACCTCGTCGCCCGCCAGCGCACACCGCGCCACCCGGGCACCGTTGGCCGTCGCGACCGCGCCGGCCGCGGCACAGGGATCGGCGCCGTCCTGGGCGGCGCTCGCCCCGGCCAGCGCAGCCAGGTCGGCAGCCGCCTGGGCCGTGCGGTGGGCCGCGACCATGGCCGCCACGACCGCGAGCGCGCAACCGACCAGGAGCAACAGCCCGAGACAGGCCGTGACCAGCACCGTGGCGGCGGCGCGCTCGTCACGCGGCCGCCGAGCACGGCGCCGAGCGGTCACGACTCCTCCTCGGCGGTGGCGACCGCCTCGGCACCGACGTCGGCGCCCGGGAGGAAGTCGAACAGCCCTCCGGGTCCGCGCACGTGACCCCGCGCACGGACGGTCACCCTCCCGTCGCGGGTCACCACCTCGATCCGCACGCCGTCGGGGGCGACGCGGCGGCCGAGGGCGACCGCATCGCCCGGGTCGTCGCCCCGGGCGACGGCTCGCGCGGTCTCTCGGGCGGCGTCGATGGTCCGGACCTGCGCAGCGCCCACCGACAGCAGCCAGACCAGTCCCGTCGTGACCGCCAGCAGCACGGGGAGCCCGAGCGCCAGCTCGGCGGTGACCGCGCCCCGCTCGCTCCGCGACCGGTCGCGCTTCATCCGATGCCGAGCAGGCCGAAGACGTGGTCGAACAACGTGCGCAGCATGCGGTCGCCGAAGCCGCCGGTCAGCAGCTTGTAGAGCAGGCCGGCGAGTCCGCCGCCGCCCGCCGTGCCCACGGCGTACTCGGCGGTGGTGATGCCGCGCTGCTCGCTGCGGCGGGCGTGGAAGGTGGGTCGGGTCATGCGAGCCTCCTAGGTCGGGCGGTCGCCTGGTGCGGTCCGCCAGCGCGTCAGAGCCTCCGGGACCGGACCGACCGAACCGGTACGACGGACGCCGGCCTGTGGAGAGCGGACCCGATCGGCGCGACGTGTGGACGGTTGGCGGTCCGCAGCGGTCATCACCAGGCGATCGAACGCGCGAGCCCGGCGACCAGGGGCACGATCCCGAGCAGCAGGAAGGCCGGCAGCAGGCACACACCGAGCGGGACCGCGGCCCGGACGCCGACGGCTCGGGCGCGGTCCTCGATCTCCGCGCGGGAACGGCGGGCCAGCTCCTCCGACAGCCGGTCGACCGCGGCGACGACCGGCGCGCCGGAGCGGTGGGCGCGCGCCATGGCACGTCCCAGCGGACCGATCGCCGGGTCGCCGGCCAGCGCCGACCACACGACGAAGGGGTCGCCGCCGAGCGCCAGCCGCGCGGCGACCGGGCCGAGCAGGTCGGCGGCCGCGCCCGGCAGGGCCCGGCAGACCACGTCGATCGCAG
>NZ_JACEHF010000236.1 GCF_014180685.1 Nocardioides pelophilus | reverse complement strand
GCGCAGTCGGCCTGGTCCCCGGGGATGCTCGCGGAGTCGACGAGCTGTTCGGCGATGTCGTCCTGGCTGGGCGTGCCGCCGCCGCACGCGGACAGGGTCAGGCCGATGGCCAGCAGGGTGGCGCTGAGGGGCAGGCCGATGCTCTTCATGGTGGGTCCTTCCGGGGGAGCAGTGGTCCGGGTCAGGCTAGGGCCAGTGAGCCCTGTCGTGGTGACTCCACGCGGGTAAAGTTTTCTGCGCGGCCCGCTCGCGACCACCCTGCGGGTCGGCGCAGGCTAGTTTGCCGCCATGCTCGACCTGATCGCCCGCTGGAGCTGGCGCCATCCGCGCAAGATCCTCGCCGGCGCCTTCCTCTTCGCTGCGGTCGCAGGCTTCTTCGGGCACGACGTCGAGCACCACCTCAAGGCTGCCGGCTTCACCGACCCGGAGTCGGAGAGCGAGCGTGCGAGCGAGGTGCTGGCCGAGGCGCAGGGGTACGGCGCGGAGCCGGGCCTCTTCGTGCTCGTCCGCGCCCGCGACGGCGGCCCGCTCGAGGTGGGCGACCCCGAGATCCGGGCCGAGGTGGCCCGGCTCGCCGAGCAGCTGCGCGGCTCGGCGTACGTCGGACAGGTGACCAATCCGCTCGAGGACCCGGTCCCGGGGCTGATCGCGGAGGACGGGCGCTCCCTGGTGCTGCCCGCCCGGTTGTCCACGACCGACCTCGAGGACGAGGGCGGACTCGCGGACGAGTCGGTGCGCGAGCGGGTCACCTCCGACCTCGTCGACATCGGGTATGGCGGGTTCGCGCCCGGCTTCAACGAGGTCAACGACCAGACCCGGCGCGACCTGACCAAGGCCGAGCTGATCGCGTTCCCGCTCCTGGGCCTCCTGCTCCTGCTCGTGTTCCGCAGTGTCGTCGCGGCCGCGGTGCCGCTGATGCTCGGCGTGCTGTCGATCCTCGGCACCCTGTTCGCGCTGCGCGTGATGGCGGCGTTCGTCGACACCTCGCTGTTCGCCCTCAACATCGCGACCGCGCTGAGCCTGGGGCTCGCTGTCGACTACGCGCTCCTCCTCGTCTCCCGCTACCGGGAGGAGGTGGATGCCCACGGCCGGACCCAGGAGGCGCACCGGCGTGCGGTCCGCACGGCCGGCCGCGCGAGCCTTTTCTCCGGCCTCACGGTCGCCGCGGCGATGGCGTCGCTGACGTTGATGCCGCAGCGGTTCCTCTACTCGATCGGCTTCGCCGGCGCGGTCGTCGGCGTGCTGTCCGCGGTGATGGCCGTCGTCGTCGTACCGGCTCTGCTCGTGGTCCTCGGACCGCGCATCGACGCGCTGTCCATCCGCCGGGGGCCGGCGGTCTCGGCCACCTCGGACCGATGGTTCCGCCTCGCGCGCGGCGTGATGCGCCGGCCGGTGATCGTCGCCGTGGCGACCGCCGCGTTCCTCCTCGCCATGGCGGCGCCGCTGCTCGCGACGACCTTGACCGGGCCCAGCGCCCAGGCGGTGCCCCCGGGACAGCAGTCCTACGAGATCAACCGCTACGTCGACGCCCACTACAGCCGTGCGCTCTCGGCGGGCGTATCGCTCGTGGTCACCGGGGACGCCGGTGAAGCGGACCTCGCCGGGCTCGCCACCGAGATCGCCGCGGTGCCCGGGGTCGAGAGCGTCGCGCCGTTCGTGACGGCCGACGACGGCGTCGCGTATGCGACCGCCGGGCTGGACGGCGAGGCGCTCGCCGCTTCCTCGCAGGACGCGATCCGCGAGATCCGGTCGCTCGCGGCACCGGGGGAGAGCGAGCTGCTGGTGTCCGGCAACACCGCCCGGTTCATCGACGAGAAGGAGAGCCTGGTCGCGAACGCGCCGCTCGTGGTCCTGCTGATCGTGGCGCTGACCATCGGCCTGCTCTTCCTCCTCACCGGCTCGGTGCTGCTCCCGTTGAAGACGCTGCTGATGAACGCGCTGACCCTGGCCGCCGTGCTCGGCATCCTGGTGCTGGTCTTCGAACGCAAGGTCGGAACCCAGCTGCTCGACTACCCGGGCCCGTACGCCGTCGAGGTCACCAGCCTGGTGTTCCTCTTCGCGGTCACCTTCGCGCTGGCGACCGACTACGCCGTCCTCGTGATGGCGCGGATCAAGGAGCTCCACGACAGCGGCCTCTCCAACGAGGACGCCGTCGCGCACGGCGTGGCCCGGACCGGCCGGATCATCAGCGCCGCCGCGGTGATGATCGCCGTCGTGTTCCTGTCGTTCGCCGTCAGCCCGGTCTTCTTCATGAAGCAGATCGCGGTCGCGATGGCGCTCGGCGTGCTCATCGACGCCACCATCGTGCGCGCGCTGCTGGTGCCCGCGCTGATGCGGCTGCTCGGCGAGGCGAACTGGTGGGCGCCCGGGCCGTTGCGACGGCTGCACGACCGGTTCGGCTTCCGCGAGGAGGCGACGACGCCGACGGCGGGTCGGGCGGCACGAGACTGATCGGCCGCGTTCGCCGTACGCGGACTTCCCCTCGGACTCCCTCGGTGTTGCGGGCGCTTGCCGGGTGCTGTGACTGGTCATAGAGCCGAGGGAGCGGACTCGGCGCCCCGGGAGCGGACCGAACACCGAGTTACAGCGGTCGCAGCGCCGAGGAAGTGCGAACCAGGTCGAAAATCAATGACCACAACCCAGGGGGCGCCGACTCCTACTTGGTAGTAGGAGCCGGAGGGGTCTTAGGTAGACGCATGAGCGTCACGCCGTCGTCGTACTCCATCACCATGCGCCTGTATGCCGCGCCCGACTACGCCGTGGTGGGCACGGTCGCGACCACGATCGCGGAGGCGGGCGGGATCACGACCGCGATCGACGTGGCCGACTCCAAGCACGACCGGCTGGTGCTCGACGTGACCTGCAGCGCGACCGACAGCGACCACAGTGAGCGGGTGGTCGCGGCGGTCGAGGCCATCGACGGCGTCACCGTGCACAAGGTGTCCGACCGCACCTTCCTGCTGCACCTCGGCGGCAAGATCGAGGTGCGGAGCAAGGTGCCGCTGAAGAACCGCGACGACCTCTCGATGGCGTACACCCCGGGCGTGGGCCGGGTGAGCATGGCGCTGGCCGAGCATCCCGAGGACGTCGCCAAGCTGACGATCAAGGGCAACACGGTCGCGGTGGTGACTGACGGCTCCGCCGTGCTCGGGCTCGGCAACATCGGGCCCGGTGCGGCGCTCCCGGTGATGGAGGGCAAGGCGGCGCTCTTCAAGCGGTTCGCCGACATCGACGCCTGGCCGATCTGCCTGGCGAGCCAGGACGTCGACGAGATCGTGCGCGCGGTCGAGATGATCGCGCCGGGCTTCGGCGGCATCAACCTCGAGGACATCGCCGCGCCGCGCTGCTTCGAGGTCGAGGCCCGGTTGCGCGCGTCGCTCGACATCCCGGTCTTCCACGACGACCAGCACGGTACGGCGATCGTCGTGCTCGCAGCGCTGCGCAACGCGCTCCGCGTGGTCNGGTCGGCAAGCCGCTGCCGGCCGCCCGCATCGTCGTCGCCGGCGGCGGCGCCGCCGGGTCGGCCATCGTGTCGCTGCTGCGCGCCGACGGGGCCGACGACGTCGTGGTCTGGGACCGCGAGGGGCTGCTGTCGCGCGAGGACACCTCGCTCCCTCCCGCCAAGCGCGACCTGGCGGCGATCACCAACCCGCGCCAGATCCGCGGCACGCTCCGCGACGGGCTCAAGGGCGCCGACGTGTTCATCGGCGTCAGCGGGCCCGGGGTGCTGCCCGCAGAGTGGATCCAGGACATGGCCGAGGGCGCGGTGGTCTTCGCGCTGGCCAACCCGGACCCGGAGGTCGACCCGATCGAGGCGGCGAAGTACGCCGCGGTCGTGGCGTCCGGGCGGTCCGACTACCCCAACCAGATCAACAACGTGCTCGCGTTCCCCGGTGTCTTCCGCGGCCTGCTCGATGCCCGCGCCTCGCAGGTCACGACCGAGATGCTGCTGCGGGCCGCGCACGCCATCGCGGCGGTCGTCACCGACGAGGAGCTGCACGCGAGCTTCATCATCCCGAGCGTCTTCAACCCCGACGTCCCGGGTGCGGTCGCCGCCGCGGTCCGTGGCGACGCGGACCGGACCTGACCAGGCGGACCGGCGCCACCTACCCCGAGAGGACGATCATGGCCGAGCCAGCGGAGTTGCCAGCGAGGTTGGACGCCAGTGCCAAGCAACGCGTCAAGGACGCGCTGAAGGCTCACGGCGAGGCACAGCTCGAGGCGTCCGGACAGGCGGTCTCCTCGGAGCGCTCCGCCGCCGAGCTGGACCCGGAGGCACCGTACTCCTCCGACGACCTGTCGCAGTCCGACGCGGCGGGCGAGCTGCACGGGCTGCTGGAGTCGGCGCGCGAGCGCCAGCAGGCCGACCTCGCCGCGGTCGACCTCCTCGACTTCGGAGTCAAGGACGTCGTGGAGCCCGGCGCGATCGTCGCCTTCGGCGGTGACTACTACGTCGTCGGCGTGGTCGCGGACGCGTTCGAGTGTGACGGGGTCGCCTACGAAGGGATCTCGGCCGACTCGCCGGTCTTCCACGCGATCGCCGGCCTGCGGGCCGGTGACACCTTCGCCTTCAACGGTCACGAGCACCGTCTCGACCTCGTCTGCTGAGGGCGCGAGGTTGCGACCGTAGGAGGACGTCCTCCCTGGCGGCACGCCGCTAGCGTCGAGCCATGCGTGCTGTCGTCATCACCCGCCACGGCGGTCCCGAGGTCCTGCAGGTCCAGGACCGGCCCGAGCCTGCCGCTCCGAAGGACGGCGAGGTCGCCGTCGACGTACGGGCCGCCGGCGTGAACTT
This sequence comes from Nocardioides pelophilus, assembly GCF_014180685.1. Taxonomy (GTDB): domain Bacteria; phylum Actinomycetota; class Actinomycetes; order Propionibacteriales; family Nocardioidaceae; genus Nocardioides; species Nocardioides pelophilus. The sequence goes on along the minus strand of NZ_JACEHF010000236.1, from coordinate 140 downwards.
CGCCGACACCATGGCCCGGGTCGGCTTCTACCCCGACGCGCCCAAGCCGCCGATGGTGGTCGGCTACGAGGTGGCCGGCGTGGTCACGGCGGTCGGGCCCGACGTCGACACGGTCGCCGTCGGCGACCGGGTGCTGGCCG
>NZ_JACEHF010000235.1 GCF_014180685.1 Nocardioides pelophilus | reverse complement strand
CGACCGCTTCCGCGGCATCAGGTCCATGACGACGTGGCACCCCGACCGGGGCGTCAAGAACTGGATCGACGAGGAGGGCGTGATGCGCTCGCCCGCGTTCCTCCGCGGCTTCGCCGCGCTCGCCGAGCGCAGCCTGACCTTCGACGCCTACGTCTACTCCCATCAGCTCGGCGACGTGGTCGTGCTGGCGAAGGAGTACCCCTCCACCACGATCGTGCTCGACCACTACGCACCACCCGTCGGCGTGTGCGGTCCGATGGGCAAGGCGGCGGGCCGTACGGCGAGCGACCGCTCGGACCTGCTCGCCCGCTGGAAGGACGACATCGCCGAGGTCGCCTCGTTCCCCAACGTCGTCGCCAAGCACTCCGGTCTCGCGTTCCCCATGCTGGGCCACCGTGAGCCCGGCATCGGCCGGGCCGAGCTGGCCGAGCGGGTGGCTCCGCTGGTCCGCCACACCACCGACGTCTTCGGCGAGGACCGGCTGGTGTTCGGCTCCAACTACCCCATGGACAAGGCGATCGCCTCCTACGGGACCCTCGTCGGCGCCCTGGCCGACCTGCTGGCGCCGTACGGTCCGGACGTGCTGCGGAAGGTGTTCCGCGACAACGCACAGGTCGTCTACGGGCTCCAGGTGTCCTGAGGCGCTGATCGGGTACCACGCCTCGGCTACCAGTCGGCGTCAGGCAATCGCGCCGTGAGCTTGGACATGGACCAGGACCCCGCCCATGAAGAACCCGCACCCCGCCCCCACCGCGCTGCTGCCCTCACGCACGGATGCCACGAACGACGCCGCCGACGCCGCACGAGATCCCGGGCACGCCGCCGAGCACCGGACGACCGTCTCGGCTCATCGCCCCGACGGCGCGCAGGAGAGCCAGAGCTCTCGCTACGTGCCGGGCAACTACCTCGGCTGATCCCCCGACGCCGGCAGTCGGCTCGGTCGGGCCCAGCCCCGCATTCGATCTGCGCGCCCGTAGGGATTCGAACCCCAAACCTTCTGATCCGTAGTCAGATGCTCTATCCGTTGAGCTACGGGCGCATGCCGCCTTGCGAGCGACCGCACGAGAATAGCCGAGCGCTCGTCCGGATGCCGAATCGCCCCCCGTCTGCAATTATGTGCAACGACACGGTGCCCGCCGGGGGTCGGTCCGGACGGCGCGTGGGAGCAGGAGGTCGTGTTGTCCGGCTACGAGCCTGAGGATCGCGAGCTGTTCGAGCGCGAGGCGACCGAGCTGTACGACGCGGTGGTGCAGGCGGGCGGGATCGCGCCCGACGACGCCCGGATCGCGGAGGGCACCCACACCAAGGCGGCGCTCGACCTGCTGGCCGAGCTCAACCTGGTCCAGCTCGACCAGCACGCCGGGGTCTGGCGGGCGCTCGAGCCGGCCAACGTGCAGTCGCGCGTCGTCACCCCGCTCAGCACCGAGGGCGCCCGGCTGCTCGACGAGTCCGCGCGGTGGGCCAAGGCGTTCCAGGCGCTCAACCACAGCTGGCGGCGCTCCCCCGTGGCGCAGAGCTCGGGCCCGTTCACCTACCTGCACAACGAGGCGATCAACCCCTACCTGACCGCGCTGATCGGCGACGCCGAGGAGGACCTGCTGACCGCCCAGCCCCAGACCGGCCGCGACGCGCAGTCGATCGCGACCGCGGCGCTGCGGGACACCCAGGCGCTCGAGCGCGGCATCTCCATGCGCACGCTCTACCAGCACAGCGCGCGCCGCAACGCGGTCACGCAGAAGNCTCGGCCCGCGGGGGGGAGGTGCGCACCCTGGCCGAGTTCTTCAACCGGGTGATCGCCGACGACCGCGGGGCCGCGGTGACCCCGGCGCCCGACACGCTCGCCACCGCGGTCGTCGTACGCGAACCAGCCGTGGTCGCCTACCTGCTCGACGTCTTCGAACGGGCCTGGGCGCGCGGCCGCCCGTTCGTGACCGCGGAGGAGGCCGCGGTCAAGGAGATCGCGGCCGAGCAGCGCTCGATGACGATCCGGATGCTCATCGCCGGCCACGCCGACGCGGTGAGCGCGAAGCGGCTCGGCGTGAGCCCGCGCACGTACGCCGGCTACGTCGCCGACCTCAAGGCCGAGTACGACGCCGACACCCGGTTCCAGCTCGGCTACACGATGGGGCGCGCCGGGATCTCGGGCAACGAGACGTCCGAGGCCAGGCGCGCGACGTCCGTGCCGGGCGGCACCGAGACCGACAGTGAGACCGACAGTGAGACCGACAGTGAGACCGACAGTGAGACCGACAACGTCGCCGAAAAATGAGGACGACCGCCAGCACCGGCCGGCAGTCGTCCTCGACGCTACGTCAGATCAGCGGTTGGTCACGCGGCAGGCTCCGCCGCAACCCCATCCCGAATCCATCGCCGGCGCGGCCGGCGTGGCGAGCGCGGTGAGCCCCACCGTCGCCACCGTCGCAGCCAGCACGAGTGCTGCTCTTCGCCCGAAATCCCTCATCGTCTAACCCTCCGATTGGTGCGGGGTCGCACGAGCCCCCAGACAAACGCGTCGATCAGTGACTACTGAAACATCCGAACGGACAACCCGCAATGCCTGGCCCCGGATCTTGACCGAACCGATCTCCGCGCCAGGTCGGGCCGAGATGCCTTCCGGATGCGAGAACCCCCGGCGAGCGAGCTCACCGGGGGTCGACGCGGAGGCGGAGGGATTTGAACCCTCGATGGGGTTGTAGCCCCAAACCCGCTTAGCAGGCGGGCGCCATAGACCGGACTAGGCGACGCCTCCCTGCCGACCGGAGCACCGGTCAGCGCAGACAGGTTACAAGGCCGCCCGCGGCCCCACCGAATCGGCCAGTCCCATCGGTCCGTCAGCGAGCCGCGCGCGCCAGGTGGTCGCGGACGTCGCGCGCGAAGTCGTCCTTGTCGGCCGCCAGCAGCTCGACCGGGATCGTCGTCGAGCGGCCGTCCTTGAGCCGGAGCACCACGCAGGCGACGTCCTGCGGCTGGGTCGCCACCGCGTCCTCGACCTCGTTCCAGCGGGCCTCGGTGACACCGGCCCCCCGCACCAGCCGGACCCGGTAGCCGCTGGCCGTCAACCGCACCACGCTCACCCGGTTGCGCAACCACCACACCAGCCCGAAGAGCCCGAGCAGCCCGGCGGCGAGCAGCACGACCAGCAGGTCCGGACCGAGCCCGGCGGCCGCCACGACCAGGGTGCCGGCCAGGATCAGCACGGCGAACAGGATCAGGTAGGCGCCGACGAACCGGGCCACCACCAAGGGGGCCATCCGATAGTCGACGGCTGCGGACGCATCAGGACTCTCCACGCAGAGGGGGCGGGATTCGAACCCGCGGTAGGTCTCCCTACGACCGCTTTCAAGGCGGTTCCGATAGGCCACTCCGGCACCCCTCCTCGGGGACTAGGTCCCCGGGGAGGAGTCTAGAGAAGCGGGGTCCTCCCCAGCGCACCGGAGTGCGAAGCCCGGGCAGTGCACGCCGAGCTCGTGGAAGTCCTCGTGGCAGGTGCAGGCGTCGTCCAGGACGCCGTCGCGCGGCCGCTCGTGCGCCGGCCGCAACAGGCTCAGCAGCTCCATGGCGGGCAAGTACCCACTCCACCGGGAGTCATGCCGCTCCGGCCAGCCTCTGCCTGAGGTAGCGCCGTTCGGCGGGCTGGAGCCAGCGGAGCCGGTCGTGGAGGGCGTCGACGTCGACCATCAGCTCCGCCGCCGCCTCCTCCGCGGAAGCCGCCCAGGCCAGCGCCTCGCCGACCTGTCGGATCGACGGGAGCAGGAGCCGGGCAGCCTCGCGACGCACGCGCAGCTCTTCGCGCTCGGCAAGCACGCCGACGAGGGTCGGCCCGCGCTCGGCGTGCAGGCACTCGTGGAGGACCGTGCACCGTCGCTCCTCCCACGTCAGGTTGGCGCGGAGGCTGATGACCTGCTCGTCGAACAGCGTGAAGCCCGGGTCGGGGTCGTCCTCCGGTTGGTGCCAGCGCAGCTCCCACCCGCTGAGGGCTCGGAGGCGGCGCCAGGGATGGATCATCCGAGGACTGTAGACACAGCGACCGGCACTTAGTCCTTGCCGAGCGTGGGCTTGGTCGACCTGCTGCGGGCCGCCCGCTTCTGCACCTGTGGAGTGGCGCGCTCGCGGACCTTCCGCTTGGTGCCGACCTCGTCGATCGGGCCCATGTGCTGGCGCGCGACCTTCTCGAGCTCGGTGGCCCACACCCGCGGGTCGGCGCCGAGCGCGACGGCGATCTTCATCATCTGCTCGACGTGGATCAGCCGCGGTGCGGCGGTCGGCGACAAGATGTTGGCGAGGGTGCTCCGCGGTATCCCGCAGGTCCGCGACAAGGTCTCCTGCGTCATCCCCGACTCAGCGAACCCCTCCCGGATCAACCGGACCGCTCCGACGTTGATCGGCGCGGATGCGTGCTCCTTCTGTCCCATGCCGAGACGGTATCCCATTATGAACACGCTGGCTACTCGTGCTTGCGCTTCGTTTCATTCTGAACTAGCGTGGATCCTGTGTCCCACTCGGAACAGCGTCTCGGGCAGGTTCAGCGGGCGATCCTCCGCGAGCTGCGATCGATCCTCGCCCGGCGCCAGATCAAGCTCGCCGCGCTGAGCACGGCCACGGGCATCCCGCGGTCGACGTTGCACCACAAGCTCCGCGGCCGCACCGGGCTCACCGTCAGCGAGCTGGTGCTGATCGCGATCGCCCTCGCCGTCCCGGCGGCCGACCTGCTCGAGACGGCGATGACGGCCGTCGAGACAGCGGGGCGCGACGCCGGGGAAGCCAGCGAGCCCGACGAGCCCGCCTAAGGGCCCGTCAGCCCAGCTCGACCAGCAGGTCGCCCTCTTGGACGACGTCGCCGGTGGAGACCTTGATCTGCTGCACGACCCCGCCCAGCTCGCTGATGACCGGGATCTCCATCTTCATCGACTCGAGCAGCAGCACCGTGTCGCCGGGAGCCACGGTGTCTCCCACCGCGACATCGACCGACAGCACGTTGGCGACCATCTCGGCCCTGATCTCCGACGCCCGTCTGCGCATGGAGGCGACGCTAAGGGTTACTTCCCGGTACGCCGCCATCGGGTCCCGCGCATCCTCAGAGGAGCGCGGCCGTACGCCTCGGCTCGGGCCGTACGGCGGCGGCCTGCTCGGCCACCCGGCGCCGGCGTGC
>NZ_JACEHF010000234.1 GCF_014180685.1 Nocardioides pelophilus | reverse complement strand
CACCCGCCGCAGGGCGACCAGCTCGCAGCTGTACGGGACCACCGAGCTGAGCAGGCCGACCGCCGCGCCGAGCGCGAGGAGCCGCGGGTCGGCGAGCGGGTCCCGGTCGATCCCGGCGAGCGCCGGCGACAGGAGCAGTACGGCGACGACGCTGGCGACTGCCAGGCCGTCGAGCCCGTCCCAGCGCCGACCGGTGTGCGCGCTCAGCAGGATGTAGCCCGCCCAGGACGCGCCGGCCAGGAAGGCGTAGGTGACGCCGAGCAGGTCGAGGTCGGCCCGCTCGGCCCCGAGCAGCAGCACCCCGAGGGCCGCCAACCCGACCCACGCGAGGTCTCGGGGACGGCGCGACCCGACCAGCGCCACGGCCAGCGGCCCGATGAACTCGATGGTGACCGCGATGCCGATCGGGATCCGGCTGAACGACTGGTAGATCGCCCAGTTCATCAGGGCCAGCGACACCCCGAAGCCGAGCACGGTGAGCCAGTCGACGCGGTCCCGTCCCCGCAGTCGTGGTCGGGCGATGACGAGCAGCACCGCGGAGCTCGAGGCCAGCCGCAGCCACACCAGCCCGGTCGGCGAGATCTCGTCGAAGAGCGTCTTCGCGACACCCGCGCCGAGCTGGACCGAGGCGATGCCCACGAGCACCAGCGCGATCGCCGTACTCCTCGTCAGAGATCGGTTGTCGGAGACCGATGACATCGTGGGCGTCACTCGGTCAATCTAGGAGTAGGCGAGCGAAAGAGGCGGCAATGGGCACCATCTTGATGGTCGGCACGCGCAAGGGACTCTGGATCGGTCGTTCGGACGACCGGCGCGAGGATTGGTCGTGGACAGGTCCGCACCACGACATGGAGGAGGTCTACTCCGGTCTGGTCGACACCCGTGGTGGTCGACCTCGGTTGTTCTCGGGTGCGTCGTCGAGCTGGCTCGGACCCCAGGTCCGGTGGTCCGACGACTTCGGCGAGTCGTGGCAGGAGACGCCGGGTGGCGCGATCCGCTTCCCCGAGGGGAGTGGGGCGACCGTCGAGCGCATCTGGCAGATCGTGCCCGGCATCGAGGACGGCGTCCTCCACGCCGGCACCGAGCCCGGCGCGGTCTGGAAGTCCGTCGACGGCGGCGAGACGTTCGCACTCGAGGAGGCCCTGTGGAACCACCCGCAGAAGCCCGAGTGGGGTGCCGGGTTCGGCGGTCAGGCGTTCCACACGATCCTTCCGCACCCGACCGACGCCGACTCGCTCACGGTGGCGATCTCCACCGGCGGCGTCTACCAGACCACCGACGGCGGCGCCTCCTGGGCGCCCCGCAACCAAGGGATCCGCGCCGACTTCCTGCCCGAGGACCAGCGCTACCCCGAGTTCGGGCAGTGCGTGCACAAGGTGACCCGCCACCCGAGCAACCCGCAGCGGCTCTTCGCCCAGAACCACGGCGGCGTCTACCGCTCCGACGACGAAGGCGGCTCGTGGACCTCCATCGGCGACGACCTGCCGAGCGACTTCGGGTTCCCGATCGTCGTCCACCCGCACCGCCCCGAGACCATCTACGTCTTCCCGCTGGGCGCCGGCGAAGGCCGCTACCCGCCCGAGGCGAAGGCCCGGGTCTGGCGGTCCGACGACGCGGGGGAGTCGTGGACGTCGTACGGCGACGGCCTGCCCGACGAGTTCTACGTCGGCGTCATGCGCGATGCCATGTGCGCAGACACCCACGACCCGGCGGGGATCTATCTCGGCGCCCGCAACGGGGCGGTGTGGGCGTCGAAAGACGAGGGCACCACCTTCCGCCAGATCGTGTGCAACCTGCCCGACGTGATGTCGCTGAAGGTCGGGGTCTGGGAGGGCTGAGCACAGCCGTGCGGCCGGTCCTGGTCGGACCGGCCGCACGACTCCCCACCTCAGGCGGCGGTCGCCCGCCCCCTGTGCTCGTGACAGATGGCTCGGGTCACTTGGCGACCACGAGGCCGTCGATGCTGACCAGCTTGCCGTCAGGGCTGGTCACCTTGATGGTGAGCGTCCCGGACTTGACGGTCGGGAACGCCGCCATGTTGATGACCTTCTTCTTGCCGGTGCCGTCGAGGCTGTAGCTGCCGAGGGTCTCGCCGGCGAAGGTCACCTTGACCGTGCCGCCGCCGTCGGTCTTCCGCACGACCAGCGCGAGCCGCTTGGCCTTGACGCCGGTGCGGGTCAGGGTCCGACCCTGCTTGTTGGTGGTCAGCAGCGTGTTGCGGAAGTTGCCGGACTGGGTGACCTTGTTCCAGCCGTCGCCGACCAGTCCCCGGTCGTCGAGCGGCACCGTGGTGCACGACGGGTCGCTCGTGGTCGAGTTGCCGGCGGCGTCGGTCGAGCGAACCTGGAGGCAGTAGCTCGTGCCGAGCTTCCACGGGACGTCGGCCTCGGTGCCGGGCGCGTCGTTCACGAGGACCTCGGGGTCAGAGTGGCCGGCCTCGTTCCACGCCGCGCGGGTGGCGTAGATGTCGCTGCTCGGGATGTTCGACAGCGAGTCCTCCATGGTCCACGAGATCGGGAAGACGGTCATCGGCAGCGGCGGGTTCTCCAGCATGTTGGCGGGCAGGGTGTCGATCGCCACCGTCGGGCCGGCCGCGTCGAAGAACTTGCCGCTGATCCCGCCGGCGGGCTTGAAGGCGACCGAGATCGCGTTGCCCTCGCGGTCGACGTCGACCGCGTCGTCGGCGTGGAAGCCGTTGCCGCTGTAGACCGGGACGAAGGGCTGGATGCCGCCCGTCCGGGTGTGGGTCACGACCTGGCCGTCGCCGCTGTGCTGGACGACGCGCAGTCCGCTGTCGCTGATCCGCGCCGTCGGGTCGACCGCGTTGGTGGTGGTGCCGCTCAGCGGGCTGGCCGTGCCGGGGTAGGCCCCGTTGGCGGCGCTGGCGGAGAAGACGCGGGTGAGCGCGTTCTTCTTCGAGATCCAGGTGAACAGCGCGGACCCGGTCGCGTTGATGTCGACGCTCGTCTCGTAGACGTACTCGTCGACGGGACCGACGGTCTGGTCCGGCATCGCGGTGCCGTCCGGCAGCACCCGGCTCGTCTGGGCGACGTAGAAGCCGTTCTGGATGTCGGCGTAGATGACCTGGCCCTGCCCGTTGTCGCTGAGCGCGACCTCGGGCGGGGCGGCGACGTCGCCGGTGTTGCTGGTGCTGTCACCGATGCTCCAGCCCTGACCGGGCGTACGCCGGCTCACCGTCACGACGTCCGTGTTGAGACCGCCGTACGTGTAGGCGACGAGCGCCTCGCCCTTGGTGTTCACGTCGAGCGACGGGCCCCAGGAGTGCGACGCGGAGATGACCTTGGGCGGCAGCGGTGCCTGGCCCTCCCACCACTCGGTCGCGAACAGCTTGTTGTTGGCCTCGTCGCCGTTGACGGTCGCGGTGGCGATCACGAGGCCGTTGCCGGCGATCCCCAGGTCGGCGTTGCCCGAGACGTCGGCACCGGCGGGTGTGAGCAGCTGGAGACCGGTCCAGCTGGTGGGGGAGACCTGACGGCTCACCCGCAGCCGGTTGTCACCGGAGACGCTCTCCTCCCAGCCGACCGCGGCGTCGCCCTTGCCGTTGGCGGCGAGGACGAGGCCCTCGGCGTCGACGTNCCCTCGGCGTCGACGTCGCCGCGCACCTGGTCGTGGCCGATCCAGACGCCGTCGACGGCGGTGAACGCGTGCACCGCGCCGTTGATGATCGCGGCCGCGACGGCGTCGCCGGGACCGGTCGAGACGACGTCGACGTCGCTGACCGTGCCTGCCGGGAACGGGATCTGCTGGGTGGTCAGCCAGGCGGCGCCATGGGTGGGGGCGGACGGGAGGCCGATCGAGAGAACGCTCGCGCCGAGGATGGCGGCGGTCGCACCGAGAATCTGCTTGCGCATGGATGTGCCTTTCGTGGAGGGCGTGGGGTGCCCTGGGGAGGTGACACAACAGTCGTCGGCGAGGGGGTCCCGCCACATCCGCGAACAGCACGCAACCAACGCGTTCGACTACGTATTCATCTCTGAGCGGCCGGGTGGGCCTACGATGCGGCAGTGCGATGTCCGGTCCTCGTCTCCCGGGGGGACGAGATGGCGCGGCTCCGGGATGCGCTCGCCCTGCCTGCTTCCGGGCACGGCGGGGTGTGGGTGATCCGCGGCGAACCGGGCGTCGGCAAGTCGCGGGTCGCCGCGACGGTCCTCGCCGAGGCGGAGCAGGCGGGGATGGCCGTGCTGTCCGGGCGCGCGGTGCGCTCCGCCGCGCCGACGCCGATGCGCCCGCTCGGCGAGGCGCTGCTGGGGTGGTTGCGGACCGGATCGGTGCCGGACGACTCCCGGCTCGCGCCGTACCTCCCGGCGCTGGGGCGGCTGGCGCCCCAGCTCGGCACTGCGCCGGGCGACGGTGGCTCCTCGATGATGCTGGTCGGCGAGGGCCTGCTGCGGCTGGCATCCGCACTCGACGGCCCCGGCGTGCTGCTGGTGATCGAGGACCTGCACTGGGCGGACCCGGAGACGCTCGGGGTGCTGGAGTACGTCGCCGACAACGTGCGCGACGTACCGCTCCTCGTCGTGACGACCACCCGGCCGTACGACGCGCCGGCGGTCGGTGAGCTGGTCGGTGCGCTGAAGGCACGGGGGGCGGCCGAGATCCTGGCCCTCGACCCGCTCGCCGACGGCGAGGTGACCGAGATGCTGGAGGCCTGCCTGGCCGGCCCGGCGCCCGACGGCCTGGCCGACTGGGTGCTGCGGTTCTCGGCCGGCTTCCCGCTGCTGGTCGAGGAGGTGCTCGCCGACCTGCAGGCATCGGGAGCGCTGGTCGTCGACGGGAGCGGGGCCGGGGCGGAGGACGGCGCCGGCTGGCGGCTGGCGACCGAGCTGGCGGCCACCGTGCCGCCCTCGTTCGCGCGGTCCGTCGAGGCCCGCCTGGAGCGGATGTCGGCCACCGCCCGCGAGGTGATGGAGGCGGCGGCGCTGCTCGGCACCGACTTCGACTGGCAGGTCGTGGGTGCGGCCCTCGGCCTCGACGACCGCACCACCTCGGCGGCGATCCGCGACCTCAGCCGGGAGCGGTTCGTCGTGCCCGACGGCGACGGGTTCGCGATCCGGCACGCGCTGACCAGGGAGGCGGTGCTCGCGACGGTGCTGCCTCCGGACCGGAGGCGGCTCGCCTCGTTGCTGGCCGAGGCGGTCGAGGCCCGCGGCGAGGAGCGTGACGCCGACTCCGACCAGGTCG
>NZ_JACEHF010000233.1 GCF_014180685.1 Nocardioides pelophilus | reverse complement strand
GGCCGGCGCCTGCCGCGGGTGCCTGGTGCTGGCCGACGGCGCGGTCGTCACGGCGTGCACGACGCCTGCCACCGCGGGGATGGAGGTCGTCACCACCGACGCCGGCGTGGGCTCCCAGGTGCGGCTCGTGCTCGAGCTGCTCGCCGAGCGGCTGCCGGGCCGTGCGCTCGACCGCCCGTCGGAGCTGGCCGCGGCGTGCGAGCAGTACGGCGTCGGCCCCGACCTGTTCGGGAGCGGCCGCGGTCTCGGCCTCGACGAGACCCATCCCTACGTCCGGCTCGACCGCGACCTCTGCATCTCGTGCGGCCGCTGCGTCCGGATGTGCGACGAGGTGCAGGGCACGTTCGCGCTCACGCTCACCGGCCGCGGGGCCGACACCGTCGTCGCTCCGGGCAACGGCGGAGCGTGGGCCGACTCGGCCTGCGTCGGCTGCGGGGGCTGCGTCGACGCGTGCCCGACCGGTGCTCTCACCGAGGGCCGCGCCGTCGAGGTCGCGGCGCCGGACCGCACCACCCGCACCACCTGCGGCTACTGCGGGGTCGGCTGCGCGCTCGACGTGCACGCCGCCGGCGACGAGGTCGTCTCGGTCACTCCCGCCCCCGACGGGCCGGTCAACCGCGGCCACGCCTGCGTCAAGGGCCGGTTCGCCCACGGCTTCGTCCGCTCCCCGGACCGGCTCACCACCCCGCTGGTGCGCAAGGACGGCGAGCTGCAGCCGGCGTCCTGGGAGGAGGCGCTCGGCCACGTCGGCCGCGAGCTCGCCCGGATCAGGGCGACCTACGGTCCCGACGCGATCGCTGCGATCTCCTCCGCCCGGGCCACCAACGAGGAGAACTACCTGATGCAGAAGCTGATGCGGGCGGTGATCGGCACCAACAACGTCGACAACTGCTCCCGCATCTGTCACGCGCCGTCGGCAGCCGGGCTGACCGCTGCGTTCGGGCTGTCCGGCGGCACCAACCCCGCCGACGACATCGAGCGCAGCGACGTGTTCCTGCTCGCCGGCACCAACGCCACCGAGGCCCACCCCGTCGTCGGCGCCCGGATCAAGCAACAGGTGCTCCGGGGAGCGCGCCTGGTGGTCGTCGACCCGCGGCGCACGGAGCTGGCGGCGCTCGCCGACGTGCACCTGCAGGGCCGTCCGGGTTCGAACGTCGCGGTGTTCAACGGCCTCGCCCGGCTGCTCCTCGACGAGGGCTGGGCCGACCGCGACTTCCTGGCCGACCGCGCCGACGGGCTCGAGGCGCTCGAGGAGGTGCTGGCGTCGTACACCCCGGAGCGGGTCGAGGAGATCTCCGGCGTCCCGGCCGGCTCGTTGCGCGCGGCGGCGCAGCTGTACGGCGAGGCCCGGGTGCCGACGATCTGCTACGGCCTCGGGGTCACCGAGCACGCGCACGGCACCGAGGCGGTGCGCACGCTCGCGAACCTCGCGATCCTCCGCGGCGCGGTCGGGACCCTGCGCGGCGGCGGGGTCAACCCGCTGCGCGGCCAGAACAACGTCCAGGGCGCCTCCGACATGGGCGCGCTGCCCGATCTGCTGCCCGGCTACCAGCGGGTCACCGACGACGCGGCCCGGCAGCGGGTCGGCGATGCCTGGGGCGTGCCGGTGCCTGCGCAGCCGGGGCTGCGGATCCCGGACATGTTCGCCGGCGCGCTCGACGGCCGGGTGCGGGCGCTCTACGTGATGGGCGAGGACATCGCCCAGACCGACCCGAACTCGGGCCACGTGCGTGCCGCCATCGACCGGTGCGAGCTGGTCGTCAGCCAGGAGATCTTCCTCTCCGAGACCGCGCGGCTCGCGGACGTCGTGCTCCCGGCGGCGTCGTTCCTGGAGAAGGACGGGACCTTCGTGAACTTCGACCGCCGCTTCCAACGGGTGCGCCCGGCGCTCCCGCCGCCGGGGGGCGCACGGACCGACTTCGCGATCCTGCTCGACGTCGCCCGCGCCCTCGGCGCCGACCTCGGGGTGACCACGCCGGCCGAGGCGATGGCGGAGTGCGCCACGGTGGCGCCGCTGTTCGCCGGCATCTCGCACCAGCGGATCGACGACCTCGGCGCCCTGCCCTGGCCGTGCCGGTCCGCGGAGGACCCGGGCGAGGCGCAGCTCTACCTGACCCGGTTCGGGACGCCGTCCGGCCGGGCCGGGCTGGCCGCCTTCGACTGGCTGCCCCCGGGCGAGCAGCCCGACACCGCCTATCCGTACACGCTGATCACCGGCCGGCGGCTGGAGCACTACAACTCCGGCACCATGACCCGGCGTACGCCGAACCTCGACCTGGTGCCCGAGGAGCTGCTCGACCTGCACCCGGACGACCTCGCCCGGCTCGGCCTCGACGACGGCTCGCGGGCGGTCGTCGCCAGCCGGCGCGGCGAGGTCGTGACCCGGGTCCGGGCGTCGGACGCCATCGTCCCCGGCCAGGCGTTCCTGGCCTTCCACTTCCCCGACGTCGCCGCGAACCTGCTCACCTCCGACGTCGTGGACACGGTCACCTCCTGCCCGGAGTACAAGGTGACAGCGGTCAGCATCCGGCCCTCCGACGGTCGCGAGCCCGGGCTCTGAGCCACGTCGGCGCCGGCCTCAGGTCCGGCCGACCGGTGCCGATAAGGGTCCGAGAGCGGGGCTAGTCCCCGGGCGGTCGCCATGGACGGTCGACCTGCCCCGGGGAGTTCCAGCCCGACCCCGCTCGTATCCGACGGAACGGGGAACGCATGACGACCAGCGCTGCCTCCCCCGTCGGTGATGCCGATCGTCGGCTGCCGTGCCGACAGCCCCACGACGTCGTCGCCGCCGTCTTCCACGCCGCGTCGACGGAGTCGAGCGCTGCGCTGCTGGTGGCCGAGCTGGGTGATGCCGCGGAGCCGATCATCCGGTGGACCAACCCGGGTGCCTCCAAGCTGCTCGGCCTGGCCAGCACCGACCTGGAGGGCGAGCGCCTGTCCGAGTTCGTGCACGGACCGGACGGGGTGGCGCTGCGCACGATGTTCCGCCGGGAGCGCCGTACGGCGACGTCCGTGACGGTGCGAACGAGCGTCGGCGAGACCGTGCCGTGCCGGCTGAGCGCCACGCCCGCGCCGGACGGCCGGTTCTGGACCCTGCAGGTGCACCGCGCCCACTCCGACCTGGAGCTCGCGCTGCGCGCGTCCGCCGAGGCCCACGAGCACCGGTTCAAGGTGCTGGCCGAGCGATCCCCGGTGCCCACGATGATGTCGGAGCAGGGCATGCGGCTGGGCCACGCCAACGACGCCCTCTGCGCGCTGCTGGGCGTGACCGCCGACAACCTGATCGGGACCGGCTGGATGGACTACGCGCACCGCGACGACCTCGAGCTCATCATCGACACCGTGGTCGCGGTGCTGGCGGGCCAGGAGCGGGAGATGCAGGCGCGCTTCGTCGACAGCCACCGGCGGGTCCGCTACACCGACATGCGGTTCACCCCGCTGCACACCCCGGGCGTCGGAGACGGGTTCGTGGCCACGCTGGAGGACATCACCGAACGGCGGGCCTTCGAGGAACAGCTCAGCTACCAGGCCACCCACGACTCCCTGACCGGGCTGCCGCGCCGCTCCAAGCTGTGGGACCACATCGCGGCCGCGATGCAGGACCCGAACGCGGGCCTGGCGTGCATGTTCCTCGACCTGGACAACTTCAAGATCGTCAACGACAGCCTGGGCCACAAGGCCGGCGACGCGCTGCTGGTCGAGGTCGCGCACCGACTCACCGGCTCGTTGCGTCCGGGCGATCTCGTCGCCCGGTTCGGCGGCGACGAGTTCGTGGTCGTGTGCCGGACCGGCTCGCTGGACGCCGCCCTCGAGGTGGCCGACCGCATCCTGCGGGTCGTCTCCGACCCCGTGGTGCTGGACGGTGTCGAGATCCACCCCCGGGTCTCGATCGGCGTGGTCCTCCGGGGTGCGGACCACCACTCCCCGGACGACCTCATCCGGGACTGCGACATCGCGATGTACCAGGCGAAGTCGCGCGGCAAGGGCCGGATCATGGTGCTGGACGAGGGCGCGCGCAGCGCCGTCCACGACGCGCTCACCATGGTCTCGGACCTTCGCCAGGCCCTCGACGAGCGGGTGATCACGCTCTGCTACCAACCGATCATGCGCTGCGACGGCGACATCCCCGAGCTGGTCTCGGTGGAGGCGCTGGCCCGCTGGCACCACCCCGATCGCGGCGCCGTCCCTGCGGACGTGTTCGTCCGGCTGGCCGAGGAGCACGGCTTGGTGCGCGAGCTCGGAGACCTGGTGCTGGACGCCGCCTGTGCAGCGTTGGCGGAGTGGCAGCGGCAGCTCGGCTCGCTCGCACCGCCCCGGATGAACGTCAACCTGTCGGCCCTGCAGATGAGCGACCACCTGTTGGTGCAGACGGTGAAGCGGACCCTCCGGCGCTACGGCCTCCGCCCCGACCAGCTCTGCCTCGAGATCACCGAGTCGGCCCTGATGAAGGACCCCGACACCGCGTCGATCATCCTCACCCAGCTGCGGGACCACGGCGTCCAGGTCGCGATCGACGACTTCGGCACCGGCTACTCCTCCCTGGCCTACCTGCGCCGACTCCCGGTCAACTACCTCAAGGTCGACCGCTCCTTCGTGGCGGAGCTGCAGGACGGCCACACCGCGGTCGCCCAGGCCGTGATCAGTCTCGCCCGCAACCTGGGGCTCGGCGTGGTCGCCGAAGGAGTCGAGACCACCTCGCAGCGGCAGATCCTCGAGGGGATGGACTGCTCACTGCTGCAGGGCTTCGGCATCAGCCGGCCGCTCGACGAGCCGACCTTCGTCGACTGGTGCAAGGCCGGACATCCCCTCGCGACCACGAGTGCGTCATGACCGCGATCATGCTGGACATCGACGCGCTGCTGGAGAGCCTGGACCAGCTGGCGTCCCAGCGGCCCGTCGCGGCCCGGATCGTCGCCACCAGCAACAACGAGAGCTCGGACGCGACGGAGCTCGCGGCCGTCCTCGGCGCCGACGTGGCGCTGGCCGCCAAGGTGATGAGGCTGGCCAACTCCGCCTACTTCGGGCTGTCGGGCAAGGTGACCAGCCTGCAGTTCGCCGTCACCGTGGTGGGGTTCAACACGGTGCGGTCGATCGCGACCGTGGCACTGTCGGGCATCGACGGGGCCAAGGACCTCCCTGACGGGTTCTGGGACACCTCGGTTCACCTGGCCGCCGCGTCCGGGGCGCTGGGCCCGCAGTTCGGGACCCGCACCGC
>NZ_JACEHF010000232.1 GCF_014180685.1 Nocardioides pelophilus | reverse complement strand
GTCGACGCCGCCGGCTACCGGTCCTTCACCCCTCAGGCGAGCGCCGGCCTCCAGGACGGGTGGGAGCGTGTGGCCGCGGGCGAGATCGCGGTCGACCGCTCGCTGGAGAGGCGGCTGCCGCTCGACAAGGACGGCTACCTGGCGGTGGGCTCGGGTGAGCGCACCTTCCCGATCCACGTCGGCGCGTACGTCGATCACGTCGGCACGATCGACACGGTGGTCAACACCGAGTGGGGCGAGGCGCTCGGCCTGGTCGAGAACAACGCACTCGTCCTCTACACCGGCGGCATCTCCCCGCAGGCCCTCCGCAAGGAGCTGAAGCCGATCGTCGGCGACATCTCCATGACCGACCTCGACATCGTCGCCACGGAGGGTCTCGACTTCAACACGTTCCAGTCGGTGCAGTACGTCGGCACCTTCTCCGAGGCCATCGGGGTCTTCACGTACACGCCGATCGGCGGCGGTCGGGTCCAGCCGGATCCGGCCTGGGTGCGCTCGCACATCGTCACCGAGACCGTGCCGCTGCTGGGCCGGATGACCTGCAACAAGTACATGATGCCGCAGCTGAGAGAGGCGATGCTCGAGATCCAGAGGGCCGGTCTTGGCCCGGAGATCGAGTACCACGTCGGCTGCTACTACCCGCGCTTCATCGCCGGCTCCACCACGCTGTCCAACCACTCCTTCGGGCTCGCGATCGACATCAACTCGCTGGAGAACCAGCGCGGCACGGTCGGCGAGATGCACCCCGTCGTCGTACAGATCATGAAGAGGTGGGGCTTCGCCTGGGGCGGCGACTGGAGCTACACCGACCCCATGCACTTCGAGCTCGAGCGGATCGTGCGCGCGGGCTGACGGTGTCCCCCGGTGTCCCCCGGTGTCCCCCGGTGTCGTCCTCCGTTGGTCGACGAGGTCGCGCAGCGACCGTCTCGAGACCTTGCCTCGGGTGGTCGAGGAGGTCGCGCAGCGACTGTCTCGAGACCTTGCCTCCGGTGGTCGAGGAGGTCGCGCAGCGACCGTCACGAGACCTTGCCCCCGGTGGTCGAGGAGGTCGCGCAGCGACCGTCTCGAGACCCTGCTGGTACGCCGGCGAGCGCCTTGGTTTCGAGGCTCGCTTCGCTCGCACCTCAACCAGCGGCGGCCGATCGCTTCGCTCGCACCTCAATCAGCGGCGTCGGACCGCTTCGCTCGCACCCCGACCAGCGGCGGACGCTGACAGCGGCACTGTCAGGGTTGTGCCATGATCGCCCGCATGACGCTCGAGAACAACGAAGCCGGTCCCATCGAGCTGGGCAAGGGCACCGGTCCGCTGCGGGGGATCAAGGTCGTGGAGATCGCCGGCATCGGCCCCGGTCCCCACGCCTGCACCATCCTCGCCGACCTCGGCGCCGACGTGATCCGGGTGGAGCGGCCGGGCGGTCAGCTGCTCACCGGGGGCAGTCACGACCTGCTCAACCGCGGGCGGCCGAGCGTCGCGCTCAACCTCAAGGACCCGGCTGCGGCCGAGGTCATCCTCGACCTGGTGGCCGACGCCGACGTGCTCGTCGAGGGCATGCGACCCGGTGTCGCCGAGCGGCTGGGGATCGGCCCCGACGTGTGCCACGCCCGCAACCCGCGGCTGGTGTACGGCCGGATGACCGGGTGGGGCCAGGACGGCCCGTGGAGTCAGGCCGCCGGCCACGACATGAACTACATCGCGATCACCGGCACCCTGCACGGGCTGGGCCAGGTCAAGGAGAAGCCCCAGTTCCCGGCGAACCTGGTCGGCGACTT
This sequence comes from Nocardioides pelophilus, assembly GCF_014180685.1. Taxonomy (GTDB): domain Bacteria; phylum Actinomycetota; class Actinomycetes; order Propionibacteriales; family Nocardioidaceae; genus Nocardioides; species Nocardioides pelophilus. Next base: position 3,451 of record NZ_JACEHF010000232.1, on the reverse strand, counting down.
CGGCGGCGGCTCGACGTACCTCGTGATCGGGATCCTGGCCGCCCTGCTCGAGGCGAAGGTGTCGGGCGAGGGTCAGGTCGTCGACGCCGCGATCGTCGACGGCACCGCCCACCTCAACGCCATGCTCGCCGCGTTCCTGGCCGGCGGGAACTTCAAGGAGGAGCGGGCCAGCAACCTGCTCGACGGCGGTGCGCCGTTCTACGACATCTACGAGACCGCCGACGGCGAGCACATGTCGGTCGGCGCGCTCGAGCCGCAGTTCTTCGCCCAGTTCGTCGAGCTGCTCGGCATCAAGGACACTGCCCCCGGGCAGTTCGAGCTCGACCGGTTCGACGAGATGCGCGAGCTGATCGCCGCGCGGTTCAAGGAGAGGACGCGCGACGAGTGGTGCGCGGTCTTCGACGGCACCGACGCCTGCGTCGCGCCGATCCTCAAGTTCAGCGAGGCCGTCGACCACCCGCACATGAAGGCCCGCGAGGTCCTCGTCGAGAAGGACGGGATCGTGCAGCCGCAGCCGGCGCCGCGATTCTCGCGCACGCAGGCCACCCTGGGGATGCCACCCGCCCCGAAGGCAGGCGCTCATACCCGCGACGCGCTCACCGCCTGGGGCATCGAGAATGTCGAGGATCTCCTACTGCGGGGGGTCGCTGTGCAGGTCGCGGAGGAGTAGGAACGCTCCATGGAACATGTCGACGTCCTCATCATCGGAGCTGGTCTCTCGGGCGTCGGCGCTGCCGCGCAGGTCCGCGCGCGGCTGCCGGAGAAGACCGTCGCCGTGTTCGAGTCCCGCTCGGCCAAGGGCGGCACCTGGGACCTGTTCCGCTACCCCGGCGTCCGGTCCGACAGCGACATGTTCACCTTCGGCTACACCTGGCGGCCGTGGCGCAGCGACGTCGCGCTGGCCGACGGCCCGCTGATCCGCGAGTACATCGACACCGTCGCCGACGAGTACGACGTTGACCGGCTGATCCGCTTCCAGCACCGGGTCACCCGGGCCGAGTGGGACTCCGACCAGGCGCGTTGGACGGTGACCGCGAGCGTCGGCGATCCCGCCGACGACGGAGCGGCCGGCGAGACGGTCACGCTGACCGCGAGCTTCCTGTGGTCGTGCGCCGGCTACTACAAGTACGAACAGGGCTTCCAGCCCGAGTGGCCGGGGATGGCCGACTTCCGCGGCGAGATCGTGCATCCCCAGCACTGGCCCCAGGGTCTCGACTACAGCGGCAAGCGGGTGGTCGTGATCGGCAGCGGCGCGACCGCGGTGACGCTGGTGCCGGCGATGTCGACGGGGGAGGGCGCCGCGGCGCACGTGACGATGCTGCAGCGGACGCCGTCGTACGTCATCAACCGCGCGCGGCGCGACCCGGTGGCCCGGCTGCTCACCCGGCTGCGGCTTCCCGAGCGGGTCGTCTACCGGGCGGCGCGGTGGGCCAACATCGCCCAGGCGATCGGCTTCTACAAGTTCAGCACGCGCTGGCCGGCACGTGCCAAGGCGTTCCTGCGCCGCGAGACCGCGCGCCAGCTGCCGCCCGACTTCCCGGTCGACGAGCACTTCGCGCCGCCGTACAACCCGTGGGAGCAGCGGCTGTGCTTCGTCCCCAACGGCGACCTCTTCAAGGCGCTGAGGAGCGGTGCCGCCGACATCGTCACCGACACCATCGAGACCTTCACGCCGACCGGCGTCCGGCTGGCGTCCGGCAAGGAGCTCGAGGCGGACCTCGTCGTCTCGGCGACCGGCTTCCAGATGCAGATGCCGTTCGGCGGCATCGAGTTCGTCGTCGACGGGGAGCCGCTGGACCTGCCCTCGCGGCTGGCCTACAAGGCCCTGATGCTCAGCGGCGTGCCGAACCTGTTCTTCACCGTCGGCTACACGAACGCGTCCTGGACGCTCAAGGCGGACCTGGTCATCGACTACGTGTGCCGGCTGCTCGCCCACCTCGACGCGCACGGCTACCGGACCGCCGTACCCGTGCCCGACGCGTCGGTCGAGCGGCGTCCGCTGATGCCGCTCACCTCGGGCTACATCCAGCGCTCCGCGCACCTGCTCCCCAGCGAGGGCGACCGGGCGCCGTGGCGGATGGCGCAGAACTATTACGTCGACCAGTTGGTGATCCGCCGCGCGCCGATCGACGACGGGGTGCTCCGCTTCACATAGGCGCGGATGCAGCCGATCGGGGCGCGACCCCCTAGGCTGAGGACATCGGTCCGGCCGGTCTTGCCCCGGGCCTCGCGCTACGCAGACGCTCCAGCTCCACCCGGACGTCCGCCGCGCTCCTCGAAACCGAGGCCCGCTTCCCTTCCCGCCGCCGGCGGGACAGCACGGCGAGACGCCGACATGGAGTCCGCCGAGCATCCGCATGATGCAGGGCGCGCACTCCGGAGAGACCTTCTCTTGACCACGAACTTCGCCGACCTCGGCGTGCCCACCGCCCTCAACGCGGTGCTGGCAGCCAACGGCATCACCGTCCCCACCCCGATCCAGGCCGCGACCCTGCCCGACTCGCTCGCCGGCAAGGACCTGCTCGGCCGCGGCCGCACCGGCTCCGGCAAGACCTACGCGTTCGCGCTGCCGGTCGTCGCCCGGATCGCCGCCGGCGGCGGTCGCACCGCCCCGCGCCGGCCGCGCGCCCTGATCCTCGCCCCGACCCGCGAGCTGGCCAGCCAGATCGAGGAGGCCGTGCGCCCGCTCGCCTCGGCGATGGGGCTGCAGACCCACACCATCTTCGGCGGCGTCGGCCAGGGTCCGCAGGTCGCGGCCCTCAAGCGCGGCATCGACATCCTCATCGCCTGCCCCGGCCGGCTCGAGGACCTCATCGGCCAGGGCCACTGCAGCCTCGCCGACGTCCAGATCACCGTGCTCGACGAGGCCGACCACATGGCCGACCTCGGCTTCCTCCCGGCCGTGCGCCGCCTGCTCGGGCAGACCCCGACCAGCGGCCAGCGGATGCTCTTCTCCGCGACGCTCGACAACGCGATCGACGTGCTGGTGAAGCGCTTCCTCGTGAAGCCGGTCATCCACCAGGCCGACTCGGCGCAGTCGCCGGTCGCGAAGATGGACCACCACGTCCTGCACGTGCACCGCGACCTCCGGGTGCCGGTGCTCGTCGACCTGACCAGCGCGCCGGGCCGCACGATCGTGTTCACCCGCACCAAGCACGGCGCGAAGGCGCTCGCCCGCCAGCTCAACAAGAGCGGCGTGCCGTCGGTCGACCTGCACGGCAACCTCAGCCAGGGCGCCCGCACCCGCAACCTCGACGCGTTCCACAGCGGTACGGCGACCACGCTCGTCGCGACCGACATCGCGGCGCGCGGCATCCACGTCGACGACGTGGCGCTGGTCGTCCACGCCGACCCGCCGGCCGAGCACAAGGCCTACCTGCACCGCTCGGGCCGCACCGCCCGGGCCGGTGCCGCCGGCGCCGTCGTCACCCTGATGGCCGACGACCAGGTC
>NZ_JACEHF010000231.1 GCF_014180685.1 Nocardioides pelophilus | reverse complement strand
AGCCGCTCTCCCGCGCGACCGGCGGCTCGGGGTGGGTGGGTGGGGATGAGGTAGGGAGTGGGTGGGGTGGCTCGCGCGGGCCCGCTGCGGGGCTGGTCGCCCTCTCCCGCGCGAACGGGCCCGTTGCAGAGGGGTTCATCCCCGACCCACCCCACCGCGGGAGCAGCGGGCTGGTGGGTGTGTCGGTCCCGCGCGCAGCGCGGTCCGACCCATCCCCGACACACCCGCCCAGCGACCGACCCAGACGCCGCGCCCGCGGCCTTATCCGAAGCGCCCCTGTCGAGGAGCGGCGGTCACTCGACGTACGGGGCCTCGCCGGTCAGGGTGACGTCACTGAAGATCAGCGGATGGTCCGAGACCCGGTTCACGAGCCCGCCGTCCATGCGGACGTAGCCGGAGAACGCGACGCCGGGGGTGGATCCGAAGATCCAGTCGATGCCGTGGTTGGAGGGGAGCCGGCACGGCGAGCTGGTGCCGCCGTTGGCGGCCTGGGCGTTGGCTCCGGCTGTGACCCGGCAGAACGCCTCGGACTTCTCGTTGAAGTCGCCCATCAGGAAGGTCGGCACGCCGATCTGGTTGGCCGAGGTCGGCGCCTGCAGATCGTTCATCAGCGCGATCTCCTTGGCGGTCGCGACGTCGCGCCAGTGCTGCGCCGGGCCGCGGGTGCTGGCCGGGTTGTGGATGTTGATGAACCAGGACAGCCGGCCGGTCTCCTTGTGCTTGAGCAGCACGTAGGGCATCGGGACCAGGTTGCCGTGGAAGTAGGGGATCGGGATGGTGTGCGCCTCGACGAGCTCCCACACGCCGTTGTTCCAGGCGATGGAGTTGCGCACGCCCTTCTTGCCGACCTGCAGGCCGGGGTAGACGCCCCAGCTGCCGCCGGTGATGTTCATGAACGTCGCGTGCTGCGGCTGCTCGTACTCCTGGAGGCCGACCACGCTGATGTTGTTGCCGCGGATCAGCTGGACCGCCCAGCCCATCCGGGTGTTGCCGCCGGCGTAGCCGCGCTTGTTGCCGCCCGGCTTGGTGTGGGAGTAGCCGAGGACGTTGAAGCTGGCGACCCGGAAGGCAGCGGGATCGGCAGCGAGGCCGTCGGCCGCGACCTGGACCCGGTTGCGCAGGTCGACCGAAGGACGACGCTCGCCCTTCGGGCCCTTGGAGCCGTTCTTGCCCGTGTTGGAGCCGTCGTTCTTGCCGCCGCCCTTGCCGTCGCGCTTGTCGGTCTTGGCCGGCTTGTCGTCGGCCGTGTCCTCGGACTCGGCGTCCGCGGACTCGTCCTCGAGCAGGCTGGCGGCTGCGGCGTCCGCGATGGCGTTGTCCTGGGCCGTGGTCTGGTTGTTGGCCATGGCGAAGCGCCCGACCGCCAGCAGCGCTGCGACGAGCGCAATGATGCCGAGGACAGGTAGCAAGCGTGCGCGACGCGGTAACTCGTGCTTGCCCACTTCTCCCGGCTTCCCTCCCGTGACACCGAACAGCCCGACGGCCCGGTGTAGTGATCAACCTTACTCGACGCGAATGGCTACGGGTGATTCATCGACTGAACTGCGCCACGCCGGTCGGAGGAGCCCGGAGCGCCCAAGGTAAAGGGATAGCGTGCGAGGGCGGGGTTTCCGCGAACCCGACCTGCCGTCTAGCCCGGGGAGACTCGTGCGCCGCGTATCGCTGCTGCTGGTTGTCATTCTTCCGCTCACCTTCCTCCTGGTCCCGGCCACTGCGACGGCTCCGAACCCGGGCCCGGGTGGCCGGACGGTGGTCAACGTCCCGGCGCCCTTCGGCGACAAGGCGGCCAACTACCGCATCGTGAAGACGGTGGAGCGGGCGATCAGGAACACGCGGAAGACGCGGCGGCACCGGCACCCGGTGATCCACATCTCGACGTTCCTCCTCGACCGGAAGACCGCGGTCGACGAGCTGATCGACGCCTGCCGGCGCGGGGTGGCGGTGCGGGTCATCATCGACGAGGACATCGAGAGCCGGCCCTCGCGGCGCCTGATCACGGCCCTCAACGCCGACAACGTGCGCGACCGCAACCGTGACGGCAAGGCGGACCGCGACCCCCGGGCCGGTCGGTGCAACCGTCCGCTCCAAGCGGGCAGCCGCGGGCTCCGGGTCAAGCCGGGCGCCCAGCCCGACGACGCCGAGCGCGACGACACCGAGCTCGAGCTGTTCACCGTCCGCCAGTCCCTGCGCAGCGTCCAGGCGCCGCGCCGCGACTCGGTGACGTGGGGGAAGGACGGCAGCTATGTCAAGGTCTGCGAGGGCAGCTGCCGCGGCAAGGGCGGCAACATGCACAGCAAGTTCTACCTCTTCACGAAGACCAAGCGGTCCGAGCACGTGGTGATGGTGAGCTCGTCGAACATCAACAGGGGCGGCGCCAGGCTGGGCTGGAACGACATGTACGTCGTGCGGAACCGGCCCGGCTTCTACCGCGGGTTCAAGGCGATGCACCGGCTGATGACCGACGACGTCCGCGCCGGTGGCGACAAGGTCCAGGTCAGCGACGGCCCGTTCGTGGCTCGGTTCTTCCCGATGCGCAACGCCAGCAAGCGGACCGACCCGACCCTCCACGACCTGCGCAAGATCCGGTGCCGGAGCGGGTTCGGCCGCACCCGGATCCACATCTCGATGTTCTACTGGAAGGGCAAGCGCGGCGACTACCTGCTCGACCGGGTGGAGCGGCTGGCCCGCCACGGCTGCCAGGTGCGGGTGATCTACGGCGCGCCGTCGCGGCTGCTGGCGCGCCGGATGCGCGACCTCGCCCGGGACCGCGTGATCCGGCTGTGGGACAGCCGCTGGGACTTCAACGACGACGGCTGGAACGAGGTCCGCACCCACGCCAAGTACGTCCTCGTGAAGGGCACGGTCGGCCGCGACCGGCGGGCCTACCGGGTGTGGACCGGGTCCCAGAACTGGGTCACCGGCTCCCTCACGCGCAGTGACGAGACCACGCTCAACATCAGCCTGCGATCGGCGTACCGCGACTACCTGGCGAACTGGGGCGAGATCCGCCGACACGCGCGGCGCCTGCCGTACGACGTCTACGGCCGCTGACCGAACGGTCCGTTCTCCGCTCCCCGGCACCCTGCCGGCCGCGACGGCCACTAGAGTCTGCCCGGAAATGAGCATGCCCAGTTCCCCGGACCCCGCAAAGCGGGTGGTGCTGCACGTCGGCACCCCGAAGAGCGGTACGACGTTCCTGCAGCGCGCGCTGTGGCGGCACCGCGAGGTGCTCGACGCGGCCGGTGTCACCTGCGCGGGCAACCGTCACTTCGAGATGTTCCACGCCGCGATCGAGCTGCGCGGGTCGTACGCCTTCTGGGGCAGGACGGCCGAAGAGCTGGAGGGCACCTGGCAGCGCCTCTGCGACGGCGCTCGGGCGTACCCGGGAACCACGATCATGAGTCACGAGCTGCTGGGCGCCGCCCGGCGGGAGCAGGTCGAGCAGGGCATGGCGGCGCTCGCGGGTCTCGACGTCCACCTGGTGGTGACCGCCCGCGACCTCGGCAGGCAGGTGGCCTCGGACTGGCAGGAGCGGGTCAAGAACGGCAACCCGGTGACGTTCGAGGCGTTCTGCGCCAACGTGGGCCTGGAGCGGCAGAACGGGTTCTGGCGCAACCAGCACCTGATCGGCATCTTCGACCGCTGGGCCCGCGACCTCCCGCCCGAGAACGTCCACCTGGTCGTCGGACCCCCGCCCGGCGCGGGCCCGGACGTGCTGTGGCGCCGGTTCGGCGAGGCGGTCGGCTTCGACGCCTCCGCGTTCGACCCGACGACCGAGGAGCCGACGGCCAACCGGACCCTCGGCGCGGTGCAGGTCGCCGTGCTCCGTCGGGTCAACGAGGTCCTCGACGGACGGATCCAGCAGCCGGCGTACAGCAGGGTCGTCAAGCGCGTCTTCGCGCAGTCGATCCTGGCCGGGCAGTCCTCCGCCCCGGCCCAGTGCCCACCGCAGCTCGTCGAGCGGCTGGCGGAGATCGCCACCCGTCAGAACCGGCGGATCACCAAGCGCGGCTACCAGGTCCACGGCGACCTGGCCGAGCTGGTGCCGGTGCCGGGCTCGGGTCCGTGGATCGACCCCGACGCGGTCGACCCGGCGGTGGAGAGCGAGGCCGCGATCGCGGCGATCGCCGAGCTCCTGATCGAGCGGGCCGCGCCCGAGCCGGAGCCCGACCCCGGTCTCGTCCCGACCGCTCGCCGGATCGGCGACCGGCTCCGCCGCCGGCTGGCCCGGCTCCGCGACTAGGGTCGGCGCGTGACGGCGAAGCAGCGGCCCCGGGTGTTCCTCCACGTCGGCAGCCCGAAGACCGGCACCACGTTCCTCCAGGACGTGCTCTGGTCGCAGCGGGCGACGGCTGCGGAGCAGGGTCTGCTGCTGCCGGGCGACCGCTTCAACGACCACTTCCTGGCCACCCTGGACGTGCGCGGCCTCGCCGACGACCCGATCTACCCGCCGCGGGCTCGGGGGATGTGGGAACGCCTGGCCGCCGAGGCGGCCCGGGCGGACGGCACCGTGCTGATCTCCCACGAGCTGTTCGCCGGCGCGACCGCGGAGCAGGCGCGGCAGGCCGTCGCGGTGCTCGCCGACACCGCCGAGGTCCACGTGGTGGTGACCGCTCGGGACCACGTCCGGCAGATCAGCGCCGAGTGGCAGGAGCACGTCAAGCACCGTGCCTCCGCGTCGTTCGCGACGTTCGTCCGGGACGTCCGCGAGGACGTGGCGCGCACCAGCTGGTTCTGGCAGGTCCAGGACTACGCCGGGGTCCTCGAGCGCTGGGGAGCCGACCTGCCGCCCGAGCGCCGGCACGTCGTGACGGTGCCGCCCTCCGGCTCCGACCCGGGCATCCTGTGGGAGCGGTTCGCGCGCCTCCTCGGCGTCGACCCCGCCGCGTTCGACATCGAGCTCGAGCGCTCGAACTCCTCCCTCGGCGTCGAGCAGGCCGAGCTGCTGCGCCGGGTCAACCTCGAGCTCGGCGAGCGGCTGCCGCTCCCCGGTCCCTATCCGCTGGTCGTCAAGAACGTCCTCGCGCACCGGATCCTCGAGCCGCGTCGCGGAACCCGCCTGGCGCTGAGCGCCGACGACCAGGAGTACGCCGCGGGCGAGTCCCGCGCGGTCGCCGACCGGCTCGTGGCGATGGGCGTCGACGTGGTCGGCGACCTCGCCGAGCTGGTGCCGGCGGTCGACGGTGCCGCTCCGGCGCCGGGGGAGGACGCGTACGCCGTACCGTCCGACGCGACGCTGCTGGCGGAGAGCGTCGCGACCATCGCCGACCTCCTCGTGGTGCTC
>NZ_JACEHF010000230.1 GCF_014180685.1 Nocardioides pelophilus | reverse complement strand
GCCGCCACCTCCCCGCCCGACCGGGCGAGCATGCCCGCGGCCGCGAGGCGGTCGACCAGCCCGGGCAGCGCCCGGTCGGCCGCGGCCGACGGGACGGCGTCCTGCAGCAGGAAGAGCCGGATCAGCGTGGCGAGCGGGCCGTGGTCCGTCGCCCGGCGCGAGGCCGGGGTGGTCTCGTTGCGCGACAGCGCGGTGAGCGCCTCGTCGCCGAGCACCTCAGCGACCCCGTCGAAGGTGAAGTCGGCCGCGAGCAGCGCGTCGCGGAGCGGCCCCGCGAGCGCGACGGAGGCAGGGCCCACCTCAGCCGATCTTGATTCTCGGCGACTTCGCGAAGAAGCACCGGGCGCCGAGGGTCCACTTGGGATCGATCCGCGCGTAGTACTTGCCGTTCTTCGGACGCTTGGACACGCCGACGGCGTACCTCCCGCCGTCGGTGGTCCGGTCCGACCCGATCTGCCGGTCGGGTCCCTTGACCTCGCGGAAGACGGTCACCGCTCGGCGCGGCACGCACTGGTCGAAGTCGGCACGCACGATGCCCTTGAACCGCTTGCGCTTCGCCACGTAGCGCAGCGTCGCGGTCGTCGTCGACTGCGCCGGGCAGCCGTTGCTCAGCAGGCCGTACTGCTCGGGGCACTGGTCGTCGAGCCAGCCCGACTTGTCCTGGTCGGGGTCGAGGCCCCGCGGGGTCGAGTCGCAGGCGTTGCCCTTGCCCTCGGTGCCGTCGGGCGTGCCCGGGGTGCCGTACGGGTAGTTGTTGTCGAGCGCGGCGTCGTCGTCGGCCTGGGACGGGTTGGAGGCGTCGGGGCAGTTGTCGATGCCGTCGATGACGCCGTCACCGTCGCGGTCGTTGGCCCGCAGGTCGATCGCGTCGGTCGTCAGGGTGCTCCAGGCGGGAGCCGAGAGGCCGGAGAACTTGCCGGTGCCGAGGACGTCCGCCTTGGCGGCGGAGATCAGCCCGCCGGCGTTGAGGTTGGCCCCGGACTCGCTGGTCGTGCCGATGACCATGGTGACCGGCCCGGCCAGCTGTACGCCGGCGGCGGTGAGGTCGGTGCGCGCCAGCGCGAAGGCGACGTACGCGCCGTTGGTGCCGGAGTAGCTGGCCGAGTTGAGCGCGGTGGCGGGGATCGACGCGAGCTGGGTGCCGGCGGTCTTCGCGCCGGCGTTGGCGCCGCCGTCGAGGTAGGTGATGGTGTCGGCGGCGTCGTCGTAGCGCACCGCCCGCTCCCAGCCGGCCGGGTTGGCGTCGGTGTCGATCTGGAGGACGTAGGCGCCGGAGTTGGGGGGCAGCGCGGCCACGTGGAAGCGCACGTAGATGTACTCGAGGTCGGCCGACATGAACACGGTGGCCGGGTCCGTCGCGGCGTCGACCGGCGTCAGGTCGAGGTGCGCCGTGGCGAAGTCGCCGGCGGCGTCCGTCATCGGGCCCGTGGTCCCGTCGGCGGTCTTGAGGACCGGCGACCAGAGGTCGCTGCTCGGACCCGGGATCGCCGGATCGGCGGCCTGCGCGGCCGGTGCGCTCACCACGCCGAGCCCGCTCACCACCAGTGTCGCTGCCGCTCCCAGGCCCAGCGCTCGAAGTGCCCCCATGCGTACCTTCATCACTCCACCGTCTCCCGATCGCCCTGCGCCCGTGCGCAGGGGCCCTCTCCGCGGATCGTATCCCGCAGATCGCGACGGCCTCCGCGAAAGCCAGGAAACGAACCGACCCGGCCTCCGCAGGGAGGCCGGGCCGGCTCGTCCGGACGGTTGGGTCCGGGCTATTTCTCTCGTGCCGTGCGGTCAGGCAGCCTCGACCGGGTCGGCCGGTGCGTCGACGTCGTCACCCATCGTCGACACCCGCTGCTTCGAGATGTAGACCGCGATCGCGATGCCGGCCGCGGCCGCGACCGCGATCAGGATCCGCACCGGGTCGTTCTCGTCCTTGCCGTAGGACAGGCTGACGACCGCCCCGACGATGAGCAGCGAGACCAGGTTCATCACCTTGAGCAGCGGGTTGATCGCCGGACCAGCGGTGTCCTTGAACGGGTCACCGACGGTGTCGCCGGTGATCGTCGCCGCGTGGGCCTCCGACCCCTTGCCGCCGTAGTGGCCGTCCTCGACCAGCTTCTTGGCGTTGTCCCAGGCACCACCGGCGTTGGCGAGGAAGACCGCCATCAGGGTGCCGGTCGCGATCGCACCGACCAGGAAGCCGGCCAGGGGTCCGACGCCGAGACCGAAGCCCACGGCGACCGGAGCCAGGATCGCCAGGATGCCGGGCGTGGCCAGCTCGCGGAGCGAGTCGCGGGTCACGATGTCGACGACCTTGCCGTACTCCGGACGGCCGGTGCCCTCCATGATCCCGGGGATCTCCCGGAACTGGCGACGCACCTCCATGACCACCGCGCCGGCAGCACGGCCGACGGCGTTGATGGCGAGGCCGGAGAAGAGGAACACCACGCCCGCACCGAGCAGCGCACCGACGATCAGCTTGGCGTCGTAGACGAGGAACGAGGCCTCGAGCTCGGCGGCGCCGACGGCGCCGATCTCCTCGAACGCGCTCTGCGTGTACGACGCGAACAGCGCGCTCGCGGCGAGAACGGCGGTGGCGATCGCGATGCCCTTGGTGATCGCCTTGGTGGTGTTGCCGACGGCGTCGAGCTCGGTGAGGATCTTCGCCCCCTCCTCGCTCACGTCGCCGGACATTTCGGCGATGCCCTGGGCGTTGTCGGAGACCGGGCCGAAGGTGTCCATCGCGACGATCACGCCGACGGTGGTGAGCAGGCCGCAACCCGCGAGGGCGACGGCGAAGAGCGCGAGGCCGGTCGAGCCGCCCGCGAGCAGCGCCGCGCCGAAGACCGCGGAACCGATCACGATCGCGGTGTAGACCGCCGACTCGAGACCCACCGAGAGGCCGGAGAGGATCACCGTCGCGTGCCCGGTGAGGGAGGTCTTGGCGACGTCCTTGACCGGGCGGTGGTCGGTGCCGGTGAAGTAGCCGGTCAGGGCCAGGATCGCGGCGGCGAGCACGATGCCGATGACGACCGCGCCCGAGGCGAAGACCGCCGGGGACAGGTCGGCCTCGACGCCGGTGCCGAACTCGCTCCACTTGCTCGGGAGGTAGACGAACGCCGCGATCGCGCTGGCGATCGCACCGAAGGCCGCCGACATGTAGAACGCGCGGTTGATCGTCTTGAGGCCGCTCTCACCGGCGCGGGGCTTGGTGAGGTAGACGCCGGCGATCGCGGAGAGCGCGCCGATCGCGGGGACGATGAGCGGGAACACGAGGCCCTTGTCGCCGAACGCCTGCGAGCCGAGGATCAGCGCGGCCACCAGGGTCACGGCGTACGACTCGAAGAGGTCGGCTGCCATGCCGGCGCAGTCGCCGACGTTGTCGCCGACGTTGTCGGCGATGGTGGCGGCGTTGCGGGGGTCGTCCTCGGGGATGTTCTGCTCGACCTTGCCGACCAGGTCGGCGCCGACGTCGGCGGCCTTGGTGAAGATGCCGCCGCCGACCCGCATGAACATGGCGAGCAGCGCGGCACCGAAGCCGAAGCCCTCGAGCACGTGCGGGGCGTCGTCCTGGAAGGCGAGCACGACGACGCTGGCGCCCAGCAGGCCGAGGCCCACGGTCGCCATGCCGACGAAGGCGCCGGTGCGGAAGCCGATGTTCATGGCCGGGTCGCGGCCGACCTCGTTGGCGGCCGCCGCGACGCGCAGGTTGGCGCGCACCGCGAGGGACATGCCGAGGTAGCCGATCGCGGCCGAGAACCCTGCTCCGACGAGGAAGAAGACGGAGCGGAAGATCCGGACGGTGGCGTCGTCGGCGGGCAGTGCCATCAGTGCGAAGAAGGCGATGGCGGCGAAGACCGCGAGCGTCCGGAACTGGCGCTGCAGGTAGGCGTTGGCGCCTTCCTGGACGGCCTGCGCGATGCGGCGCATGTTCTCGGTGCCCTCGCCGGCGGCGAGCACCTGCGAGCGGAACAGGACGGCCATCGCGAGCGAGCCGAGCGCGATCGCTGCCACCAGGGCAACCAGCACGAAGTCACCGCCTTCGACCTCCACGACAGCGGGAAGGATCCCGGGCATGCGTTTCCTCCAGGGGAGAGATTCAGGGACGGGTCAACGGACCCAGGTCATGGAACGGGCCGGAGTCTACGCACGGTGTGGCCCACAACACACGGTGGGTGTGAGCGGGATCACTCGTCGCGTCAGGCGAGCGCTGCTTCGGCCGACTCGTGGATCGTGAAGACCTTGGCGAGCCCGGTGATCCGGAAGATCTTGAGCAGCCGGTCCTGGTTGCAGACGAGCTGGAGCGAGCCGTCGTGGGCGCGGACCTTCTTGAGGCCGCCGACCAGGACGCCGAGACCGGTCGAGTCGAGGAACTCGACCTGCTCCATGTCGATGATCAGGTCGTAGCTGCCCGCGGCGACGAGCTCGGTGATCGTGTCGCGCAGCTTCGGAGCGGTGTAGACGTCGATCTCGCCACCGACAGCAACGACGGTCCGCCCACCGACCTCGCGCGTCGAAAGTGTCAGGTCCACGTGTCCATCCCAGGAGATCGCAGTTTCGTCGTCGATATCAAACCACGACCACCTAACCACGGACGAGCGCAGGTGGTCGGGCTCTTTTGTCGGGGGCGGCGAGGAGAATGGCCCTCATGCCCACCGCCCCCGCCGTCGCGCTCGACCCCGTGGCGCTGGTCGGGCGGCTGGCCGCGGGCCCTTCGCGGGCCGACCGGCTGACCCACCTGGAGCGGGTCCCGGCCCGGGAGGCGGTGACCGCCGACTGGCCGGGGTGGGCCGACCCCGAGGTCGTCGCGGCCTACTCCTCCCGCGGCGTCGCGCAGCCCTGGCGCCACCAGGTCCGTGCTGCCGAGCATGCGCACGCGGGCCGGCACGTCGTGGTGGCGACCGGGACCGCGTCGGGCAAGTCGCTCGCCTACCTGCTGCCGGCGCTCACGGCGATCCGCGCCGGTCGCGGCCCGCGCGGCCAGCGCGGGTCGAGCACTCTCTACCTCGCGCCGACCAAGGCCCTCGCCCAGGACCAGCGGGCGTCGATCGACGCGCTGGGCCTCGATGTCCGGATCGCGACCCACGACGGCGACAGCCCGCAGGAGCAGCGCGACTGGACCCGCGACCACGGTGAGTACGTCCTGACCAACCCCGACATGCTGCACCGCTCGCTCCTGCCGGCCCACGACCGGTGGGCCCGCTTCTTCGCGACGGTCGACTACGTCGTCGTCGACGAGTGCCACCACTACCGCGGGGTGTTCGGCGCCCACGTGGCGCAGGTGCTGCGCCGGCTCCGGCGGGTGTGCGCCGCCCACGGCGCCTTCCCGACCTTCGTCCTCGCCTCGGCGACCGTGGCCGAGCCGGACCTCGCGGCCCGCCGGCTCACCGGTCTCGAGGTCGCGGCAGTGACCGACGACGACTCGCCCCGCGGCGAGGTCGCGGTCGGGCTGTGG